>JAVVUJ010000240.1:0-1129 GCA_036653195.1 Anaerovorax sp. | reverse complement strand
TCTCCCATAAAGCACCGCCGGCATTGTAAGATGTGGAAAATCTGTCCTTATTACTTTCTTTACCATTCTGCTTATTCTTACTTCCCATTCATTTGCCATTATTTTTCTACCTCAAAATATATTCTGGTTCGTAGGAACCCTGCTTCATTACTGGAAAAAACCACCTTGCTTACTTGACGCTTCCCTTGTACACTTGGATGATTCATTTCAATAATATCGCTATGCCTGATAAAAGGCACTGACGCTGTTTCTAATATCCACTGACCTTTTTCTTCTGTCAATGAAATGATATTGATGCCATATTCAAATTTATAGATTTTTTCTTGTACATGTTTGGAGCCAAAGTGAAAGGTTCTTTGCAAAAAATAAAAGAGATGTGGAATACGCCATAGAATTTTAATTTCTTCCATCACTTGTATTACATTTTTTCCGGAAATTGGTACAATACTTCTCTTTTGATAGCTGTTTTCAAATAGCTTATAACTTGCAACACCTGCTTGTAGTAGGCAATACTCCACAATCTCCCCCGGTTCTGCATCTAAAAAAGTGTTGGTGATTTTAGTTTGTTCCAACTTTACCATTTCATCTTTACAAATAATAATTTTCCCATCACATTTGTAAGCATAACCTTGAAAAACGGAATTTAGATTTCCATCATAACCGAGTAAAATTTCAACTTTGTCCCCCTTTGCAATGGTAATCTTTCCATAAAATGCCTGAGAGAGTTTTAATTTTGCCCAATCAAAATAGGTGTCTTTTGCAGAATAAATCTGGATTTCCACGCCTTCTGTCAACTCATATTCCCCAATATGTATTTTTTGTTCCGGATAAAAAAGACTTGTCGTTTCAATCGCCATTATTTTCGCCTCACTTTCCTTATTAATTGTGTGGCATCCGCATCATCACACGCCGGGGATTTTGCGGTTTTACTGAGAGTCGATAGTTTTGGGGCCATCCCAACTTGACATGCTAGATCTCGTTTAGCAACATCTATTTCCATCGTTTCATAGATCGGCTTCATAGGTACCACAGCCGCCGTAATTTTCATTGCATCATACACCCAAAATGTGAGGGTTGCGGTAATGCTTGACTTCCCATTATCCTGTTTGCTGCTCATGCTTTTAAAAAG
>JAVVUJ010000239.1:0-1168 GCA_036653195.1 Anaerovorax sp. | reverse complement strand
AGACGGTCAACAGGTTACACCAAAGGATGTCAACGGCAATGTAGTAGAACCGTTTATTATGGGAGGTACAACCTACCTGCCGGTAAGAGCGGTAGCCGATATTTTCGGGAAAGAGGTGAGTTGGGACAGTAAAAATGCCATCGTACAAATCGGTGGACAGAAAAACATATCTTATTTAGACGAAATGGCAGTGTATGATTTTACAAGCTCAAGCGGTGATGACAGCAAATATGAATCAGTTAGTGATAAGGAGGTGGTGATAAAACCTTTAAGAGAGGACTTTCCGTTGATATGGTTATTCCAGAGGAAAGTGAAATAGGAACAGTGGAAACCACAAAAATTTCTTATATGTTGAACAAAGAATATAAAGGGTTCATGACCACTTTTGGTGTTAGATCAGAAAGCTATATAAAGTCTACAGTTATGAAAATTTACGGGGATGATAAACTGCTGTATACATCGCCTGGGTTTACAGAACAGAGCAAGGCCTATGATGTGAATATAGATGTCTCCGGTGTTTCTGTAATGACCATTGAATTTGAATTAAAAGGTGGGCAAAGAGAGAGGACAATCATTCTGGGCGAAGCCAAATTGCTGCCATAAATGCTTCAAGGTGGAGTTGATTCACAGAAAGGAAGAACGACATGATAAATAATTCTATGACGAATCAGGATGCGTCCCATAAGATGCAACCAAATCTAAGAAAACAAGGTCTAAAAAAATGATCCGTTTGATTGTAGTGGAATCCTTTGTATGGGCATGATTTCAGTCACTGAAATGGAAGCGAAGGCAGGATTTTCCGGAGCGTTCAAGTTGGTGACTTTTTAACAAAGGGATAGACAGTAAAGGAGTGAAAAAGTGATGAAAAGAAGATATTGGCTTTTATTTCTTGTAATGCTTGTAATGGTAACAATATGCTTTACATTTGGAACAGCGTATGCAGATCAACTGGACAGCGGAATTTACAATTTCAGGTGTGTGGACGGTGGGCGTTATTTGAACGTATATGCGGGTCAAGACAAAGACGGTGCCAATGTTTGTGTATGGGATAAAGATGGTTCGCCTGAACAAAATTTCAAACTAGTGGATAGAGGCGGAAACAAGTATGTTTTATATCCACAGTCCAGTAGTAGCGGCCGAGTATTGGATGCCAATCGTGGCAATTCAT
>JAVVUJ010000238.1:0-1218 GCA_036653195.1 Anaerovorax sp. | reverse complement strand
TTAAGTATACCACACCTAACCCCCAGTTCAACTATTGAATGCTTGTTAACCAAAAAACCGCGAAAATTCATGGCTCGCTTTTCAAACGTCCCTGTCACACCACAACCGAAAAAATTTCCTTGCCTTCTGCATTGTGCCATTCTGCCGTATAGGTTTTATTGCTCACAAAGCTAAAGGTGAGCAGATAGCCTTTTTCTTCATTTTTAATCTTTAGGTAATCTGCAAGCTGCATCAATGCTTTTTCCCATGCCGATTCTCCGTGCCATATTTTCAATTCCACTATAAATTGTTCACATCCATAGGTCACGATAATATCCATGCGTTTGTTGCTTCTGGTTTCCGCTTCTACAAAGTAAAAACCTTTCCCGTTTATAATGGGTTTTAGAAAACTTAAAAATAGGAGGCGCCCCTGCTTTTCTATGAAGTTTTCGTCTTGTTCCCTATATTCTTCCCTCATAAATTGCTGGAATTTGGTAAGCACCAGTTCCATATGAAGCCTTCCGTTTTCTACAAAATCTCCACCATATTTCGCACTAATAAAGTGATCGCCCCTTGTTTCTTTCTTAGAAATCATATAGTCGTAAATTAAAAGTTCGAATAGTTCATTAGCAACTGCCACATAACCGTTCCGGTCTTCCAGGATGCCCAAAACAGACCCCAAATCAATAGTAGGATTCATCCGTTTGTAGGCAGTCTTTTCCCCGTTAATGAGAATGTTGTATAGTAAATCATAAAGTTCCCTGCTGTTCTCCAGGTTTTTCCCAATGTCATCAAACAGTGTATTTTGCTCATTCAGCAACATTTTTACTGCTTTTTCAACCCCTAGGTTGGTCCACTCCCCTTCCAATTTTTCATCTATTAATTTGCAAAGCTTGCTCACTAAAAATGGGTATCCGCTTGTGTATTTATAGAGTTCATTGGACAGTGCCATAATGTCCATATCCTGAATACGCTGCCGGACTTCTTTGGAAGTTTTCAAGCCTCCCCATTTATTGCGCTCAGCATCCAATTGCTCATCTCTATAGTCAACCAGCATTGTGGAAATTTCTTCCGGAGAAAAAGATAGATCCACTTTAAAATCTGCAGCGATATTCCATGGAGAATTATATATTCTATTTTCAAAACCCGTAAGTACATGTTTACCATCGTTGATCATTTTCAGTTTGATGTTTTTCACATCATAAACACCTGCCAAGATGACGCTTTGAAAGGTACAAT
>JAVVUJ010000237.1:0-1228 GCA_036653195.1 Anaerovorax sp. | reverse complement strand
TGCTTTTGTTCTTTAAAAGCATACTTTGAACTTGGGTTTTTATTTTTTTGGATAAAATAATTTATGTTCAGATAAAGCAGTGGGTGGACTGTCTTTGTTGGGTTAGATAATGATGCAGACAAAGTAGTCTTTTCCTTCATCTGATATTTTTTGTAAAGACCGCTGGACTTTGTAACGGATGTTTTCCGGCACGTTGGATAGCTTGCTCTCCATCTGTTCCGTCACCATTTCGTATAACGATTTCCCAAATATATTGGTATCCCAAATTCTTGATGGATCATTTTCAAATTCACTGAGCAGATATTTGATCAAATCTTCACTTTGCCGTTCACTGCCTACCACCGGTGAAACTTCTGTGGTGATATCTGTCTTTATAATATGCAAGGAGGGTGCTTTCGCTTTTAACCTGACACCGAATTTATTTCCCTGTTTAAAGATTTCAGGCTCTTCTAACATCATTTCTGAAAGTTTTGGCTGAACAATTCCATAACCGGTCTCTTCTACCTGCTCCATGGCATCCTTTAATTTGTCATAGGATCGCTTGTCTTTTGAAAATTCTTTGATCAGACTAAAAAATTGACGGTCATTTCTGACTTCTTGCCCCATAATTTCTTCAATTACTTTATAATATAACCCCTCTACCATGTTCATGGTCACATCAATGATGCCGGTTCCCAAATTGACACCGTCTACTGTAATTCCTGCAATCACCTGTCCATCCTCAAGAATGCTTATGGTATTTTTAATATCATGGAGGTTTTCAAAAGTTTGGCTCCACCCTCTGATATTGTTGATCATGGTGCTTTTAATCCAATGCTCATTGGACAATCCTTCCACAAATCCGGGCAAATGAAAATTAATTTGGGCTGCCGGAAATTCATAGAGCACATCCTCCAATATTTCATTAACGGTTTCCCTGTTCATTCTGGCACAATTTGCCGCTACCACAGGCACTTGATACGTTTCTTTCAATTTTGCTTTCATACTTTGGGCTGTTTCGCCTTCCGGATCTATAGCGTTTAATACGATAACAAACGGTTTGTTCAATTCTTTCAGTTCTTTTACGACTCGCTCCTCCGCCGTCACATAATTTTCCCGCTGAATTTCTCCAATGCTTCCGTCTGTTGTCACCAAAATGCCTATGGTTGCGTGTTCTGAAATGACTTTTCTGGTTCCTATTTCCGCAGCTTCCTCAAAAGGAATTTGTGCCTCTTGCCATGGGGTGTTC
>JAVVUJ010000236.1:0-1280 GCA_036653195.1 Anaerovorax sp. | reverse complement strand
CAGGAACTGCTGCTTATGAAAAGCGTGGTGTTGCCGTCCATTTACCCCAGTGGCAGAAAGACAAATGTATTCAATGTAATCAATGTTCCTTTGTTTGTCCTCATGCGGCTATCAGGCCTGTATTGATTGATGAAGAGGAGCAGCTGACAGCGCCGGTAGAATTTGACACGGTAAAGGCAACAGGAAAAGGATTCGAAAACTATCAATACAGAATGCAGGTTTCTCCTTTAGATTGCCTAGGTTGCGGAAATTGTGCCGATATTTGTCCTTCAAAGGAAAAAGCGTTGGTTATGAAAGATTACGCAGATGTCATTCAAGAAAAGGACAATTGGCAGTACTCTACCACGGTTAAAATCAAAGACACTTTGATGTCAAAGGAAACGGTGAAGGGTAGTCAATTTGCAAAACCTTACATTGAATTTTCAGGAGCTTGTGCAGGTTGCGGTGAAACACCTTACATTAAATTGGTTACCCAACTATTTGGTGAGCGCATGATGATTGCCAATGCCACAGGTTGTTCTTCTATTTGGGGCGGATCGGCACCGGCGACACCTTATTGTATGGATGTCAATGGAAGAGGCCCGTCTTGGGCAAATTCGCTCTTTGAGGACAATGCAGAATATGGTTACGGTATGTTGATGGCAGTGAATCAGATGAGAGGAAAGATAGAGAGCACTTTGAGAGCTATGCTATCCCTTGATTTACCGGAGTATTTAGCGGAAGCCATCGGTGAATGGTTAGAAAACAAGGATTCAGGAGATGGATCAAGAGTTGCCAGTGACAAATTGATGGCGGCCATCGATCGACTTCCCGACAATGATGATGCAGTGACCAAGTTGGTTCCTTTTATCAAAGAGAGAAAAGACTTCTTAGTTAAGAAATCTATATGGGCTCTTGGCGGAGACGGATGGGCTTATGATATCGGTTACGGCGGATTAGATCACGTATTGGCATCGGGAGAGAATGTAAATATTTTGGTATTTGATACAGAAGTGTATTCTAATACGGGTGGTCAGGCATCAAAATCAACACCTACTGCTGCCATTGCAAAATTTGCGGCAGCCGGAAAGCGAATCAAGAAAAAAGATCTTGGCATGATGGCAATCTCTTATGGATATGTATATGTAGCACAAGTGTCCATGGGGGCAGATAAAGCACAGTTTATGAAGGCTGTGATTGAAGCTGAGAAGTACGATGGCCCTTCTATTATCATTTGTTATTCTCCATGTATCAATCACGGATTGAAAAAGGGAATGGGCAAGACACAAGAAGATATGAAA
>JAVVUJ010000235.1:0-1351 GCA_036653195.1 Anaerovorax sp. | reverse complement strand
TTTCGTTTCATTTCTTCTGAAAATCTGCTATACTGTGTCCATGATGAAAAAGGAAAAAGGGGGAAGAAAATTGAAGTATAATGAAGAAACGGGAGAACTGTTTTTCGAGGAAGGGGAGCTTTCTTCAGAAGATACAAGGGATCAAAAGAAGAAAAAAAGGAATAAAAATATATGGATTTGGTTGGGTATTGTGTTGGCTTTTATTTGTGTAGGTGTGTTTATCAATCAGATGATGGCCGATCCGCAAGAAAAGGAAAAGGCGGGGCCTTACATCGGTGTGGTTTCTGTAGAAGGTGAAATCGGATCCGGCAGTGTGGATACCTTTGGCATTCCATACGGATACCAGCATCAGTGGACCTTAAATCAAATTGACGAAATGATGGATGATCACAAGAACAAAGGGATGGTTGTCTTTATCGATTCTCCCGGCGGCGGCGTCTATGAAAGCGACGAACTCTATTTGAAAATCAAGCAATATCAGACGCTGACAGGCAGACCTGTCTATGCGGCTATGGGTAGCATGGCAGCATCCGGCGGCTATTATATTGCAACACCGGCAGATAAAATCTATGCCAATAGAAATACGTGGACCGGTTCTATCGGTGTGACCATCGGCACCCTATTTGATGTATCCGGACTTCTGGAAAAGTACGGTATTAAAACGGTCACCATTGCAGAAGGTCGAAACAAGGCTATGGGCAGCAGTACCCATCCACTGACCAAAGAGCAACAGGATATTTTACAAGAATTGGTTCATGAAGCCTACCTGCAATTTGTGGGCATCGTATCCAAAGAGCGAAAAATTGATTTACAAAAGACAGAAGCGATTGCAGATGGCAGAATCTATACGGCCAAACAGGCCAAAGAACTAAAACTAATCGACGGCATCGCCACCTTGGATCAGACGATTTTAAAGATGAAAAAAGAGTATGGCTTACAGGACTGCAATACGGTAGAAATCCACTATGTGGACCATTCTTTCTTGGGGCAATTGCTTGGAAAAATCAATTTAAAACAGGCCAATACCAATGACTTGGGCATTGTAATGAACCTGGTTGAAGAACAGAGCCGCTTCCCCATTGCGTATCTTTATGGAAAGTAGGGTATGGGTAAATCTCCATTGCGTATCCTTATGGAAAGTAGCCTATGGGTACACCCACCGAAAAAGTGAGCAATCTGTCACCTTCTTTAGGGTGTAGTTTAAGGGGAGGTGGAGGCGGAGATTGGATTGTACATAGGATGAGTGAAGAATGGGCGGTATGGAATATGAGTGGTTGTTTTTTGGATGAGACAACCACTCATTCTGTTAACCTCCATTTTTATGTATATAGATGTAAAACTATAAAAAATC
>JAVVUJ010000234.1:0-1444 GCA_036653195.1 Anaerovorax sp. | reverse complement strand
CATTTTCCGGATTTAAAGAAAATAATAAAAGTAAATCATTAGGCGATTATAATATATACATACCCATAGAACATTATGGAATTGTGGAATCAATTCATAATTTATTATTGCAGCAAATCGTAGATACCATTGTGGAAAAAGATGGAATACAACTATAAATTAAGAACGGAATACCTGATGATCGTCATTGTGTTTCAAACCTCGAGCCGGGTTTCCCATAGCAATGACGTTGTCCGGAATATTTTGCGTTACAACAGAGCCTAATCCAAGAATGGAATCACTCCCAATAGAGATGCGGTCTTTTATAGAAATACCCATAGAAATATAGGTACGGGATCCAACATAAGAATGCCCGCCTATCATATCTCCAGCAGATATAACACAGTGACTTCCAATTTTGGTATCATGCCCTATAGAAACATGATTTTGAATTAAAGCATTACAATCAAGAAAGACATCACAAGAAACAAAGGAAAAGGCATTCACAATAACGCCTTCCTTAAGAATTGTGCTATTTGTAAGGATAGCACTGGGATGTACAAGAGTAGTAAGTGAATAACCAAAACTTTTCACTTTATGGTATAATTTTTCACGAAGAAAAGGTTCACCAACAGCAATTATAAATTCAATTTGAGCAGAAGAATACAAAGCGCAGATTTGTTCAAAAGATAGGACACAATAATTGCACAACTTTCTGTCTGGCTGAATGTCGTCAATAAAAAAAACTTGCTCCCAACGTGAGATAAAATTGGGCTGCATTTGAACATTTTCAAGAATTTCACGGCCAAGTCCACTAGCACCATATATACCTAGAATCATTTTTGCCACCACCTTTATTTTGGTAATAGTATAGCATGAATGAATAGAAAGAAAAAGAAATTTATTGCATTATAATCAAATTTGGAGGATTTATGGAAAAAAAGAAAGAAAAAAAAATAGAGGAATGCCGAAAAAAAGCGGATGAAATGCGAATAGAAGCGTTGGAGATGGCATGGGCTGCCGGAAAAAACGGAGCACATATGGGTGGGGGATTGTCACTGATTGAGATAATGGCAGTTTTATATTTGATGATATTGAATTACGATATAGAGAACCCATTGAGTGAGGAAAGGGACCGTGTAATATTTAGTAAAGGCCATGGAACACTAGCTCTATACCCCGCATTGTATCATGCTGGATTTATCAAAAAAGAAGAACTGGCGACGTATAAGAGGAACCGTACCAATCTTTATGCACATCCATCTATGAATTTAGAAAAAGGAATTGAATTTTCAGGGGGAAGTTTGGGACAGGGTTTATCCTTGGGAGTAGGCACCTGTCTGGCATTAAATCGAAAAAATAATAAAAAGTCAAAAGTATTTGTTATTCTGGGAGATGGAGAGTGCGATGAAGGCTCTGTTTGGGAGGCAGCAATGGCGGCCAGTCATTTTGAACTAACACAACT
>JAVVUJ010000233.1:0-1471 GCA_036653195.1 Anaerovorax sp. | reverse complement strand
CGGGTGAATACCTGCCCAATGATAATCAAGTGCAGTTGTTCGCCCCCATGGAAAAAAATAGCTTTAAGCAGATATTCATTGATTCCTTTATCCAAAAGATGGAAATCATCTAATACGAAATAAGTTTCTCTGCTGCATCTTAATTGAAATAGTGCCTCTGCTACCTGCCCAATGGTTATTCTTGTAGGAACACCTATTTCGATTAAGTTTCTTCCTCCTACCGGATCGATTTTCTCCAACACGTTGCACACTCTACTCCATGAAGAAGAAAATGTCTCTTCCATCGCTGTGAACCAGAAAATCTCAGCGCCCATTTCTTCCCTTGTGTTCAAGTAATCCTTGACCGCCGTTGTCTTTCCATATCCGGAAGGCGCTTCTACTAAAATCGTCCGAACTTCTGAAATTCTATGTAAATTTTGTTTTAATTCCTGTGAATAATAATGTATACTCATTCGCTTATCACGCACCATTCTAATTTTTAATAATTTCTACTATATCTATAAATACATAAAAACTAAAAAGTACTCACCTAATTTAAAAGTTTTTTTATGTAATAGGAAAGTGCTCCTATTACACAAAAAAAAACAAGCCTCTCAGCTTGTTTCTTCTTTGTTGGGACTTTATACCCATCAGGGTAGCCTCCCCTTTTGGGGATGCCCTCTGCCTCATTGCATTATCTGCCTGCTGCGATTCTTGCTGTCCTTGTTTTCGTCATGGAAGAAGTAGCAGCTTTATTCCGTGTCACCGCCGCCATCTCCGCTGAAGCCACCTGTAAAAGGTCAATTCCTACGGAATGGAAATAAACCTGTGATGTATTCCTTTTGACAAACAATTCATCAAATGACAGATTGTCTCACGATCGTCCCTAACATGTGTGGGGATATCGGTTTTAAAAGATAGTCGTCAACCCCTGCGTGAACCGCATCCAGTCGGTTGTGCTCATCATCTGACAGCATAACGACCGCAAGCTTTGGAACGTTTTTTCTTAGCACCTGCATGAGTCGAAAGCCATTTACCGGGCGCATGGTATCTGTCAGGAACACCATGTCCACCGGATTGTTACAGATATATTTGGCTGAGAGCAAAGGGTCGGTGAACGGCTGTATCTGACATTCCGGCATCTCTTTTCTTATCGTTTTTACAAGCAGCTCCAAATCGTTTTCATTATTATCCACAACCACAAAATTCACTGTATGTTATCTCCTTTCTATCAGTACGTTCACTACTTTGACTTTATTATACAACATGAAGTGTCTGAAAAGCGTCGGGGTTTTCTAACCTTTTTTTCCGTAAAAGGCACTGCCAAGACCGTACTTATTATGGCAAATTTTTCCCCTTTGGAAGTTTTATCGTGGCAGCGGTACCCTCTCCCACCTCACTTTTGATATCAAGCGTTCCACGGCAGATGGACCACAGACGGCAGCGCACATTTTCTATGCCAACATGGGTATCGGGGTCTGTCAGCGGTTCA
>JAVVUJ010000232.1:0-1546 GCA_036653195.1 Anaerovorax sp. | reverse complement strand
CTCCAAAGAATCAGTTCTTCGCAAAATCTGGATAGGTGCATCATGGCGGTGGCACAGCAGCCTATAAATTCTATGGCAAAATCCCTGTCGCTGACAGAGTCCATAGCATTTTCGCTGACAAGGGAAAAGCCTAATTCTTTTGCCACGAAATCACGATCTGTATCATAAGTGGTTCCGGCCAAAGCACCTGATCCCAAAGGAAGGACGTCCATTCTTTTTTTGCAATCCACAAACCGAGAGACATCTCTTGAAAACATCTGATAGTAAGCCAATAAATGGAACGCAAAAGTAACCGGTTGGGCACGTTGCAAATGGGTGTATCCGGGCATAACCGTGTCCTGATGTTCCTTTGCCAACGTGATCAATGTGGATTTTAAATTTTCCAAAAGCTCCGTCTGTGTGTCGATTTCTGTCTTTAAATAAAGGCGGATATCCACAGCCACTTGATCGTTTCGGCTTCTCGCTGTATGAAGCTTTTTCCCGGCTTGTCCAATTCGCTGTGTTAAAATGCTTTCGATATTCATATGAATGTCTTCGTTGTCAATGGTAAATTCTATGGTGCCTGCTTCTATTTCCTTTAAAATATCAAGAAGGGAAGACTCTATTTGAAGAGCCTCCTCTGGTGTAATAATCTTTTGTTTTGCAAGCATTTTGGCGTGTGCAATGCTGCCTGCAATATCTTCTTTGTATAGTCTTTGGTCAAATTCAATGGAAGCGTTAAACGCATTAGCCGACGAACTCGCCGCCTTTGAGAATCTTCCTCCCCAAAGTTTCATCATGTTTTGCCCCCTTAATATTTTCTTTCATAATGGCTCTGATTTTCAGTGACAGAGCAAATAAATTGATAAATCCTTCTGCATCTTTTTGATTATAAACTTCGTCTTTGCTAAATGTAGCAAATTCTTCATTATAAAGGGAATAGATGGATTTAGAGCCGGCAGCTACGGCACTGCCTTTGTAAAGCTTCATTCGTACAACGCCTGTAACCACTTCTTGGGTTGAGTTTACAAAAGCGTCGATGGCATCGCGAAGAGGTGTAAACCACAGACCATCATAAACGATTTCTGCATATTTCATGGATACGATATTTTTGTATGCGATGGTGTTTCTATCCAGTACTAATTTTTCAAGGGAACTATGGGCAGCGTACAAAATCGTTCCGCCCGGTGTTTCATATACCCCACGGGATTTCATTCCTACCAATCTATTCTCAACGATGTCAATTTGACCAATGCCATTTTCTCCGCCCAACTTGTTTAATTTTCTCAGCAAGGCAACAGGATCCATATCCACACCGTCTAAAGCTACGGGAATGCCTTCAATAAAACTAATTTCTACATAAGTAGCCTTATCCGGTGCTTTTTCAGGTGGAACACTTAAGACGAAAATATCATCTTTATGTTCGTTCCAAGGATTTTCAAGGTTTCCACCCTCATGACTGATATGCCAGATATTTTCATCACGGCTATAAATTTTCTCTGCTGTTTGTGCAATGGGAATTTTATGTTTGGCTGCATATTCAATGCAGTCTTCTCTGGATTTTAAA
>JAVVUJ010000231.1:0-1576 GCA_036653195.1 Anaerovorax sp. | reverse complement strand
TTTCAGCCTTGGGCTGAAAAGGCACATGCCGGATTATCCCAAAATGCGTTGCATTGTGGGATAATAACCACCAGTAGCAGTTGAATTTTGAATTTTGAGGTGAAATAGATGGAGAAAATATATTTTGATAATGGAAGCACGTCCTTCCCAAAGGCACCCGGATTGGGTGCAGCCATGGGAGCGCATATTGATCACAATGGCTACAATATCAGCAGGGGCGGATATTCCGACGCCTATAGTGTTGAGGAAATTGTAATCGAAACAAAGGAACAAATTTGTCGTTTTTTTAAGGGAGAGCATGTGAGGAGCGTGGTCTTTACTCCGGGCGCAACTGCAAGCTTAAACATGATTGTAAAGGGACTTCTTCGCAGGGGCGATCATGTGATCACATCCTCTGTGGAACACAATGCGGTAGTCAGACCTTTGACTCAATTGGTGGAAGAAGGCATTGAATGGGATTGTGCAATGTGTAATGAAAGAGGAGAGCTGAATCCTTGGGAAATTGAAAAGCTCATTAAACCAAATACTAAATTGGTGCTTCTTACCCATGCATCTAATGTATGCGGAACCATGTTACCCATAGAGAAAGTGGGGGAGATTTGTAAAAAAAATCATATTTATTTTGCAGTGGACGGCTCTCAATCGGCGGGCGCAGAACCCATTGATATGAAAACCTGTAACATAGATGCATTGGCTTTTCCGGGGCATAAAGGTCTTTTGGGACCCCAGGGAATTGGTGTCTTAATCGTGGGCAAGGCCATTGAAAAAGAGATGATTCCGTTGATTGCAGGGGGCACGGGAAGCCTTTCGGATCGGGAGACCATGCCGGATTTCTTACCAGATAAATTCCAAGCAGGCACGTTAAATATACCGGGAATCATTGGATTGCACCATGCTCTGAATTTTATAGAAAGAGAAGGATTGGAAACGATCAGTGAGAAGAAGCACGCCATTGTCACGTCTTTTATAGAAGGCATAAAAAATATGGATCCGTGCAAAGTAAGATTGGTGGGATTAGACGGTGCACAAGATAGATGCCCCGTTGTATCCGTGGATTTTAAGACCTTGGACAATGCAGAAGTCAGCTTTATTTTAGAGCGTGAATATGGTGTTATGACCAGATGTGGCATGCACTGCGCCCCCCATGCTCATAAAACTTTAGGCACTTTTCCACAAGGTACCGTGCGGTTTTCCTTTGGCTATTTCAATACACTCACAGAGGTGGAAAAGGTAATCAGTGGGATTGAAGAAATCATCAATCTATAAACCTGTACGTTCTATGATAAATTATCGCAAACTATTGCCAGGTATTGCTGCTTATTGCCCGGCAATTTGATTGTTCTTTGGTAAAAAAAGTACATCATCGAGTAGACTTGGGGATTGTTATTAAATAAATTAGACGTATCTACAGATTTTGCGAAATAGTGTAATTCCATTCGCCATAAAATTGTGCATTTGAAATATGTATTTTAGCAAATTCCATATCATCTACCTTTAATCATGTTTGATATTCGGATTGGGCGAGAAGAAGGCATGGAGATTGACCGAAAACAGGGTTTAGAGCAAGGCCGAAAAC
>JAVVUJ010000230.1:0-1611 GCA_036653195.1 Anaerovorax sp. | reverse complement strand
AACACAGTCAAAATCCATGCCATCCAGCCATAAGTAAATCATCATTTTTTTCGGTATTTCTTTCTCTAAGGTTACAATGCCCGTCTTATTCTCAATGCCGGCAATGCCGCCCTTGGTGGGCACACCGCCGCCTACAGGTGCTGTAATCGCCAAATTTTCTTTTGTTTTGCGATCCTGTTGCTTGAATGTAGCCACTCCCTTTCCATTTATAGCAGAAATTCCATAGCCGTCTATATCTTGCCCTACAGTGGTGGTTTTTCTACCCGGCAATTCTTCTGCATCCTCTTTGTTGTTTGGTTCATAAATAACCGTTCCACTACTGGTTTCCAAACCGTCTTTTTCACCCGGCACTTGGGAAAAGCCAAGAAGTATGGCTCTGTCAAAATACTTGGCGGTTCCCTTTCCATCTTTCACCGTCACACTGGTGCTGTCGCTTAAATATACAGTCATCCCTTCACTGGCTCGAAGCCAGACAGGCAAAGCCAGATAGTAATTATTTTGGTCGTCGTCAGCAATAACTTTAAAGGTTTCCGCTTTTTTCACTTCATTGTTAAATCCATCATTGGCATAAAAAGCGGCAGTTGAAACGGTGGATACTGCCTTTAATCCCGAGATTGTATTGGTAGTGCCGTCATCCATTGTCTTCAATTTATTCAAATAGGTTTGAATATCTACATTGGTCAGCACACCTTTGTAATTGAGTAAATTCTGATTGGTCGTGGCCGTAATGCCCTTTTTATTTTCATGCACTGCAATAGACAGTGCTGTAGAGCCGGTAGCTGAAAATTCCAACTGCTCCACCCCTACAGCCGTATTGTTTACAAACCAAGCATAGGTAGCAATGGCCAGCGATACCGCCGCCACCACCACCATGACCAGAGCCATATATGTACTTTTCTTTAACTCCGTGCTGTTCATTTTAGATCCTGTCTACTTAAAGCATCTGTCTCATTTTTTCAATTTTACTTATATTCTTCAATTAACTAATTGAGCCTGATTGTGTACCTTTAGGTGCTCCGATAAAGTTTAGATTGACCTTATATTTGTCTTTTGACACTTCTGAAACGCAGTCCCAATCACAGCCTTCTAACCATATGTACACATAAATCAGCTTGGGTGTATTGTTGCTGTTGGTAGTAAATAGCTTGTTTGCAGGAACAGTATCCCCTTTATCTACTACGTTGTTTTTATTAAGATCAACTAACATATATCCTTTAGGGTCAACTGCACTTTGAGGGGACACAGTACCACCAATAGCTGTAACCGCTTCATTTGTTTCAGCTTTAGTTCCTTGCATTGTGGTGTTCTTTCTTGTCAAAACCTTATCTTTAGCAGGATTTGTTTCAAATATAGTTTTTGTAGCACCGTCAACAACTGCCACACGTAAAGCGGTGGTAATATTTCCGCCATCATCAGCACATAATGCAGAAGCAGTGGCAGTGGCATCTGTTACTTTCAAATACACATCCATTTCTTCTGTGGATCTAATGTACATAGGAATCATAATAGCACCCTGTGAAGAATTTTTAAAGTCTGTAATGGGCACAAAAGTAGTCGCTTTCAACGCATCTAAATCCCATCCATCATTTTTCACTGTAAAGAAATTTGTTG
>JAVVUJ010000229.1:0-1645 GCA_036653195.1 Anaerovorax sp. | reverse complement strand
ACTTTCGCTATTATAATTTCATCCTCAAATGTAATTTTAACATTTTTCCCTAGATATGTAAGCAAATCCACACTATCACGCCTTTCTCCTTGCAGGTACAATATGTGTTCTATTTTTAGAATGGTGAATTTTTATTCCGTCTATTTTCTTTCCCGTGCTTCCCTAAATTCCCACATGACAATCTAAATAAATTACTTCAATATTTTTACCCACTCCCTTGCTATCTCTTTCGATTTTGCCAGTCCCAGCGTACTTATTAAATAATTCTTGGGCATTAACATCATCTTCAAAATAACGTTTATCATCTGCTCTTGTTGGTTTCATATGTGGCACTTGTTTTTCAGTATTTGTTTCACTTTCATAATGCCCATCCTTTAACCTTGACTTTACGTAATAATTATCCTGAAGTCTTTCCAAATTTTCTTCCTTTTTTCTATTTTATCATATCCCTCAGGATCTATCCACTTTTTTATGTGAACGTTTTGCCTTTTTCCATGATCCGGGTCATATTCTACCTAACGTTCGCAAGATGGATGCCTCATACATGAGGTCCTTAACACTTGTATACCAGAAAAAACGCCGGAAACCTTGAAATGGCCTTATTTTTTTCAAATTTTAAAAATAGTTATTGCACAATGTATTAAATGCAACAGATCTGTGAGAACGGAAGTTACACTATGCATTTTGCGCATAAATCCTTGGAAAGATAGATCCTACACACAAGCTGTTTTCCATCTTCAAAAATAGGATGGTGGTAATGGTCTATAAAAAAGTTTTTGATTCTGTGTGATGGAACAAATCCGCAGCTTTGATAGAATGGGTATCCTTCCTTCATGGGGTGCGCGCCATTGACCAAAACCAAGTTCCAGTCCTGGGCGGAGGCCTGGTTAGACTGCTTGGCAGGCTGTACCGCGCTTTTGGAACTCTGCGTGAGGCTACTCTTTTTTTCAGAGCCTTTTGTCTGGGAGATCTGCCCCTGGGAGACTGTCGTTACCTTAGAGGAAAAAAAGGCGGAAGTAGCTACCATCACATGATAGCCTACGCCAATTCCTCCCAATACGACAATGGTCAGAGCAAGGGCTGTTAAGCCTGACATAGGGTGTTTTCTGCGTTTTTTTTTCATATTGTATCTCTCCTTTTCGTTAGGGCGTGTCTGAAAACGTTCAAACCGTCGGAAAACGGTTTTTTTCCAGAAAGGCCCTTATTCTTTTGGATAGATACAATATAAATTGGCCGTGCATCAAAATCACATCAAAGTTGCATTTTTCGAAGAAACGCCATTTATTTTGGCATCCATGTCTGAGATTCCGTCAATGAATCAGGCTCCCCCGCTGTCTGCATCTCCACCGGCGGCATCAGCAGATTGTGCCCGAAGAAAATGCCCTGTTTTGTTTTGGCCACGTTATAAGGCAACTGCTTTCCTTCAAAGATAATCCCATATTGGTAATCGGTTTCAATGGAATCCTCCTTGGGCAGAAGGGTTGTGGCAGTCAGAGAGGAAATTCGCTTTCCCTCGGGCGCAAGGGATGCACCCAAATAGTCTGCAAAGGCCCCCATCTGCGCATCCGATACCCCTTGGGATTCCCTCGGGGCATCCGTCTGATAAAAGTAAAGAATTTTCCCGGTTTCGTCATCCATGCCGCAT
>JAVVUJ010000228.1:0-1730 GCA_036653195.1 Anaerovorax sp. | reverse complement strand
CTTAGTTCCACAGTCACCGTCTTAATCCGGCATTCCTTCCTGAAAAAGGCGATTCCGTAATGTATGGCAATGTCAAATCCATCCTCATAAAGTTCTTGGTCATACTTCTTGTTCATGATTTGTTCCAAGGCTTCCTCACATTTTTTCTCCAAATCTCTTGGTTTGTCCGCTGTTTTTAATTCCAGGATGATTGCCGGCTTTCGTATAGTCAAGGCCCTGATGGCAATATCACTCCTGCCATTTCCACTCTCCCGATTTGATTTCAAAAGGTAATCCGGCATTCCTGTCAGCACCCCTGCCACAAATCCGTGGTAGAAACTTTCATAGCTATCCATATAGCTAATAGAAGCCCTAAGGAGTGCCGAAAGCTCTTCCTCAAATACGCCCGCGTCTCCCTTGGAAACAGCTTCATACAGCCGGCTTCGATCTTTTACTGCCAACCTATCTCTAAACCAGTCCATAATTTGATTTTCATAAATAGTTTTCACTTCTGTGTTTGGTATCTTCATGGTTACATAAAGCACGCCTTCCTCTGAAAATCGCTCCGATACTTTCTTTAAATAACCTGTGAAAAACAGAAAGTTCCAAAGGTGATCCCCGCCGGACTCAATGTCCCCATAGGTGATTTCCTCATGAATTGGTTTCTCAACAGTTCCGCCCCTTACCAATTCCTCGATCTCTGCCTTCACCTCACCTTCTGCAGTTTCTACCAATTTTCTCACAATGCTGTTTCCGCTGGTATTGGCCCAATAGGCCTTGGGAAATACATCGGCCCCGTCATCCACATAATTGATGATACTCCACGGATTGTATACTTCTGTCTCTCCAAAAATATAGCCATCATACCAAAGTTTTGCTTCTTCTCTTTTGGATACAAGGCCATAGTTTCTCAACATATCGTCCACCTCATCTTGTGTAAATCCAAAATACTCGCCGTATTTTTTATCTAATACGGATATAATTTTAAGATTGTTCAGTCCCGTAAATATGCTTTCTTTGGAAATACGTAAACACCCGGTGAGTACTGCAAAGGCCAAAGAGTCATTGGTTTTCAGCGCCGATTCAAAGAGACTTCTAATAAATCCAATCATCTCCTGGTAGAATCCTGCAAAATAGGCATTTTCCAAAGGAACATCATACTCGTCAATGAGTATCAACACCTTTTCTCCATACACTTTATACAGACACTTAGACAGAAATTGCAAAGCCTTGCTGTAACCCTCTTGATCTGCTTTTCGGTTTGCCATTTTCATAAACCGTTCTTTTTCCGACAATAACAGTGCTGGTGATTCCAAAATGCCAATATGCCTATGGAATTCTTGAATAATCTCGTCTTCCAAACTAAGATGCGACAAGTTCCAATCCGGCTGTTTCGCCGATTTCAGCGTTAGAAAGATGACCGGATACCGGTTCATATGGACAAGATATTTTTCTCCTGCATCCATAATCGCCAAACCTGAAAAGAGTGCTTCCGTATCTATAGGGCGGCCAATACTATTTTTCGGGTCCTTTTCAAAGAAACATTTCAACATGCTCATATTCAACGTTTTCCCAAAACGCCTGGGTCTGGTAAACAGATTTACTTCACTTTTAAAGTCTATGAGATCCTTAATAAACAACGTTTTATCCACATAATAACGATTTTCTTCTTGATCCCTGATCTTCTCAAAGCTGTCTATACCAATGGGCAATCTTTTTCTATCCATCTTTTCCCCTCCTCTTTTCTTTTT
>JAVVUJ010000227.1:0-1761 GCA_036653195.1 Anaerovorax sp. | reverse complement strand
GTGGTTTTTGACGGGTCCTTCTTTTGTCTTGATTTGATCTGTAGAAAAATGACCTTGGTGTTCAATGCCGTCAGTCATTTGATTAAACAATGTGGTCAGTCCGCTGTTAGGATTTCCCACAAGTGCCACATTGATTGCAGTTGTTGCATTCATCGGCGATCACCTCCACTTCTATTTCTCGTGCATCAATTTTTCTTAAAGTCAGTTCGTAACCGCGCAAGCAGATTTCCATAGGGTCGCCTAAGGGTGCCACTTTTCGGATCATCACCGTGGTATTGGGCGTAAGACCCATATCTAACAGGCTTCGTCTCAATTGTCCGCTGCCGCCAACGGCTTTAATTTTGGCCTTTTCGCCGGTTCTTAATTTATCTAGTGTGTTTGGTTTTTTGTTCATTCTTTTTAAATATCCTTTTCCCGTTATATAAATCGATAAAGTTGTTGATTCTGCGCAACGCAGCAGTAAAAAGTCTTGTAAAGGAAGCAATCAACAGAATTGCCAAGGCGATGCCGCCTGCCATGAGCATGGTTTCTGTACCCTTGCCTGCGGCTGCCTGAAAATCACCTTCTAAGAGGAAGACCATGGTATGATACATACCGAAACCGGGGACCAAAGGGAGTATGCCCGGAATGATAAACAGGGTAGTGGCTTCTTTTCCTGCTCTGGAAAACAGTTCGGAAACAAGAGCGACTAGGCAAGCACCTAAAAAGCAAGCGATGACACTACCATTGCCGGTCAACACCAAATACTTATATAAAGTCCAACCACAAGAGCCTGTTACGGATGCTGCGACAATGTATTTGCTGGGAACGTGTGCCAACAGGCAGAATCCGGCAGTGCCAATCCAAGAGAATATAAAGTGGGCGTAAAGGGGGAAGGTCACGTCTTGCATCATAGAAACAGTCCTCCTGAAATGATATGGGAAATTTTCAGAACCATACCCACGCCACCGGCAATGGCGATGGCGGAAACAAAGGCTTCTGTAGCTCTTGCAATCCCCGCCAACATGTCGCCGGAAAGGATGTCTCTTGCAGCGTTGGTTAAGGCTACGCCGGGCAGGAACATGGTAATAGAACCGATAATCATAGGGTCTAAGTTCAAACCTACACCGGTACGCAGTGAAACCAAAGACAAGAGGGTGCAGAGAGCACATCCGAAAAAAATCCGAATGAAAGGGTTGAATTGCAATAATTCTACGCCTGAAGCAACCGTATAAACGATGAGTCCAATCAATGCTGCGCAGATGCTGTCTCGAAAGCAACCGCCCAATATAAGGCAGAAAAACGCTGAAATTAAGCAAGCACCCAGTAGACGCAAATGAAAGGGAAGTGGTTTAATGGCCCCAATTTCTTTTACAATCTTGAATCCTTCTTCTAAAGTCAGGTCTGTTGTTGTAAAGGCTCTGGAAAAATTATTTATTTTGGAAATTTTCGTTAAGTCTATGGAAGAGGTGCGGATTCTCTTAATGAAGGTATGCATATCGCTGTCTTCAGAACCGCTATCAATGGAAAGAAAAATGCCGGTGGTTGTTGCAAAACATTCCACATAAGGGATTTTACAAGCACGGCAAATTCGTGTAATGGTGTCTTCCACTCTATAAATTTCCGCACCGCTTTTCATCATAATTTCTCCCGCTTGTAATGCTAAAATCAGTATTTTTTTTTGTAATTTATTGACCATCAAAAAGTCTCCCTTCATCAGCTACGGTATTGTTTTAAAAAAATACAATTCCCTTAAAAATCCGTCAAAAAAATTTCTGGAAT
>JAVVUJ010000226.1:0-1874 GCA_036653195.1 Anaerovorax sp. | reverse complement strand
GTATGACGGCGTTTCGTCATAAAACCAAGCACATGAAATTTCGGATTCTGTTGCCCGTTGCTGCTTTGGAAACCCTCATTGTGGTATATTTACTTTATTGAGTAAAAAAAATAAAATAGGGTAGAATAAACGTTTAGATTACTGTCCTGTTGACAG
The DNA here is from genome assembly GCA_036653195.1 of Anaerovorax sp. Classification (GTDB taxonomy): domain Bacteria; phylum Bacillota; class Clostridia; order Peptostreptococcales; family Anaerovoracaceae; genus JAVVUJ01. The sequence goes on along the minus strand of JAVVUJ010000226.1, from coordinate 1,718 downwards.
TTGACAAAGAAGGTATTTGTCAATGGTCAGAGACGGTATATTTGGTGACCAATAGGGAGGATTTATGAAGGATGAAAACTTTATTCCCCTGCTCTTTGCGGGAGATATAAATGTATATAGCGTGGCGCGAGCCTTTTATGAAGCATATGGTGTAAAACCCTTTGTCTTTGGAAAATATGAGACCTGGCCTTGTTACGAAAGTGAAATTATGCACTATACAGCCAATGGAAAAGCTGATGAGCAGGAAACATTTTTGAAATTAGTTGAGGAATTTGCAGAAAAAAACAAGGACAAGCAAATTTTACTTATTGGATGCGGTGACAGCTATGTGCAGTTAATCAGTGAAAACAAGGAAGCTTTTCCTGAACATGTGATTGCGCCGTATATTCCTATAGATAGGATGAATGACCTCATACACAAGGAAAAATTTTATGGAATGTGTGAAGAAAACGGTGTAGACTATCCCAATACTTTTGTGCATCGAAAAGATATGGGGACAGCGTTTGAACTGCCTTTTGCCCCGCCTTTTATCATCAAGCCGTCTAATGGAATCGAGTATTGGAGATTTCCCTTTGCAACTCAAAAAAAAGTGTATAAAGCAGATACCAGAGCAGAACTGGATCAAATATTGGGTGAAATTTATGAGTCGGGTTATTCCGATTCCATGATCATTCAGGACTTTATACCGGGAGACGACACTTATATGTGGGTGCTTACCAATTACTCTGATCAACATGGGCAGGTAAAGATGATGTGCTTGGGACATGTTCTCTTAGAAGAACATACGCCTCATGGAATCGGTAATCATGCGGTGATTATCACGGAAGAAAACCCAAAGGTTGAGGAACAGTTTAAAAATCTTTTGGAAAAGTTGGGGTATGTTGGTTTCTCTAATTTTGACATTAAATATGACCGCAGAGACGGAAAATTCAAAGTCTTTGAAATCAATACCAGGCAGGGAAGAAGCAACTATTATGTGACAGGCGCAGGCGCCAATGTGGCAAATTATTTGGTGGAAGACTACATTTTTAATCGGCCTATGGACTTGAACGTGGTCACAAAAAAGAACCTTTGGATGGTGGTGCCCAAGGGGGTTGCCTTCAAATATGTGACGGTAGAAAAATATAAAAAAGAAATGAAGGCCTTGATGGCAGCGGGAGATTTTGTAAATCCTTTGTATTTTTCGGCGGATCGCAAACTATCCAGAAGAGTGCGGCTGATGAAGTCGCAGTTGGGACATTACTTTAAATTTAAAAAATATTTGGGGAAACAAAAGCCGGAAGAAGTTTAGCAGAAGCACAAAAGGACGATAAAAAAATATACCGTATAGGGAGGAACATACATGTATGAAGAAGGTCATGGGAAAATTTTAGGCGTAGTGGGGGGGATGGGACCTTTAGCCACAGAACTTTTCTATAAAATGATCATTGAAGAGACAGAGGCACATTGTGATCAAGATCATGTGAACATGATTATTTTAAGCCATGCCACTATGCCGGATCGGACGCAAGCCATCGTCAGTGGAAATGTAGAGCCACTTTTTAGAGGCATTTTGGGGGATATCAAGATGTTGGAGGCAAATGGTGCAACCAGTATTGCCATACCTTGCAATACCTCTCACGTGCTCATTGACAGATTACAGGAGAACACCAACATACCCATTATTCACATGATTCGTGAAACGGTGCACAGGTTGAAAAAAAATGAGCATAGGATTC
>JAVVUJ010000225.1:0-1913 GCA_036653195.1 Anaerovorax sp. | reverse complement strand
ACTTAGAAATAAAAGTCCCTTTGTAAAATGTGCTTTTGCAGTTGGGATGTTGCTCATTTGCGTAACAGCGCGGACTTTTTTAGTATCGTTGGTTGTCTTTTTAATCATGGGGTGTTTCACTGTAGGATACAATCGAACGCCTCTTTGCCATTACACCAAGCTCCTCCTTGTCCCTTTCACATTTTTAATCTTGGGAACGGTGGCTGTGGCAGTGAATTTCACTGCCCTACCAATGGACTTGTTCAATCTGCCCTTAGGGGGGATTTACATTGCAGTGAGCAAAAGCTCTTTGATTTATGCGGTGCGGCTGGTCATGGTGGCGCTGTCTTCCGTTTCATGTCTTTATTTTTTAGCACTGACAACACCCATGTTGGAGTTGCTTTATGTTGTAAAATGGCTCCATTGCCCTGCTCTTCTGTTAGAAATCATGTTGCTGACATATCGGTACATCTTTGTCTTGTTGGATATGGCCATTGCAATTACCACCGCACAAAAATGCAGGTTGAGCAATGGTTGCAGCAAAAGTGCCATTAAAGGCATGGGCGGCATGTTGTCGGCCGTGTTGATCAGATCTGTGAGCAAGGCCAACTTCATATTTGATGCAATGGAATCAAGGTGTTATGACGGAGAATTAAGGATGCTCTACTGTTGTAAAAAAGCATCGCCGGCAGAAAAATTGTCTGTCATAGGACTGTTGGCAGCCGTAGGCCTAGTGGCACTTTGGGGTAGCGGAGGGAGCCTATGGATATAAGAAAAAGAGAAAGAGGATGAGAAATGAAGGCGATTAGCAACAGAAAGGGACAAGAAGGGGCAGAAGAATTTGCGGTGCAGGTGGAGGATATTCATTTTACCTATTCCGATGGAACCAAGGCCTTGCAAGGCATTTCATTGTGGGTGAGAAGAGGCGAAAAAATTGCGGTAATGGGGGCAAACGGATCGGGGAAATCCACCTTTTTTCTCACCCTCAATGGCGTATTGAGACCGCAAAGTGGTCACATCAATATTAATGGGAGTCCCTTGGTCTATTCAAAAAAAGGTCTGCTTTCAGTGCGAAAGCAGGTGGGCATCGTTTTTCAGGATCCGGACAACCAACTGTTTTCCGCAGATGTGGTGCAAGAAATTGCCTTTGGCGTCTTAAATTTAGGATTTTCTCAGGAAGAGGTGCGGGCAAAAGTAAACAAAGTGATGGCGGAACTTCATATTACAGAGTTGGCGGCAAAACCCACCCATTTTCTAAGCGGTGGACAAAAAAAACTGGTGGCACTTGCGGGAATTTTGGTCATGGAACCGGACATTATTATTTTAGATGAACCGGTTTCTGCCCTTGACCCCAAGCATACGGCAATCATTGATGAAATGATAGACTATCTCACCACAAAGGGGATTACAGTTATTTTATCCACACACAACGGGCAAAAAGCACTGGAATGGGCGGATAGGGTGGTGCTTTTCCACCAGGGAACCTTGCTTGCAGAGGGCACGCCGGGAGAAATTTTCAGGAATGAAAGCCTTTTAAAAACCACCAACCTTGAAAAGCCGGAAGTCATTACACTATACGAGACGTTACAAGAAGGTGGATTTATTTCGGCACCATGTGAGATGCCGGTGTCCACAAGAGAACTGATCGCACTGATGAAAGAGAGGAAACGAATATGAGTAAACAAGCATTGGTGGTAGTCAGCTTTGGTACAAGCCACGAAAAAACCAGAAATGAAACCATCGGCGCCATAGAGAGGGCATTGGCAAAGGCCTTTCCCCAAAGAGTGCAAAAGAGAGCCTTTACCAGCGGTATGATTATAAAAACCTTAAAAACACGGGATCATTTGCACATAGACAACGTGACAGAGGCCATGGAGTCCCTGTGGGAGGAAGGGTTTACAGATGTTTTGGTTCAGCCTACCCATATAATCAAC
>JAVVUJ010000224.1:0-1917 GCA_036653195.1 Anaerovorax sp. | reverse complement strand
CCCGCCTCTGTGACCACATACTCACCTAGCTTTAAGGCCATTTTTGTAGCCATAACGCTGTTACATCCATGTGCGATATTGGCAAAGGGTCCACCGTGAACAAAGGCAGGTGTATGTTCCAAAGTTTGAACCAAATTGGGTTTTAAGGCATCCTTCATCAATGCACCCACTGCTCCTTGCGCTTTTAAATCCCCAGCCGTTACAGGCTTTCCCTCATACGTATAAGCAACTATAATGCTTGCAACTTTTTTCTTTAAATCTTCTAAATCCTTTGACAGGCACAAAACAGCCATAATTTCAGAAGCTACAGAAATATCGAAACCATCTTCACGTGGCATGCCATTGGCTTTTCCCCCCAGACCATCAATAATAAATCGTAGCTGGCGATCATTCATATCCATACATCGCTTCCAAATAATCCTGCGAGGATCAATATTTAGATCATTTCCTTGTGTAATATGATTGTCTAAAAGAGCGGCAATCAGATTATTTGCTGAAGTGATGGCATGAAAATCTCCTGTAAAGTGCAAATTAATGTCTTCCATAGGGATCACCTGGGCATAACCGCCCCCTGCTGCCCCGCCTTTTACACCAAAAACCGGCCCCAAAGAGGGCTCTCTCAAAGCGATGACTACGTTTTTACCGATTTTATTTAGTGCATCACCTAACCCAACCGTGGTGGTGGTCTTTCCTTCCCCTGCCGGTGTGGGATTAATGGCTGTCACAAGAATTAATTTTCCGTTTTTTTTGTTTTCATATTGATTTAAAATGTTATAATCTATTTTTGCTTTATTCTTTCCGTAACATTCTAAATAAGCTTCATCAATTGACAATTTTTTAGCAATTTCCGTAATAGGAAGTATCTCAGCTTCTTGTGCAATTTGGATATCACTTTTATAATCCATAGGGGAATTCTCCTTTTTTCTTGTTTCGTAATGTGAAATAACGTTTCGTATTTTGACCTAATATATTCTACTACTGCCTTCGACAAAATGCAACAAAAAACAAAAAAAAATCCCAACATGCCGTCAGGATATAATTCATACCCTATCATTTGATAGGGGGGTATCCTATTTCTGCTTCTGTCTTCCACTCTTAGGAGGCTTGACATAGGCGCAACGAAAACGCGGATTCCCAAGGTAACTTTGTAGGTTGAATTATATTACCTAAACGAACATTTCAGGATTTCATACTCATGTACTGTGCATCAAGGAATATTGAATACGACACCAGTATATGCTTTGTTTTTGTCTTTTAAACTGGAAATTTATAGTATCAGCAACTCCTTTGTTGAATTGCTTAAGTTGATTATACCACGTTTTTCGATGATTGCCAAGTCCTCAATTCTCACACCAAACTTTTTTTCTAAATAAATACCAGGCTCAACGGTAATCAACATGTTTTCTTGAAAGACTTCCTTGCTTCTGGAATTGGCAGTGGGTGCTTCGTGAATCTCCAAACCCACACCATGGCCTAAACCGTGCCCAAAATATGCACCGTATCCTTCTTTTATGAAGAGATCCCTTGCAATTTTATCAAAATCACTGCACCTCATTCCACTATGTAATTGTTTCAGACATTCCATCTGTGCCCTATAGACCAATTGATAAATCTTCTTTTGTTCTTCCGTAACACTGCCTACAGCCACAGTTCTCGTCATATCCGAACAATAGCCATTGACTTTACAGCCAAAATCCAAAACAATAAAATCACCTTTTCTGATACATCTTTGTCCCGGCACCGCATGGGGCAGTGAGGATCGTTGGCCGGAAGCGCATATCACATCGAAGGATACACTTTCACCGCCATTTTTTCGCATATAAAATTCCAACTCTAAAGCAATTTCCAATTCTGTCAATCCCGGCTGTATAAAGGTTACAATATGCGAAAATCCGTCGTCAGCAATAGCAGCTGCCT
>JAVVUJ010000223.1:0-1977 GCA_036653195.1 Anaerovorax sp. | reverse complement strand
GTATCGGTGCTATTCCGGATGCTGTTCTTCAGTCTTTGAAGGATAAGAAAGATTTAGGCATCCACTCAGAAATGATTTCTGATGGTGTTGTAGATCTTTATGAAGCCGGTGTTGTAAACTGTGCAAAAAAAGGATTGGATCCCGGCAAGATGGTCGTTGCATTCTTAATGGGAACAAAGAGACTTTATGACTTTGCTGCCAATAATCCCATTGTAGAGCTTCGTACGGTTGACTATGTAAATCACCCAAGGGTGGTGGCACAATGTACAAACCTTGTCTGTATCAATGCTTGTATTGCTGTAGATTTCATGGGTCAGGTAGTATCCGACTCTATTGGCATCAAACAGTTTTCAGGTGTAGGCGGTCAGGTAGACTTCTGTCGAGGTGCCGCTATGTCTCTTGATGGAAAAGCTAAAAATATCATTGCAATGCCATCTGTTGCAAACAAAAAAGACGGTTCAAAAATTTCAAAAATTACGCCGTATATTGATGAAGGCGCTGCGATTACCACTTCTAGACAGGATGTACATTACATCGTTACTGAGTATGGAATTGCGTTGCTAAAAGGAAAGAATCTAAAAGACAGAGCTAGAGCATTGATTAATATTGCCCATCCTGACTTTAGAGAAGAATTAAAGGCACAATTTGTTAAGCGTTTTAACGCAGAATTTTAAAAAGAAAAAGAAAAAAGGAGAATATTATGCAAGCATTAAGAGTTGTTCCAAAAGTATTTTATTTTGATACTTTTAAAGAGTTCCATGAGGAATTTAAAGTAGGTATGGATGATTTACTGGTAACAAACGAATGGATGTACACACCTTACGTTGCACCACTTGGGATTAAAACAAATGTTATCTATCAGGAAAAGTTTGGTGCCGGAGAGCCGTCAGATGAGATGGTAGATGCCATGGCTGCTGAAATGAAGAAATTTAACTTCAAAAGAATCATCGCTTTCGGTGGTGGTACAATTGTAGACATCTGTAAGGTATTAGCTTTAGACGTACCTGCAAAATCAGTGGATCTTTTCACAGGAAAAGTTGCGCCTAAGAAAATCAAAGAATTGGTTGTAGTTCCTACAACTTGCGGTACAGGTTCAGAAGTAACAAACGTATCTATCGCAGAATTAAAATCATTACATACAAAGAAGGGTCTTGCTGTTGAAGAAACTTATGCAGATACAGCAGTTTTGATTCCTGAAACCATTAAGGGACTTCCTTATAAGTTCTTTGTGACCAGTTCTGTTGATGCATTGATTCATGCAATTGAATCTTACTTATCTCCAAAAGCATCACCTTTTACAGAAATATATTCTCTAAAGGCAATTGAAATGATTATGGCCGGCTATAAAGAAATCGTAGCACATGGTGAAAATGAAAGATTGAAGTACTTGAAAGAGTTCGTTCTTGCATCTAATTATGCAGGTATTGCTTTTGGAAATGCAGGATGCGGTGCTGTTCATGCGTTATCTTATTCCATCGGTGGTGCATTCCACGTGGCTCATGGTGAAGCAAACTATCAGTTCTTCACAGAAGTGTTTAAGATGTACATGAAGAAGAATCCAACAGGAAAAATCGTTTCTGCTACAAATATTTTGGCAGAGGCTCTTGGCGTTGATCCAAAGGGAGATGTATATGGAGAGTTGGAGACATTCTTGAACAAGTTGATCATGAAGAAGCCACTTCGTGAATACGGAATGGTAGAAGCACAGATTGATGAATTTGCAAAATCAACGGTTGAAAATCAGCAGAGACTTCTTGCAAACAACTATGTACCTCTAAGTGATGCTGAAGTTAGAGAAATTTTCGCTAACTTATATTAATCTAGAAATATCTTTTAAAGATTTTTAGAGTAGGCAGTAGACTTAAAATTTATTAAAACCCCCTACCCGTATCGTAGATATGGGTAGGGGGTTTTGTGGGGTGCGCCCAGCATGGGCGCAATCTAACGGGTGAAAGTCCCGAACACACCCTAGTAGTG
>JAVVUJ010000222.1:0-1978 GCA_036653195.1 Anaerovorax sp. | reverse complement strand
GCATCCACATCAAACATGATTGTCACCTTACCTTTCCTAATTTAACCCCTGGACTTAATGCGTGCAATCGGTACTGCTTTGTGTGCGATGGCATTTGTATCATCTCCTACAAGTGACCAATTTTTACCGTTTTCAAGTTCAATGTCGGTTGGACTGTTTGTTACCTGCGATGATTTTAGATAAGATACTCCCGCAACGCTGACTGCGTGGCGTTTACGTGAAATAAGTGTATCTTCGCCCCCGTGCGTTTTAGCGTCACGCACCATTTCATAAGGTACTTTTGCACCAACATCTTCAAAACCGATAGCACCTTCACCAAGAATGTAGGTTATATATTCTGTGTATGCATCTTGTGCTACAATCGCGGTGTTTCCTGATCCGCTTGCTTCAACAGCCGGTATAACCGTAGATGGCAAAGAATCGTCAACAACTACTAGCCTTCCGTTCCAAGTACCCATCTCAAGGTCACGTTCAATCCCCTGTGTATCTGTATATTTCAAATAAGCAAGTAATTTTAGATTTTCAAGGTTGGTGGCTACTGCACTGTGGCAGAATACTAAGCTGAACTTCTGCTTGTTGTCACCACAGGCCTTCTGGATAGCACTATTTAATGTTGTTGCATCCACACACATGGCAGTGGTTGTACTTGCCGCCCCCGGAGCCGAAATGTCATACGTGTGCTTATTCACGAATGCCGCGTTGGCAGTCTTGATTCCTCCTGTTCCTGTAGCTGCCATGGAGAAGATACCTTTTAAGATTGCAAGGATTGCATCCTGATCAATCTCATTCCAGTAGGTGCTAATCTGATTTCTTACATTCGCCATAAAATCAACCCCACCTGTGATATCATAGGAAAAATCTGCCTCAGTCCAGCCATTCATTCTGCCATAAGTGAAAACACCCTGTTCAAAAGTAGTTGTCTTCCCTGGCGTTACATTTGACACACCATCATAGTTTTGTGGTGTACCTGACAGTAAACCAAAATAAGGAATCGTTGCGTACACCGTACCGGTCTGTGTGTTGTTTTTAAAAGTATCACGCAATCTTGCATCTCCAATGATTGCCCGTGATTCTCTAAGTTTGTTCAGTTTTGTATTTGGTACTGCTGACATATATTTCCCAAACGCTCGTTCATTGAAACTTTTTGCATCAAATTTTGCCATTTTCTTTTACCTTTCCTTTCTCAATTTCAAACTCCGACATCCGGGTTTGCCTCCATGTATACAGTAAGTTCTTCGTAACTCATTTTTGAAGGATCTACTTCTGTTCCTGGCTTTATTTCAGAACTTGCCCCCGGCTGAAACCCTTTGAATGTTGGTTTGGTCTGTGTGGCAGCGTCAAAAAGGAACTTAGTACCTTCATCTGCTGTCAGCTTGTCAACCTGTTCCTGTAAACCTTTGACATTGCCGTCCTTGTCCAGTTTGGCATCTTCAAGGTCTAATAGTGCCTTGACTGCTTTCACATTTTTTGCTTTCGCACCTGCCAGTGCCTTTTCAACCGCAAAGTTAACTTTCAGCTGATTCATTTCAGATTCATGGGTCTGTTTGGTTGTCGCATTCTCTGCCTGTAAATCTGCAATCTGTTTTGTCAGTACTTCATTGTCCCCGGCTGATGCTTTCAGTGTGTCAAGCTGCTTATCTCTGTCTTTCACCTGCGCATTCAGCCCCTCAATTTCTGCCTGTAGGTTCTTGGATTCTTCCCCAGTAACCTCTTTTGCGTGTTCAATGTCTTCCCCATTGATTTTCATAATACTGTCGATCTGTTCTTTCTCTAATCCCAGTTCTTTAAGCTGTTCTCTTTTCATAACAATCATCCTTTCAAATATATTTTTTACGGGTATCACTCCCATAACTATTTTCTGTGTCGGTTTTACGTCTTGCCACACTCGACAAAATAAAAAGCACCCATCACTGGATGCTTCTCATTTAATGCCATTTAACCCAATGGTTGGGAGATAAAAAAAGACCACCGCCTTTCT
>JAVVUJ010000221.1:0-1987 GCA_036653195.1 Anaerovorax sp. | reverse complement strand
ATTTTGGAAACTAATTACTGATATTGGGGCATTAATTTGGAAATTTAAAAGCCAAAATCGTCCCCCCAAAAAAACAAAATCATCGGTTCAAACAGGTAATGGTGTTAAGAAATGGATTGGTTTATACAGTAAAATCCACTATATAAAATTTGAGATGTAAGGAGTGAGGGATATGTATTTATATATTTACAAAAATGAAAAGCGGTTGACTACAGAAAAAGTCAGGGATGTATTGCGAGATTACAATGAGAAAGAGCAGCTTGGTTTTTCGCAACAAGAGATTATGAATCTTGAAATCGCGCGAGGAAAATATGGCAAACCTTACTTTCGGCAACTTGCAGTGCCACAAAATCGGCAGGATTCGATCAGTGGAATTTTACCAGATGCCATTTGGAAAACTTCATCGACTGACATTCCAAAAAACGGCGGAACAGGGAGTGAAAATGCCCCGGAGGCCATCCGATTTTCAGGAACCGGGAAAGAAAATGCCCCGGAGGCCATCCGGCTTTCAGGAACCGGGAGTGAAAATGCCTCGGAGGCCATCCGATTTTCCATCAGCCATTCGGGCAACTGGTGGGCTTGCTTGATAGGGTTTCATGAAATGGGGCTGGATATTGAAGATTTGGAAAAAGGCAGAATGCGTATGGCAGATTCCAAAGTCAATCAAAAGAGGGGAGAGGCTATTGCAAAACGCTTTTTTACCAAAGAGGAATACGAGTATGTTTTAGCACAAGGCACCCCGGCTTTTTATAAAATTTGGACGCGAAAAGAAGCCTATACAAAATATTTAGGCACGGGTATTGGGCAGGGACTGGACACGTTTCATGTATTTGGACAAAATCAATTTGTAGATCAAATCGGTAGGGTTTTGGTGAGAGAACTGGATTTAAAGGGCAGAGGATTGCCCAAAGCCATAGAAGATATAAAAGGTGCCTATTGCACAGAAGGAGATGAGATCATTGAGCACATCATCGTTGAATAAACAAGAAATTAAAGTGTATACGGCGGCCATTGCGTTTTCCCTCATTGTAGGATTTTCTTTTTTAGGCATAAAATCCTGTGCAGCTACTGCTTCAACTTTGGAAATTTTAGCACATCGGTTTAACTTTGCCTTTCTTGGTGCATGCATTGCTATTTTGCCGGGAAAAATAAAGATGAACATTAGAGGAAAAAAGAAGAGTACGTTGGCATGGACTGCCGGATTTTATGTTGGTTTTATGGTTTTACAAACGGTGGGGCTTGTATTTGCCACCTCCATTGTAGGAGGCATCATCTTTGCCATCATTCCTATTTTGGCGAAAATCATTGCCGGCCTGTTTTTAAAAGAAACCACCACGTGGAAACAAAACATCTTTGCCTGTTTATCGGTAGCGGCTGTGATGGCTATGTTTATCTGTGGTGCTACAGATATTCAGGTTCATTTTATAGGCTGGATTATTTTGTTTTTAGCCAGTATTTGTATGGCTACCAGCAATGTGATTATGCGCGGTGTTCGTGGGGAATATACGCCCGTTGAAATTGCTTTTTCTATTTCAGCCGTGGGTTTTTTCGTCTTTAATCTGGCTTTCTTTGTCTATGCACTTGGGGCGGGGGTTACCTTTATAGACTATTTGTCACCTTTAAAAGAGCCTGTATTTTTAATAGCCATCATCTACCTTGGCATTCCTTCTACTTTCGTGTCGTCTTTGATCATGAGCTATATGCTGGCTCATATGAAGGCCATGAAGGCTACCATGTTCGGTAATCTGTCCACGGCCATTTCTATTATTGCCGGTGTTGTCATCTTGCATGAGCCATTGGCTCTCTATCATATTGTTTGCACCATTTTGATCGTGATAGGCGTCATAGGTGTGAGCATACCGGCCATGGGAACCAGAAAAGGAGGGATTTAAGATGGCGAGTATGCTAAATATCAAACCCAACCCAGTGAATATTGTGGGAATAGGCGCCCAGGGAAAGACGGCCGTGGTGAAGTCAAATATGGAAG
>JAVVUJ010000220.1:0-1995 GCA_036653195.1 Anaerovorax sp. | reverse complement strand
AAGAAGGGGTGACCATCTTGCCCTTGGGTTATAAATTAAAAGGAAAAATTGCAAGACGATTGGCAACCTTAGGCTATGGCGGGGAAATCATCTGTTCTGTGCTTCAAAATATTAAAACAGTAAAAAAAATAGAGAAATGGTAAAAAAGGCTTAAAGAAATCAATAAGAGCGAACAAAAACAAAATAAAATCCTAAAAATGGTACAAAAAGGAAAAATTATACAGTATCATACAAAAATAATCCAAAAAAATGATGAATCGTCATAAAAGGTTGAATTTTGTCACATTTTCTGCTTGTGTAAATAGGATAAATAAGGTAAAATCAGTTAAAGAAAAGGAAACAGTGAACAGTTACTTTGTTCATTGTGGTGGAGAGGAAAGAGAGACTGGATACATGGAGAAACAATATAGCACTGTGATGGTTGAGCCGGAGGAATCGGAAGGGATTGAACTGGGCGAGTTACTAGCCATCTTGCTGTCAAATATAAAATTGATTGTTATTTCTACTTTGGTTGCCGGTTTGTTGGTATTTCTGGTGTCGGCTTTTGTCGTTACACCTATGTACACCGCCGGCATTTCTATTTACGTAAACAACGCAACCAATACCAATGTAAATACAAATAAGATTGAATCGGCGGATATTAACGCTTCACAGCTACTAGTCAATACCTATATCACCATTGTACAAAGCAACAGAGTGCTCAATGATGTGGCAAAGGAATGTGGCAGTGCCTACACAGCCGATGAAATTAAAAAGATGATGGTGACCACAGCCGTACAAAATACAGAAATCTTTCAGGTGACCATAGAAAACAAAGATCCAAAAGCAGCGGCAAACATTGCCAACCAAGTAGCCAGTGCAGCTTTAAAGAAAATCCCCGAATACATAGAAGGCAGTTCTGTCAAAGTGGTGGATTACGCCTTTGTACCCCAAGCCCCTTCTTCACCCAATGTGTTGCTAAATACAGCCATCGGTCTGATGATGGGATTGATCTTAAGCGTGCTCTTTGCACTGGCCAGAGAAATGTTGGATACACGCATTAAAGTGGAAGGTGAATTGGAAAGCATGTTTGAGTTGCCTGTACTGGGAAAAATCGGAAACTTTGCCCATATAACCGACAAAAAATCAACCAGAGGATATGGCTACGGCTATGGATATAAAAGACATCATGAACAAAAAACCAAGGAAACCATGAAAGAAAAAGAGCAGGAAGGGCGGGAGAAAGAATGACATTGAATTTTAAAAGAAACCGTATGAAAGAAAAAAACTTTGTATTTGATTCGTCCTTTGTACTCACAGAGGGGTCTCCTTTTCAAATCAAGGAAGCTTACAAAGCGTTGAGAACTAATATCCTGTTTTCCCTGTCCATAGATACCTGTAAAAAAATTTTGGTGACCAGTGCCCAGCCTTCAGACGGAAAAAGCATCAACTGTGTTAATCTGGCCATTTCTTTTGCACAGACAGGGGCAAGGGTGCTGATTTTAGATGGTGACTTGCGTCGGCCAAATGTAGCAAGGATTTTAAACACCCATGGAGGAGATGGCATCAGCAATGTGTTGGTCAACCTGGCCAAACTGGAAGATGTGATACAGCATACACAGTATCAAGGGTTGGATGTGATCTTTTCAGGAGATATTCCGCCAAATCCTGCAGAACTGATCGGGACACAGAAGATGGCAGAGATTTTAGAAGAACTGTCCGGCAGGTATGACTACCTATTTATTGATGCACCGCCGGTGAATGCAGTCACAGACGCCAGTATCTTGTCCAAATATGTAGACGGGGTAGTATTGGTGGTGAGACAAAACTATACGGAAAAAAAGAACGTTGAGGAAGCCATCAAACAGCTTACCTTTGCCGGTGCAAAATTATTGGGATTTGTCTTCAATGCAGTGGATCAAAATGAAAAAAAGTACGGCCGATATTCTAGATACGCAAAATCTTATCATAATGATTATGGCGATTACAGCCAAAGAGGGTAGGTTCCCATGATTG
>JAVVUJ010000219.1:0-2003 GCA_036653195.1 Anaerovorax sp. | reverse complement strand
GGTAGAGGTCCCCGGGACCTATTCTCTCTCCTCCTTTACAGCCAACGACTTGACCATCCGGCATATCCTTCTAAACGGTAAGCCTGATGTAATCGTCAATATTGTGGATGCAAACACCTTGGAGCGAAATCTTTACTTGACATTACAATTAATCGAATTGAATACGCCTATGGTATTGGCTTTAAATATGATGGATGAAATTATCAGCAATGATGTTTTTATCGACATTGAAAAACTACAGCAGGCGCTGTCCATCCCTGTAGTTCCTATTTCTGCCCTAAAAAAAGATGGGATTCACGATTTAATAGACTGCGCCATTGATACAGCAAAGAAAAAATTACTGCCTGAAAAAATCGATTTTTGCCACGGGCACATTCATACCGCCATTCATGCCATTGCCCATTTAATCGAAGATGAAGTCAAGGCGGCCAACTATCCCCTGCGTTTTTGCGCCACAAAAATTGTAGAAGGGGATGAACCGCTGTTAAAAGAATTAAACATCTTGCAGCCTGAGCTTGATATTATCCATCACATTATTGACGACATGGAGCATCACTTGGGTACAGATCGTGAAGCGGCTATGGCTGATATGCGCTATTCCTATATTGATACCCTTTGCACCCATACTGTTTTTCGCGTAACAAAAGAGAGCAAAGAACATTTGCGTTCCCTTAAAATCGACACAGTGCTCACCAATAAATATTTAGCCATTCCCATATTTTTATCCATCATGTTTGCCGTTTTTTGGCTTACTTTTGGCGTTTTTGGTGCTTCTTTGAGTCATTTATTCTCATTGGCTATTGATGGATTTACAAACCAAGTAGATCAACTTCTGACCACGGCTCACGTAAGCGCACCCCTTCATTCCCTGCTCATTGACGGTGTTTTTGCAGGTGTGGGCAGCGTGTTATCGTTTTTACCCACCATTGCCGTTTTGTTCTTCTTCCTTTCCATCTTAGAGGACAGCGGCTATATGCCTCGTGTGGCCTTTGTTATGGATAAAATTTTAAGGAAACTGGGACTTTCCGGACGTTCTATCGTGCCCATGTTGGTGGGTTTTGGATGTTCTGTTCCCGCCATTATGGCTACCCGTTCCCTACCCAGCCAACGAGATCGAATGATGACCACAATCTTGATTCCTTTTATGTCATGCAGTGCAAAACTACCTATTTATGCCATGTTTACAATGGCATTCTTTACGGAATACAGAGCATTGGTCATGATTGCCCTTTATCTCACAGGAATTATCGTTGCCGTTATCTGTGCCACCGTTATGAAATTGACCATTTTCAACGGAAATCCTGTCCCCTTTGTCATGGTTTTGCCTTCTTATCGAATGCCTTCCATGTTCAGCGTATGGCTACGAATGTGGTCTAATGTAAAGGGTTTTATTAAAAAGGCTTTTACCGTCATCTTTATTGCTACCATTGTCATTTGGTTTTTAAGAAGTTTTGACTTTGGTCTTCATCTCATATCAAATAGTGAAGACAGCATGCTGGCCGCCTTAGGACGTGCCGCCGCCCCTATTTTTGCACCTCTGGGATTTGGCAACTGGCAAGCTGCCACAGCTTTAATTACAGGGCTTTCTGCAAAAGAAGCCGTCGTCAGTACCTTGGCCGTACTCACCGGTGCCGCTGAATCAGCCTCTCTTTCCCTCATGCTATCTACCTTGTTTACGCCCCTTTCTGCCTATGCTTTTTTAGTATTTTGCCTTCTCTATATGCCTTGTATCGCTACTTTGGCAACAGTAAAAAGAGAACTGGGTGGCTGGAAAAGTGCATTGCTGGTGGTGATTTTTCAAACCAGTGTAGCCTGGATCGTCTCTTTTATCATCTATCAAGTTGGACGATTGCTGCTTTTGTTGTAATTTCTTATAAAAAAGCTGTGCTTGGTTTCAAAGGTTGAAGCAGCACAGTTTTGTAAATTTTTACCAGCATTAAGCACTGTTAAAAAAAAGTTCAAAGAATTTTCAGAAAACTATTGCATTCTGATTTTATAGTGCT
>JAVVUJ010000218.1:0-2021 GCA_036653195.1 Anaerovorax sp. | reverse complement strand
AAATCGGTATGAGTGGGTGGTTTCTTATTTGGCTGTCACAAACGGTACAGGGGTTGCAGTTCCATTGGATCGAGAATTGCCGGAAATGGAAATCAACCATCTTTTGAGGCGTGCGGAGGTCAGTGCTGTTATTTTTTCCAGTAAAGTGGAAAGGACTATTTTGCAGGCGGTAAAGGGCATTGATCATCTAAAATTCCTCATAGGGATGGACAGAACCGAACATGATGAACGTACCCTGTCCTTGAAACAGCTCATCAGAAAAGGAAAGAAACTCATATTTGAGGAAAAAAGGTACTTTATAGATGCTGAAATAGATAGGGAAGCACTTTGTTCCATTTTATTTACTTCAGGCACCACAGGCATGGCCAAAGGGGTTATGCTCTCTCATAAAAATATAACGGCAAATGTCTATAATATGTCCCAATATGTAAACGTAGGGGATGACTATACGGGGCTCTCTGTGTTGCCCATGCATCATACTTATGAGCTGACCTGCCACGTCTTTACAGCCATGTATCAAGGTTGCTGCGTTGCTATTTGTGAAGGGCTCAAGTATATGGTGAAGAACATGGCTGAATCAAAGGCCACCGTCATGTTGGGCGTTCCGTTGATCTTTGAATCCATGCATAAAAAGGTATGGAAAAAAGCAGAATCCAGTGGCAAAGCAGAAAAGATGAGAAGTGCTGTACAATTGGCAAAAAAATTAGAAAAATTTAATATTAAATCTATGAAAAAATTATTTAAAGCAGTTCATCAAGCCATGGGGGGAAATATGCAACTGTTTATTTCCGGCGCAGCCGCCATAGATCCTTTGGTGGTGGAAGACTTTAATGCCATGGGGTTGACCATGATACAGGGATATGGCATGACTGAAAATGCACCGATTATTGCGGTAAATAAAGACCGTTATCACAAGGCGGCTTCGGTAGGGTTGCCTTTACCGGGAACGGATGTGGATATTATAGATCAGGATGAAAATGGTGTAGGGGAAATTATTTGCAGAGGCGACTCGGTCATGCTAGGCTATTACAACGACCCGGAGGAAACGGCCAAAGTCCTCGTAGACGGTTGGCTTCTAACGGGAGATTACGGTTATTTTGACAGAGAGGGGTTTCTATACATTTCCGGAAGAAAAAAGAATGTGATTATCACTAAAAACGGAAAGAACGTGTTTCCGGAAGAAATTGAACTGTATCTAAATAAAAGTGATTTAATCAGCGAAGTGATGGTTTGGGGCTTAGATGAAGCAGATGGAGATACGGTGATTTGTGCGGAAATTTTCCCCAATTATGGATTTATTGAAGAAGTAAAGGGAAAATTGACAGAAGAAGAGGTTCGCAAACTTTTAAAGTTGACCATAGATGAGATCAACGATTTGATGCCTCCTTACAAGAGAGTCAAGCGGTTTCATGTGAGGAATACGGAATTTGAAAAGACAACCACAAAGAAAATTAAGAGACATGCAGCGATGAAGGGTTAGGGGTGAATGTGATGGAGCGTATGAGTCATGAAGAATATACAAAAAAATGGGAAGAAGAACTGGTTTATGCGAAAAATGTAGTGGAAAATTTTAAAAAAACTTCCGATAAACGGGTGATGTACAAAGATAGTAGGCCCATTGTCAATATAAAGCATATGTGGGAGACCAGTGTAGAAAAATTTGAAAACAACGTGGCTTTTCATGTAAAAGATAAACAGGAAGAGGCGTATAGAAAGATTACATATAGGGAAGCAAAAAGTGATGTAGATGCGTTGGGAACGGCACTCATCGCCATGGGTTTAAAGGGCGAAAAAATTGGAGTGATTGGTGACAATCGTTATGAATGGGCAATTTCATACTTGGCTATTATGTGTGGCGTGGGCATTGTTGTCCCGTTGGATAAAGAATTGACAGCCAATGAATTGGCACAATTGATGAAAGCAGCAGACGTGGAATGCATTATATTTACAAAGAAATATGAGCAAATTTTCAAAGAAATGAAAGACTGGGAAGGTAGCTCGTTAAAAATTTTAATCAATAT
>JAVVUJ010000217.1:0-2044 GCA_036653195.1 Anaerovorax sp. | reverse complement strand
CCATTGCTTTCAAAAGTGAATTTATTTGCTTTTATGTAAGTTCCAATTGAAGAATCTTTAAGAAGTTCAATTTCCGTGTAATCTAAATTTTCATTAGTTAAAAGCGGATATTTTGCCGTGATAGGTTCTGTATACTTGAATACAGCAGTGTGCCCTTCTTTATTCATGGCACTTGCTCCAATACCATTGTCCTCATTGGCAGCAATCGTTCCTAAAACAGTGACTATCGCATCGTCTTTCGTTCCTTCAACCTTCACAGCAGGTTGTGAGCTGTCAGAATTTTTTGTAGAAACATTCCCAAATACAGTACTCTCTCCGTTCCAGCTACGGATTGCATAACCTTGTCCTGCTTGAATATTTCCATTTACTATAACGTTTCCATCTGCACCAGTATAAATCCCACCACAAGTTGTAGCCATAATATTTCCATTGATTACCGCTGTTCCCTTAATACTCAAAGCATAATTTGTTTTATTCCAATGCGCGGCGTTTTCGCCCTGAAAATTAAAAAGACTGGTTGTATCTCCATTAATCACAACTTTATCTTTTGTATCTTTTGAGTAAATCAACATTGATCCAGTTCCTTGAATGTTTCCATTCAACGTAAAATTAGTGCCATTTGTCATCTCTACGCTTCTATTTTCATGTAGATAATTAATATTTCCATTTACAATAATGGTGCTGTTATCAGCACCGATTGCTGTATCATCCCCTAAATCTCCTTCAAAAATAACGGTGCACCCATTTGTATAATAATCGGTACCAACACTAGCTAAATTATCGGTTTCTAACGTTACTTTTTTCTTAACAGTCAGTGTTCCTTTGCCGGTTATAGCAATCCCTGAAATTGTTACACCTTTCTGGTTGTCTGTATCTAAAATGATATCTTTGCCTGTAATATCCACGCTACTTGGCCATGATCCAATTGGGTGAAAATTATTTTTTATTTTAATGGTTTGTCCCGGTGTAGAATTGGCAACCGCTTGCTGCAGTTCTGAAAAGGTTGTCACTTCCGCCAACGATACTTGAGGCTGATTTGTAACCTGTGCCAACACAGCATTGCTGTCCGCATAGCCTATTTTTGAAGCTATAAAATGATAATCTACACTTCCTGTAGATGGTTTTTTTACAATAATAGGTTCACTGTAAGGTATCACAGGATCATATTCTTTGTTTTCACCGTAACGGATTGTCACGCCCTTCACAGGATGTTTAACAGAAATTTTTGCTTTTCCATCCGCTACATCTTCAATTACAATCGTAGGATTTTCCAATTTCTGTCCTTCAGGATTTGCCATGCCACTTTGAATCATTATTTTATAAATGTATTTTGTAACCTTATGTGTCGTAGAGCGTTGTAGCAATATATCGTCATCTGTTTGGACAGAACAAAATCTGGAAGAAGAAATATGATCCATCTTAGACTCTGTAAATTCCTTTAATTGATCTAAAGTAACCGATTCATTCGCTGATAGATTATTTTGCTGTCTATAATCTGCTTTTAATGCTCCAATTCTTCCTTGATAAGAAAGTACTGCCAAAACCGGTTTTAATAATGCACTTCTTGATGCAATGATGCTGTTTGCTTCATTACTAGTGTATGTTTTTAGTATGTTTTCATCATCATTATAGTATTTTTTATTGAATAATTCTGGATAAAAATATCCTCCATTAGACTGATAACCCACCTCCATTTTATCTGTTGATCTCATTACAATAGTAGGCATATTTCCACTGGTCGCGCCTAATTCACTCGCAAGTTTTTGAGTATAGTCTTCAAGATCTATTCCTTTTGCAGCAGTCAATACACCGGTTGGATAACTGTCTATAGAAGAATAAAACTGGGTATCTCCACAAAGTTTTTCTGCTTCTTTTAATGTATATTCTTTTACTAAAATGCTATTTCCCGCATTGTTAGTTACATATACGCGTAATCCGTCAGCAGCGGCAATGGAATCATCGGTCTTAGCGGCTGCCGTCATGGGAAAGGCCATGAATATCAGCATCACAGCTAAAAAAATTGGCATCATACGCTTCTGTATGA
>JAVVUJ010000216.1:0-2129 GCA_036653195.1 Anaerovorax sp. | reverse complement strand
GCCTCATTATACTGCCCTAAAGCGATTCTTTCCGATGCCATTTTAGAAATAGCAGCCGGCGCTCCGTTTGTAGAAAAAACCAACAAAAATACATAAATAGGATAAGCTGTCTGAAAATATCCCATACCATCATCACCGATGATATTCCCTAAGGGAATTCTAAAAATAGCCCCCATAACCTGAACCATCAATCCTGCTATTCCTAAAATAGCTGCACCTTTAACAAATGTCTTTTTCTTCATAAATTTCCCCTAATCCATATTTCTTTTTTCTTTTATGTAAACAGAAATCTTTCATTTCTTTCTTTACATTTTTTACGTTACACGGCAGAATTGCACCGGAATATTCCATTGCCCAATTACCGCATTTCTATTATACCAAAAAAATCATCACATCTATATATTTAATTTCATTTTTTTGATATAATTATCATAAGAATCCACAAAATATTGAAATTGAGAGGTATTTATCAATGAATGACCAGAAAACAACCACGCTACTCATGATTTTAGACGGCTATGGCATGAACAAGGATATACATGGCAATGCAATATTGCAAGCACAAACCCCGCACATAGATGAACTTTTCAGGAAATATCCAAATACAACACTAGGTGCCAGCGGATTGGATGTGGGTTTGCCTACAGGGCAAATGGGCAATTCTGAGGTTGGCCACTTGAATATAGGCGCCGGCCGTGTGGTTTATCAAGAACTAACTAAAATCACAAAAGCTATAAAAGACGGCACATTTTTTAAAAATGAAGCGTTAAATCAAGCCATGGATCATGCACTTCACTATGATTCCGCTTTGCATTTACTGGGTCTGTTATCCGATGGCGGTGTGCACAGCCACATTGACCATGTCTTTGCTTTATTGGATTTGGCCAAAGAAAAAGGGTTAAAGAAAGTTTATGTTCACGCCTTACTTGACGGGCGGGATGTTCCCCCTAGGTGTGCTGCCATCTACCTGAATAAACTTGAAAGCTACATGAAACAAATCGGCTTGGGACACATTGCCATGATTTCCGGAAGATACTATGGCATGGATCGAGATAATCGCTGGGATCGTGTTGAAAAAGCCTATAATGCCATGACTTTAGGCATTGGGGAAAAAGCAGCAAATTCCACAGAGGCGATTACGCAAGCTTATAAACGTGATGAAAACGATGAATTTGTTTTACCTACGCTCATAGAGCCTACTGCGCCTGTCAATGACAATGATGCGTTCATCATGTTTAACTTCAGACCGGATAGAGCTCGGGAAATCACCAGATGCTTTGTGGATGAAACCTTCGACGGATTCAAGCGACAAAAAACCATCTCCAATCTCCACTATGTCTGCCTCACACAGTATGATTTGGTCATGCCTAATGTGCAGGTAGCTTTCCCACCTCAATCTTTAAAAAACACGCTGGGTGAATACGTGGCCCAACACAATTTGCGTCAATTGAGAATTGCAGAAACAGAAAAATACGCCCACGTTACCTTTTTCTTTAATGGAGGCATTGAAGCACCAAATAAAGGAGAAGATCGCATTCTGGTACCTTCTCCCAAAGTAGCTACTTATGATTTAAAGCCTGAAATGAGTGCCTATGAAGTGGCGGAACGAGTCATTGCACAAATTGAATCCAATACCTATGACTTGATTGTTCTAAACTTTGCAAATGCCGATATGGTGGGGCACTCTGGGCTTATGGAAGCCGCTGTCAAGGCCATCGAAGCTTTGGATAACTGTGTTCCTAAAGTAATCCAAGCACTGTTGGCGAAAGGTGGGCAAGGAATTATCACAGCCGATCACGGCAATGCAGACGCTATGCTAGATGATAAAGATGAAGTACTTACGGCACACTCTCTAAATCCTGTTCCTTTTATTGTCCTGGCAAACTCACCGATACAATTGAGAGACCATGGTATCTTGGCCGACGTGGCACCTACACTGCTGGATCTTATGAATCTGGAGAAACCGGAAGAAATGACAGGCCGAAGTATGATTCTCTAATAAAACAGGCTCCAGCCCGCCTTCTTTCCCTCTACTAGGGCGGGCTAGGTACTTTCTCTGTCATCTGTTCCATTGCGCCCATGCTGGGCGCAATCGAGTAGGAGGCTACCCATTAGTTGAGTAGCCGACC
>JAVVUJ010000215.1:0-2144 GCA_036653195.1 Anaerovorax sp. | reverse complement strand
GAAAGAATTGCCAGTTATACAAAGACCCACATTAACGGCTGGTATGTGGTTTCTGTGGTGCCTACAGCAGTGGTTTCCCAATATGCAAAAAAACTCATCTATCAAATTTCTATAGCCGTCGTAGTTATGATTTTCGTCGCTTTGGCAGGGATCTGTTGGATTGCAAAATTTTACAGGGAAAGTCAAGAAAAATTAGAAAGGATTGCCTTTGAAGATCCTTTGACGGGACACTGTAATTTAAATAAATTTACATTGGAATGTGAAGATCTCTTTGAAAAGGCACATACCAATTCTTATGCCATCTTGCAGTTTGATGTGAATAATTTTAAAGGAATCAACGATGTTTATGGTTATGAAAAGGGCAACCAGCTTTTACAATATATAGGGCATGTTGTGAATGATGAGTTACAAGGAGGGGAGTATTGGGCCAGGCTGTCTACAGATCAATTTATTTGTTTGGTACAGTATGAATCGGACAGCTCTATCATCCAAAGAATTGCAGTGATTTCAGAAAGAGTAAAAAATTTCATAGGTGATTATCATGTGGAGTTGACCTTTGGGATTTATCAGGTGAAAAATATGAAATTGTCGGTGAGTTCCATGAATGACAAAGCCAGTTTAGCCAGGTTGGAAATTAAAAAGGGTGAGAGAAGTTGTAATTATAATTTTTACAGTGAATCCATTAAGAAAAGGATTGCATGGGAAAGGGACATTGAAAGTAGCTTTAGTAAAGGAATCGGTGAAAAAGAATTTCAAGTGTTTTTACAGCCTAAATATGCGTTTCGAGGGGGTGAAATTGTAGGGGCAGAGGCCTTGGTTCGGTGGAGGAAACCGGGCAATCTTTTGGTTACACCGGATAAATTTATACCAATATTAGAAAAAAATGGGCGCATTATAAAATTAGATTTATATATGTTTGAAGAAGTTTGCAGTTTATTGGACAAATGGCAGTGCAATCTTCCTATTTCTGTAAATTTTTCCAGAGTGGATTTCAAACAAAACGATTTGGAAGACCAATTGCTTGCCATTACAAAGAAGCACCATGTAAACCCCAAGTTGTTGGAGATTGAGATTACGGAAAGTGCGGTTATTGATGAGTTGGAGCTTTTAAAAAAGACCATTTTAAAGTTGAAAAGCGTGGGGTTTATTGTTTCTATAGATGATTTTGGAAGTGGTTACTCGTCTCTGAATACGTTGAGAAATTTGGACATCGATGCCATTAAAATTGACAGGGGATTTTTGGACGAAACCCTGGAAGAAGAAAAGGGCAAAAAAATCATTAAAAATTTGCTCATTATGGCCAAAGAATTGTCCTTGGTGACTGTGGCAGAAGGTGTGGAAACAAAAGAGCAGGCAGACTTTCTCATTGAAGCCGGGTGTGACATTGCCCAAGGCTATTATTACGCAAAACCTATGCCTATAGAAGATTTTAAACAGGCCTATAGAAAATTTTGAACAGAAAAACAGAATCAAATACAAGTCATAAAATCCGCCGAAACCTAATATATTGAACCATATAGTAGCGTAAAGGAGGATTTTTTATGCCTTACAAAAAAGGAATTACCTTACATTTATATAAGTTGGCGGCGTTTGTATTGGCGGTTTTATTGTTGGGAAGTGGTATGGTTTCTCTACCTAGTTATGCAGCAACCACTGAGAAACTGCAAGGTGCGGCGGAAGGGGTCAGCGTGCCGGGGATTCCCATTACGGCAAAATCAGCCATACTTATGGAAGCTTCAAGTGGAAGGGTGCTTTTTGAAAAAAACAGCCATGAGCCATTGCCCCCTGCCAGTGTAACAAAGGTGATGACTATGCTGTTGGTTTTGGAGGCCGTAGAGAGAGGGCAGCTGAATTTAGCGGATCAGGTGACCATCAGCGAACATGCTTCCAGTATGGGAGGCAGCCAAATGTATTTGGAAGCGGGGGAACAGCAGGCATTGGAGTTGCTTTTAGAAGGCATTTCCATTTGCAGTGCCAACGATGCCTGTGTAGCGGCAGCCGAATATCATTCGGGAACTGTGGAAATTTTTGTTGAAAATATGAATAAACGGGCAAAACAGTTGGGTATGAAGGACACCCATTTTGTCAATACCAATGGATTACCTGTAGCACATCACTATTCCAGCGCATATGATATTGGATTG
>JAVVUJ010000214.1:0-2147 GCA_036653195.1 Anaerovorax sp. | reverse complement strand
CATATTTTTCATGGGCGCGTGTCAAAGAGTATGATGGCACTTGTCCTTCGGCGGAGAGGATGTTCTATCTCGAAAACGCGAGGGAGCTTCTTGATGAACCGGGCGAGTTCTATTATGATAAACAGGCGAAGACCATCTATTATTATCCTTTCAAACAGGAGGATTTAAGCACAGCAGAGTGTTATGTACCCGTTTTGGAGTATTTAGTAAAGGTGGAAGGGGAGGGCCAAGAAAGCAAAGTTGAGAATCTTACCTTTGATAATCTCTCCTTTCGGTATGGCACATGGTTTGCACCAAACGAAACTGGTGTCTGTGTCTATCAAGCAGACAACATTGTCAGTGGCTTTGGCGAGCGTGAGGGCAGAATCCCGGCGCAGGTGCAAATCAATAACGCCAAGAATGTACAAATCACAAACAGTAACTTTTTAAATCTGGGTTCAGGTGCGGTCAGTATGCAGAACGGCGTGGAGTCAAGCAGTGTGACAAACAGTCTCTTTAAGGATATTTCGGCGGCCGCTGTGACGGTTGGTGATTGGAGGCACAATGTCCAGCGTGACAATATGGAGATGTGTGAAAACAATACCGTGTCGGGCAATATCATTCGCCGTACCTCACAGGAATTTTACGGTAGTCCGGCAATAAGTGCGTACTATGTGCAGGGGCTGGATATCAAAAATAATGACATCAAGGATATTCCCTACACAGGAATCAGCTTAGGCTGGGGTTGGGGTGAAAATGTAGAAGCGTGCCGTAACAACAGTGTTACAGGCAACCGGATTGAAAATGTGTTGACCACCCTCAAGGATGGGGCGCATATCTATACCATGGGACCGATGCGTGATAGCGTGATTTCACGCAATCATCTAATCCGCAGCATTGGAGATTCCCGCGGAGGGCTTTACACCGATCAAGGAAGCGGGTATCTGACTCTCTCTGAAAACGTGGTAGAGAAGAGTAAGATATGGATGTATATTTGGACGGATAGCATTCACGACCTGATGATTAAGGATAATTTTTCAGACACAGATAATATGCTGGATCAGGGGGTTGACAACACTTTTTTGAACAATACGGTCGTGACAAATGGCAATTGGCCGGATAAAGCAAAGGAAGTCATGACACAGGCGGGAACAGGTAGGGATACAAGGCGATATGAACTGCCGGCTTGGCGAAAGGGGCTGACCGAACAGTTTGCGAAAACCATGTTTGTAAGCCGTGACGGAGCAACTGTTGAGGCGGAAGATTACAGAGGCAGTTATAAAACAGACGGTGGAAAGGTTAGCGTCTATCCAGTGATTGTCGGCAAGGCAATTGGTGATACGGTGGCGGGCGACCGGTTGAGTTATGAGGTGACGGTGCCAAAGGATCAGACATATGAAGTTTTGCTAAACCTTTCTAACGGGTTTGATGCCTCTCAGCCACAGCCAAGGGTAAAGATTACAGTGGACGGCGTGGTCGTGGCGGATGGTGTGAAAATTGATAATACTGGAACCTGGATAAATTATCAGGAGGTAAATGTTGGTAGCACAGCACTTTCTATGGGATTACACAAGATTGAAGTGACATTTATCGATAATGGATTTTCGTTCGACTATCTTAAACTGTCATCGGCAACAGGCGGTGGATCAGATGTGGATTATGACGAATGTGCGGTGACAAAGCAAGAAGACATTCTTGCATTTGCGGATATTGAGGGACATTGGGCAAGGGAGAGCATTCTCAGCTTGACTGAAGCAGGACTGCTCAAAGGCACAGATCAAACACACTTCTCACCCGACGATGCTTTGACTGAAAAGCAGGCGATGATCTTGAATACACGGATGCTTGGATTGGAAGAATCAGTAAGCGGCACCGATCAGCCTATATCACGGGAATCGTTCGCCGTGTTGCTGATGAAGGGTTATTATCAGGCGAATGGTAAATACCCAATCACCTATGATGAGAATGTTTTTTTGGACTTCAAAAATATTTCGCCTGCGTGTCTATTCTCCGTCCTTGCGGCACGGGAACTGGGCTTGATGACAGGAGACGTAGATGGCAGATTTTTGCCAAATGAAACGCTGACACGCGCAGAAGCGTCGATGGTGTATGAACGTTTAAAGTCTTTGCTGGGACGGGGTGTTTAGAGAGATGAAAAGATTTGTATC
>JAVVUJ010000213.1:0-2245 GCA_036653195.1 Anaerovorax sp. | reverse complement strand
GGCTTTTCGAAATGGTTTCTGTTCAAAGGATACTTTGACCATGTAAACCGTTAAATCAATATCAAAATGAGCACAAGCCTCCGAAAGTGCAGTTCCCCATTGCCCTGCACCTGTTTCCGTGGTTAGATGCTTTAGCCCCTGTTCTTTGGCATAGTAGGCTTGGGCGATGGCAGAATTTAATTTATGACTTCCTGACGTATTGTTTCCCTCAAATTTATAATAAATTTTTGCCGGTGTTCCCAAGGCTTTTTCCAACTGATAGGCTCTGCACAAAGGGGATGGACGATATATTTTGTACATCTCCAACACTTCTTGGGGAATTGGAATGTATTGTGTTTTCTCATCCAGTTCCTGGTGGGCCAACTCTTTGCAAAATACAGGGTATAAGTCTTCCACCACAGCTGCATTTCCTGTGGCCGGATTAATCATAGGGTCGGGCTTTTCTATCATATCTGCCCGTAGGTTATACCATGCTTTGGGCATCTGGTCTTCTGTTAAATATAGTCTGTGGGGTACTTTTTTCAATGTGTTCATGTTCTTTCCTCCTAAAAATCTTTTGCTGTCTTCAGAAGATTTTTCTATAAAATCTGCCCCCCATCCCAAGGATATGGGTCTTGCTTCCATTAAAAAATCCCTGAAGTTACGATCACTTCAGGGACGATAATCTACTACCGCGGTACCACCCTAATTGATGCTTTGCGCACCCTCTTTCTCTGCGCACACTGACCTAAAACCCCATACGCACTTCCTTGATAACGGGTGAAGATCCCGTCAGGCGCTACTTCATATTTCTATGGTTCGTCCTGCCCTCCTAAGTCCATTCGGCATACCCATCCCTACTGCAATTCCACCGCCTGCAGCTCTCTGTAAGTTCAAAATCTATGCGTACTCTTCTTAATCATCGGTTTATTTTATTTAATTTCTGTCTAAGTTTTTCAACTTGTATTTCATAATACTCTTAAATTTTCCATCTGTCAATGTTTTTTTGCAATCAATCATTTTTAAAAAATGCAATTGCTGAAACAGAATAAATCCTACCGCCTACCGCAGGGTTCTCCGCACCACAGACACTGTAAAATAGGACATAAGAAAAAGTCCTAAAAGCCCTTCTATAGGGGCTAAAATTTTGGCCACCGTCAATAAGGGCACAATATCCCCATAGCCAATGGTTAAAAATGTAATGGCACTAAAATAAAATCCATTCAATGGATTTTCCAAAACACCTTGTGACAATACCCCCCATACTAAATCCAGCCCTGTAAAGACACTGCCAAAGGCGATCCATACAATGAGCATGGTCACCGCAACACGGCCGGGTTTTGTCCCATAGGTGCCCATTAGATCAATAAGCCCATCCAATGCTTTCAGCCACTTGCTGCGCAGTCGTTGACGCCTGCACCGCATATACGCTGTAAACGCCTTATCCTCATTTTCATAAGATCCAATCCTATGATAATCTTGCTTCAGCATGGCAAATTGACGCCCTTTTTCTTCTATGGTATCTTCATTATTGAAAATGGCCTTGCCCACTTGGTTTTCTTCCCAATCACAATAAATATATCCTAGGCTGATGGTTCCTTTGAAAGATAAAATCTCCGCACCGGTTATCCATAGTGTTTGGCTGATTACACAACCTGGCAATTTCAATTCCTTTACCCTTTTAAACTTTAATTTGTCATGGTTTCGAAAGGCACAGTGATCAAACAGAACCCTTTCCGCAAAGACATCCGTAAAATCCACGGTGTTCCCGCCAAAATCCATTTTACAAAAAGTCAACCCCCCGGCTGCAAAAATAGAATTTGCAAAAGAACTTTCTTTTCCCTTAAAAACAACACGCGAAAAATAGGTATCGCCGTCAAAAAAAGCATGCTCTCCTCGAAAGGAAAAAGCAACAGAATCTTCCCCTTTTCCTTTGATTATTTTTTCCATATTGAACCCTTTGACATAGGCAAAAGATAAATCCACACTTCTGCACCCATAGGCTTTCTTCGTCAAATGACGCCACAATTCTTCACAAGTGAAATCGTGGAATTCTCTGACAAGCTTGATGGTTTGATTTGACTTTGCTTCGTTCCCATATTCAAATGTGATCTGCCTTTTTCCCTCTTTGGGGTCTCCCACTTCATAGCCCAACAGTTTACATAAACCGATTTTATTTTTATAGGAATCATCTCCCACCCCATAAATCTCCACAAACGACCCCGCTCCCCTTTATTTGTCAATTATTTTTTTCAGGTTGTCCTCA
>JAVVUJ010000212.1:0-2253 GCA_036653195.1 Anaerovorax sp. | reverse complement strand
ATCTGGCTATCTGGCTATCTGGCTATCTGGCTATCTGGCTATCTGGCTATCTCAATTCTATATTTATAGAATTAATAAGTCAAGGGATTCCTAGGATTTTTCTATTGTTTTGTAATTTTTTAACTTTGAAGCATGGTATTCTGTTAGGCTTGAGTCTTTCATTGTTTTTTTTGCTTCTCCTGTGGAAATTGTGTCTGTAATCCACGTTTAAAGGCCTGAAACGTTTCTTGTGTTTCATCTAGCCAATAGGGTCTGGCCACCGTACCATTGGCGTCCAAATCCCTGCCGTTCCACCAGATGGCCACTTTTAATTTGTCATATTTTCGAATCTGCTGAAACATTTCTTCTATCCAAGCCCCTTTATTCCCCCCCACGCTGCTGGAAGCAAATTCTGTAATCATCAAGGGTTTGTCATAGATACGCACCATATCTATATACAAATCCCTGTAAATTTCATCAAAACTTCGCCAAACTTCGCCGGTATAATAAGTGCCCGTGTTGTAACCTGTCAACCCGATCACATCCACATAAGAATCCCCCGGGTAATACAGGCTTTGGTCGTTCCATTTAAAAGTAGGCATAGATTTTTCATTGGGATTGAACACCCAAATGGTATAAGCAGAAGCGCCATTTTCCTCAAATTTTTTATAAACATACTGATAAAGGGTCTTAAAAATCTCCGGATCTCTGGATGTATGATACCCACTATAGAGGCACCAATCTCCATTCATTTCATTGCAAAATCGCATGAGAACAGGCATTTTATAGTCTTTGATTGTCGCTCCCAACTGATCAATATATTCATCAAATTCGCCCTTTAGTATATCGTAAACCATATTTCCCTCTGTGGAATTTTGAGCGGTGGTCTGCAAGGATAATTCTAAAATTTTTTCCTCTTTTTTTGCATTAGAAAACATGGTTTGCAAATTTTCAGGAATGCCTTCCCTTGTAAAATGCTGATAAGAAATGAGAAATGGAAATTCATAATCCAAGTAGCCTTCCATCTCATGAAGCACCTGCATAAATTCAGGTGCACAAGGCTCAAAGATGCCCCAAGTCAACGGACTGTCCTGGGAAAAATATTTTTTAAACACTTGATTGGTTTTCTCACTCCACTTGGTATTTTTGACAACTTCCTGTTCCTGCTTACCTTGTGTTTTTCCACCTTTTTTAGAGGATTTACAAAGCTGAAAACTGTTTACAATGGCCATATAATCCCTTTCCGCCCCAAAAGATTCAGTGGATTTAAAAGATAAAGTGTAAACTAACCAATCATTGATGATGATATCACAGACCGCATAATGATTTTTATCCTGAGCCACCGAAGGCAAAGCCTCCCTTGACCATTGCAACAAATGAACTTCATGCCCATTGATCCATAAGGTTTCCTCCCTTTCCTTTTTATGATCCACCCTATTTTCTATAAACTGATTGGAATACTGTATATAGGATTCCGGTTTTACATCCGTGGAAAGTTCCTGCTTGTAAACTGCCATCTGCCAATTGGAATCACCTAAAACAGTCACGATTTCATGGTTGCTTCTGTCTACCCCGAATTCTTTTGGAATGGCTACCGTATATCCATCTACATGATTGGAAAATTGATTGTTTACATCATCTAAATAGACAAGAGAATCCTGGTCTTGTAAATGATTTTTCCCCGCCTGCACTTTCTGCTCTGTTTGTAGAATTTCATCGTCATCTTGATTGCGAAAACGCTCTTCACAAGCATTGACTAAGAAAAACAAACTGGCCACGACCAACAAAAGAAGGACAATTCTAATGATAATTTTTTCAAACATAGTTTTCTCCATTTCTACAATCCCCATACTCTTCATCAGCTGATCTCTATAGCAAATGATTTTTCAAGTTTTAACAAATAGCAAGGAGTTTCATTTGTGTGCCGACACATTCATAATAGAACAAATGACTTCCTATTTTCCAACAGCAACTTACGAGTACATTGGAATTATTTTAACCATTCTATATCTATAGAATTCCATTTGTTTGATTCTATAATTATAGAATCAAAAAGTCAATTACAAAAAGATTACAAATTTTCAAGTTTGATGAAAGACACGTGGAGAAAGAATATGAATTTTAATGGCAAAATAACCGGTTTCGTGTCATAATCAATCCTTGTGCCTGCCTGTGAAGTCAGCTATAATAAATGTAAGAAAGTCTGTTTTTTCTTGGTTGCACATGCTACTTGTCAAATGCAGCAAAGGAATTTCTATTAATAAAGGATGAAAG
>JAVVUJ010000211.1:0-2306 GCA_036653195.1 Anaerovorax sp. | reverse complement strand
CTATAATTGGGAAAAATATTTTCCGATTATAGGGAAAAGTACTTGACGAAACACATTCCGGTATACTTAGGATAGTATTTCGCATGAATGGTCGGCTTTTCGTCTGCTGTACTCCCGGCATTACCCTTCCAGGATGCAAAGAATGTTTCCGGCTTTTTATACTTTTCTTTTAGTTTTGTTGCGGTACTGCCCCAATCCGGCAACTGGAAGTGTGGCTTGTCAACCATTGACTTCCACCCACCTCCCCATTCAAGACCCAATGACTGACCGATTTTTCCAACCTTTGTGAAAAAACCGTCTTTGTCATAGTACACACCCTTTCCATCATTGCGGTAAAAGTCAAAAGCAGCCCCCCACTGATGCATGGAACTATAGTCAGTGCCTTTTGCATTTGTCACAACGTTACCCGGCTTTGTTCTTCCCTGCGCATACAAGGCATCCTGTTCGCCCGTAGTTCTAAGGCAATCACTGATTCTGATTTTCAATCCTTTCTTTTCACAAGCTGCAATTAGTCCCCCTATTTTTTTCTGTAGCGTAGGATGCAATTCTTTTATATTTCTGCCCATGTTCATTCCTTCTTTCGTTAGTTTTTAAGCTGTTTATAAGCCTGGTTCACACCTGTTGATGCAAGACCTGATACAATACCCACTGCAACGGCATTAAGGATGTCATGCGCCGGGAAATCAGGAATCACATACATTCCCACAATCCCAAGGATGCCACCTGTTGCACCTACAATCACGGGTATAAGTTCATCCTTAATTTCCGGAATCTGCTTTGCAGCAATCCCCACCAAGTAAGTAACCACCACGATTGCAAGCACGGTTCCCATCTGTGCAATATCCATTTTTCTTTACCTCTCTTTCATAATTTTGCATATAAAAAAGGCAGCCTATTTGACCGCCTTTCATATCGTGTTATTAAATCTTTGCATTAAAAAAGCACCCTGCCATTATCTGCAAAGTGCTTTCTATTCTTCGTCAATCATTGATGATAATTCTGCCAATTTTTCTTTTACTTTTTTATTCGCTTCCTTGAACAAGTAGCTGTTCGAATCAAGACCGGCTTTATTCCACCTTCCTTCTTCTTTTGCCTTTTTTTCAATGGATTCATTTTCTTTTACCCAATCATCATATATCTTTTTTGCTTCTTGGTTCGCTTCTTCCTTATTCATTTTTCCACCGCCTGTATCCTATGCCATATTGTTTTGCGAGATTAATAATATCTGCGTGCTGATAGTTTTCAAAATTCATCCAATCAACAGGTGATTCATCAATTTTATTAGCATCCCTTGTGAATTCATATGTGTACAATTCATCACAGCCACGCAATACATCAAGATTATACTCCTGGAAAAGCATCAGATCATCCTTGCTAAATGAATGTGTTGTTTCTTCGATTGGATGATTATGTGAAATAGTTGAACCAATCAACAAATTGCCAAGGTCAGAATCAGGGAACACCCTATCTTCCACTCCGAAGCATTTATATACTTCACCTGATTTCGTCACTACACAAGCAGTTTCAATGATCTCTTTTATTGCTTCTTTTTCAAAAGATACCATTTCATTCATCACCGCTGCCTTGTTTGAATAATCAATAGTTTTCAGTAATATGTGTTCTTCGTGGATCGGTATACCATTACCACCAACACTTGCAGCAAGACCTTTGTACCTATCCTTGAAATCATTATAATTCTTTGCATCTGACAAGTCAACAAGCTGTGTGGTTCCATCATCCGATATTTGTACCTGCGCATCTGCTGACCACTTTGTTGCATCATTGCCCAAAGCCCACCTTGCCCTTTGTAGTAATGCACACCGGCAATTGCAATCTTCCGCAGGATCACCAAAATCCCCCGGCTGCATGGCAGACATACCACCAACTTCAAACGCATCTTCGAGTTCCTGAATTTGCCCGTCAAGTTGTCTGTGTGCATCCCTCGTCTTACCATCAAGGCTACTATCCCACTGCTTGACCACATCTGTGCCTTTTTCCTTTGCTTTCCACTGCGCATCTGCTGTTGCCTTGCACTGTATTCTGTGACCTTCTGTTCTAACAATGCGCATGGCATTATTCAGGCTGATGCCACACCAGGAAGAAACATTTCTTGTAATTTCAGGATACATCTGTCCACCGGATAGCCCCCGGCTCACTTCCCCGGCTATCTGTTTGCTTAAATGATTCACATCTTTACCGAGCGCAGCATAAAGACCGGCTGACAGCTTTGTTTCGTGCTGTATGGCTGCCACCTGAGTTTTGAAATGAATACGCCAAAATAATCCAGCAGCCTCTTGTGGTTACTG
>JAVVUJ010000210.1:0-2316 GCA_036653195.1 Anaerovorax sp. | reverse complement strand
CTCTTCTCAGATGAGTGAGGAGAGGGCCCGCTTTGTTGGGTAAATTACTTCATGTCAACGGAGAAGCCGGTGGTAGTGGTCTTGCAGGTGCCGTTGTAAAGACAAGTCATCACAAGGTCATCTGCGCCGGTCTTGCCGTCGGGGCCCCAAGAGGTGACGGTAATGGTATCTGTGGCAGGGGCAAAGGCAATTACATAGGCATTACCCCAAGGATCCTTATGATCCGCAGAAGGGGTCACAGTGGGAGAAGCTGCGGTGCCGGCAACTGTTACCTGAAGGCTTTTGTCGAGGTTGGAGTTAATGGCTGCGCCCAGGGCTGCGACCTTTGCAGAGTCATCGGCACCAACCATAGCGGTCTTAAACCCGCCGTGTTCCATAGCCGTGGTTTCCAGTGCGGTCTGGTAGGAGTGCATGTCCACCTGCACGCCGGTCATCTTGGTCTTATTGGCGGCAAAGCCGATGCGAGGGATGAAAATGACAAACAGGATTGCGATCAGGGCGACGACCGCCATGATTTCGACAAGGGTAAAACCCTTTTTGGCCTTCAGGGCCTTGAGATATTTCTTCATGTGTTCTTTTGGGAGAGCGTCAGTAACGCTTCCCATCCTCCTTTTATATAAAAGATTTTTGTGTAAGCCGATTTCTCGATCTTCACGTTTATATTATATGCAAGTACTTTCGTTCTTCATCACACCATTATACAAAAAATCCCCACAGGCTCTTTCCTTCGATAAAAGTCTGCGGGGACTAAATATGTTAACCTACATAAAGTCGGAAATAGAGAAGATTGGCATCATCATAGCAATGACACAGACACCGCCGATTAAAACCATCAGTAAAATCATTGACGGCTCCAATAAGGATGCTAGTTTTTTCGCCAGCGCAGAGGTTTCGTCGTCATAGCGGGTAGCAATATTCTTCATAACATCAACAATATTACCGGATTGCACGCCAACGCTAATTAGTTGCAAGAAAATAGGTGGAATAATGAGGTTGTTTTTAAGTGATTCATAGAGGTCGATACCATTTACCTCCATAAGATGTTTTGATTTTGCGAAAATAGCACGCAAATACTCGTTTTTAATGGTGTTGCTACAAATTTCAACGGAAGGAACGAGAGAAATTCCGCAATCCATCATGGTAGACATAGTGGTACAGAAATCACAGAGAATAGATTTTAACTGTAATTGACCAAAAACAGGGATCTTTAAGATAAGATGATCAGTGAGTGACTTGAATTTCTTGCTTCTGTTTCGAAGTGTTATAATAAGAAAGATAAATACGCCGATCCCAATGCCGATAAACGGAAAGTTAGCAATCATAAAATCAGAAACAGCCATAACAGCCAGGGTTAACGATGGAAGTGTCCCGCCCAGGTCAGCAAAGGTCTTAGAAATTGTTGGGACAATGAAGCCAAGCATCAATGTCATAACACCAACCATCATAAAGAACATAAATGCGGGGTAGACCATCATCCCGCTAATTTTGCTGCGGTTACTCTTCTTTTTAATGAGTGAGATGGAGATGTTCTTCATCGTTGTAACCATGTCGCCGGATTCAACGCCGGATTTAACCTGATAGATCAGGTCTTGATGGAATAGTTTCGTACGGAGCATGGCCTCATCTAGCGGCAGACCCTCTTCTACGAATGGCATAAGCGTCAAGCATATACCTTGTAGATTAGGCTCGCCGGAACGGCTCATACTATCCAAGCTCTGATAGAGTTGCATGCCGGCCTTTAGGAGAAAAGAGAGCTGATCGAAGAAGTCTGCCATCACTTTGAGCCCTGTCTTGGGCTTTCTGTGATCTGGATAGAGTAGATACTCTAAACCATGGAGGTCTGCTCCCTCTTTGATTTTGGCATCCTGAATTCCTCTATAGGCTAAAACTGTGATGCAATCCTTCTTTGTTTTTGCAGAGACCATTAGCTTTTTAGGTTTGTGCTTTACGGTATCAATATAGGAGCATTTGTAAAGAGACATGAGGTAATCCTTCCTTTCAAAGCAAAAAGAATCGTTCTTTGATTGCCCGCATCCTTGCCTTTTTATTATTATATGCAAAATGGACTAAATCTGATAGAAAAAGCCCCCATCTCAGAAAAGAGATAGGGGCTGAGAGTTTGGTTTTTGGCACGAAAAAAGGAAACCCGAAGGTTTCCTCTTTCCTTTTACATTTTGCGATTTTTGAACAGCTGCACGGTAACGTCCAAGCAAAAATCTGCGACAGCCAGACGGTCCTGAACGTCTCCCTCGAAGATTTTTCCGACATCATGGAATCCGGCGATGCGGTTGATGATGTTGACGTAGGAGATGGCAG
>JAVVUJ010000209.1:0-2353 GCA_036653195.1 Anaerovorax sp. | reverse complement strand
CGTGCCAGAATTTCAGCCTTGGAGCTGAAAAGGCACATGCCGGATTATCCCAAAATGCGTTGCATGTAGGGTCTCATAATATGGAAAATAAGAAGAAAGAAGTGGTAAGAATCATATGATAATGAATAAAAAATTAGACTGTGGTGTACGAATTATAATGGAAAAGATACCTTATGTCCAGTCTGTCTCCGTAGGTATTTGGGTAAAGGCCGGATCAGTGGATGAGATTCCAAAGAACGGCGGGATTTCCCACTTCATTGAACACATGCTGTTTAAAGGTACCGAAAACAGAAATGCCAAACAAATCGCAGAAGATGTGGACAAAATCGGCGGACAGATTAACGCCTTCACAGGGAAAGAGGCAACTTGTTATTATATTAAAACCTTGTCATCTAACTTAATGAGAGCTTGCGAAATTTTGACAGATATGTTTTTGCACTCTAAGTTTGATGAAGAGGAAATAGAAAAAGAAAGAAGAGTCATCTATGAAGAAATGAAGATGATTGAAGATTCGCCGGAGGATGCCGCTCACGATATGATTACAGAACTGGTTTTCAAGGGCATACCCTTGGCACAGCCCATTATTGGGACAAAATCTTCTTTAAAAAGCATAACAAGAGAGGCTATTAAAAAGTATATGGAAGAGGAGTATACCAGGGACAATATTGTCGTATCTGTGGCAGGAAATTTTGATGAGGAGGCCGTTTGTGCCTATTTTGAAGACCAATTAAAGCAGTTAAAAGAAAAGAAATCTGCCAAGGAAGAAAAAGTTTTGAATTATAAGCCAAGCTTCCAAGTAAAGGTGAAGGATATTGAACAATCCCATCTGTGTTTGGGGTTGCCCAGTATTTGCATTTCTGATGATCGCTATTATGTCATGTCCTTGTTATGCAATATTATGGGTGGCGGCATGAGTTCCAGGTTGTTCCAGAATATTCGAGAAGAAAAGGGGCTGGCTTATTCTGTATATGCCATGTCCAGCTCTTATTCAAAGGCAGGATATTTCAATATCTATGCAGGCGTTTCACACGATAAAGTGGAGGATACCATTCAGGCAATTGCCCATGAATTGCGTCTTCTAGGGTTAAAGGGTGTCACAAAAGAAGAACTTGAAATTGCCAAGGAACAGTTGAAAGGAAGCTATATTTTCAGCTTTGAGAATGTAAATAGCAGAATGTTTACCAATGGAAAAAATACGCTGATTTTAGATAGAATTTATACCCAGGAAGAAATCATTGATAGTATTGATGCCGTAACCATGGATGATATTGCAAAGATGTCAACTCTAATTACGGACATTTCAAATTATTCTGCTGTGTTGGTGGGCGGAAAGAAAATAGACGTTAAAAAGGTGATGGAATGTTTGTAAAAATCAAAAGCTTAAGCGGGGCGTTACCTGAATACGAAACAGAAGGCTCAGCAGGCATGGATCTTAGGGCCTTTTTGGAAGAAACCATCACGTTACAGCCGGGGCAGCGCGTGTTGGTTTCTACAGGTTTGTTTATAGAACTTGAAAAAGGCTTTGAGGCACAGGTGCGAGCCAGGAGTGGTTTGGCTGTAAAATACGGAATCGGGTTGGTCAATGGCATAGGAACCATAGACAGTGATTATCGTGGTGAAATTAAAGTGCTTATGATCAATTGGGGACAGGCACCTTTTGTAATCAATAATGGAGATCGAATTGCACAGATGGTCATTGCAAAGTATGAGCGAATTCAATGGGATTCGGTTCAATCTTTCAGTGAATTGGAAGATACTCACCGTGGTGCCGGCGGATTTGGACACACCGGCGTATAACAATTTTTACCCTTGCCACATATACTGTAATAGAATTCAGTATAAAGGGGCGATGAGCATGAAAATAGACATAGAACTTATTCAAGAATTGGCACGCTTAAGAAGTGAAAGCCAGTTGAGTCACACCGCAGAAAAGAAAGAGATGATGGTAAGTGGGGAATTCACACTTTATTTGCCCATGTATGAATTGACAGAGGCAAAATTCCTACAGAACATAGATGTGAAAACCCCGGTGTTACTTAACTTTGCAAGAATGACCGAAATAAAAAGCAACGCAGATTCACTACGGGATATGCGGCGTGTGGGTTTGAAATTTTACACAGAAGATGGGGAATGGGACTTGATTTGTTCAAGCCTACCCTCTTTTTTTATTGATAAGAGCGAGAAATTACCGGCATTGGTGAAAAGCTTAAAGCCTACATTAGAACATGAACTTTCCAATTATGCCTCCTTTTGGCGTTTTATAGCCGATAATCCGGAGAGCATACACACGTTGCTGTGGTTGTTTTCGGATAGGGGGACTATAAAAAGCTACAGACATATGGAGTTTTTCAGT
>JAVVUJ010000208.1:0-2407 GCA_036653195.1 Anaerovorax sp. | reverse complement strand
GGATTGTGGTGGAAACCGGGAACGTAGGCTTGCCATCGCCGTTGAGTGATCCAATCGCTGCAAAAGATTTTGCGGCAGGAACGTCATCGGCAGATACACAGATACAGGATTTTTTGGCGAAGACCATTACAAATGCGGCCTATGCCTTTGATAAAACCCCCTATGTGTCCATGAATTTTGATGTCTATGGCCATTACACGTATTTTACTGACCTTAGAAATGGATATAACCGGTACATCGATTCTATAAAAGAAAATGATACAGGTAAATCCTCCACTTGGAAGCTGGCTTCCACCAAGGGGCCGGATACTGCTTGGCAGACCAATGGAAATTGGAAATTGGAGAAGGGCGTATTCCCCATACTGACACACACAGGGCTTACCACCACATCGGAAGCCATAAAATCGGCGGATAAACTTACCTTCCATTCCATAGCACTGTTTCTGACCAGGGCGGGAAAAATTGGGGAGAACAAATATCAAAATGCGTATATTACCTATAATCCTACGGAATCGGAGGTGAAGCCTACCATTTCTACCACTCCAACAGCTACCCATGTGAAATTTACCACAAATCAAGCCATGGCAGTTGCCACAGGCACAGAGGAAGCCATTTCCCTAAAGTTGGATTGGGGTATAGCAGGACAAAAAACTTTACAGCCAGCACAGAACCGTCGGGAATCCCTGACTTTAGTTGGTATGCTGTAAATCCCAATGGCATGTGGAGTTTACAACCTGAGACTACCATTACAACAGAGGCGGCCATGGACGGAAGTATTACGTCTACTACCACAGCCATCCATACGAAAAAAGGATGGAGTCTGTACACAGCAGATCAACTGCAAGGGTTAAGCTTACTCAACGATGCTGCGGGAAAGGGAGAAACTTCGGGTATTAAGAGAAACGTTTTGGAAAAGACGGTGATTCCCGAGGAAACCGTCAATTTGGCGTTGGCAAAGGCAAATCTAGAGGTGGAGGACGGAAACGGTGTCACACTGGTACAAGGGGACTTTATCATTCCCCAGGACAGCTACGCTGAAAGTGGTGAAACCAATAAAAAGACCATCACCGGCACCCTTTGGAGAGTCATGCTGGGCAAAGATGTGAATGCAAAGATTTATAAGGATTTCAGACCCATTGGCAATACGGAAAAACCCTTTTCCTATCAGTTTGACGGGTTGGGGAACCTGATCAGTGGGTTAAACTTTACAGCACCCACCACCGGTGGAATTTCCGGCGGTACCATTGAACCTTCCGGTTTATTTGGAACGGTTTCCGGCGGTGCCATTGAAAACACAGGATTGACGGCAGGTGGAAAAGTCTCTTTGGAAGGGGCAAAAGCACCGGTGGGTACGGTTGCCGGTAAACTGACCAATGGCTCAAAAATCCAAAATTGCTTCTCAACCATGGGTTTATTTGGGGATCAAATAAACACCAACGTAGGGGGTATTGTAGGTGAATCTGACGGCAGTCAGGGGAGAAATACCATTAAAAATGTATTCTTTACAGGTGCCATTCAACTTTCAAGCGGCACAGCCATTGCAGGCGGCATTGTAGGGAAAATCAATGATTCAGATGTGACAAACAGTTATGTGGCAGGCTATGTAGACGGAATTACCTTTGGGGCCATTGGCGGAACTTGGGGTCATGGCAACAACGGCTATAAAAATATTTATGATAAAGAGGCGACCGGCTCCATTCCGGTTATAGGCAGTGGAAGTGAGGAAAATCTTACTGTTGAACCGCTCACCACGGAGGGCATGAAGAACTACAAGGCATGGAACAATGGATGGCACTATGCTGCCGGCTATTACCCTTTGCAAACATGCTTTAACACAGAGAGTGCGGCAGTAGCGGTGGTTCCTATACAGTATACACCTACGGCCAGGTCTGCCAGTCAAGGAACCGTTTTATATGCGCCTTGTACAACCGGCGGCATTTCTACAGAGTTGGGTGTCTTGGGGGCGACCACCCATGAGATTTACTGGAACTTACAAAATGGACTGAAGGGAAGTGCCGATCAAAGCATAGACTCTTCGGGACATTTGAATTTTAAGATGAAAAACAGCGGTATGGTATGGCCTACCCTAAATTTGCGTGGTCAATCCAGAGAGGTGCTCTTTAACTTGCGGTGTTGGTATGAGGATGGGAAAATCATTGATGAAAAAATGACCTATACCATTTCTGCACCCAGTGAATTGGCAGAGCTTGCCGCCATTGTAAACGGAACCGTCAACGTGAATAACCCTAACGGGGGACATAAGCATAAAGACAAAGGCGATACCGGTTTTATAGAAGGATACCATCATTCATTTGAAAATGAAGTGATCCTGCTAAGCGATCATCTGGATTTGTCGGAAATACCTCACTGGGTTTCCATTGGGACAGAGGCGCATCCTTTTAAAGGG
>JAVVUJ010000207.1:0-2467 GCA_036653195.1 Anaerovorax sp. | reverse complement strand
GAAGAACCGTTGGTGCCGGTGTTGTAGCAAGCATCGTAGAATAGTTGTAAACAACGAGCTAGTTGTTCATAAATCAATGGATTAAAATATCGCCACCAATGTGGCGGTATTTTTTTTGTCATTGAAAATCTTTGCCTAATATGGTAGCATAAAACATAATTGTGTGAAGTGTAAGGCAGAAGGTGAAGATCATGTCCAAATCTTTAGAAACTAAAATGAAAATTGCATTGTCCTTTCAAGAGCTGACCCAAACAAAACCCATTAAAAAAATATCCATCCAAGAGATTGTATCCAAGTGTGGCTTAAACCGACAAACCTTTTATTATCACTTTCAGGATATCTATGATTTAATCAACTGGATTGCGCAGGAAATTTCTGTTGCAGCCTTTGAGTCAAAGCTTGAAACTTGCGGATGGAATGCTGCATTGGAAGAGATCCTTTTATCCATTCAGGAAAACAAAGT
The DNA here is from genome assembly GCA_036653195.1 of Anaerovorax sp. Taxonomy (GTDB): domain Bacteria; phylum Bacillota; class Clostridia; order Peptostreptococcales; family Anaerovoracaceae; genus JAVVUJ01. The sequence goes on along the minus strand of JAVVUJ010000207.1, from coordinate 2,004 downwards.
GTTTTACTTAAACATTTATAAATTTTTGGGATACCAGAGAGTGGTTCATGATTACAGAGAAGAAATCAAAAGTGTAATCATAAAAACCGTGAAGGAAAAATCCAAGAACACAGCAATAACACCCGATGCCATCAAAAGCATTGCAGAATTTTATGCACCGGGGGTTATTCATATGATCCTCAAATGGGTTCGATCTGACTTTAAAGAATCCCCTGAGTCTTTGGCTGAGAGATTAAATGTACTATTGGTCAAAGGGGTGGATAGTGCCATAGAAGAGTGGTCCGTCCAATAAGACAAGATACCCTTTCTATTTATTCCAAAGCTTATCGGCAGCGACCTTCCAATCCTCAGAAACCTCTTTGCATTTTGCTGACAAGGTGTCCACGTCTTCAGGGCTTTGTAAATCTGTGGAATGCGCACCGGAATGATGTACCATTTCGGCTAAGCGCCCATAATTGTCAAGCAAAGGACAAGGGCGAAGCATGTTTTCGTTAAAAGGCTGGTTTTTTCGATATTCCATAAACAGTGGAGAATGTAAAGCCTCTAATAAGGTTTTATCTTTAATATTAGAATCTGAATAGTGAATAAAGGCGCAAGGGTCAATATCACCGTTTCCGTTAATATGAAGGTAACAGCGTCCTCCGGCAATGCAACCATCTACGTATTCACCATCATTCCAAAAGTCCATAGTAAAGATGGGTTTTGTGCCTCTGAATTTGCGAATTTGCCTGTACATATAGGCTCGTTGTTCTGCACTTGTTAAAAGTTCCGGCACTGCGTCCTTACCGATGGGCATGTACGTGAACAACCATGCGAATTTGCATCCGCGTGCAATCATCTCATCAAAATAGGCCTCACTGCCAATGACTTCCGCATTTTTACTGTGGTAACAGGAAGAAAATCCAAAGGGCAGTTTCTTCTCTCTTAAAATATCCATGGCTCGGAGAACCTTCTTATAGGTGCCGGCACCGCGACGCATATCCGTATCTTCCTCAAAACCTTCCACACTAATGGCAGGAATAAAGTTTTTAACGCGCAACATTTCATCAGCAAAAGCTTCATCAATCAATGTACCGTTTGTAAAAGATAAAAACACGCTGTCGTTATGTTTCTCGCAAAGTTTGATAATATCCTTTTTCCTGATAAGGGGTTCACCCCCTGTGTAGATAAACATGCGCATACCCATTTTTTTCCCCTGCATAATGATGTCATCCAATTGTTCATATGTAAGGGACAATTTATCTCCGTATTCAGCAGCCCAACAACCGGTGCATTTTAAATTGCACGCAGAAGTAGGATCCATGAGCAATGTCCAAGGGATGTTACAATCGTATTCCTTTTCATAAATCCTTCTTTCTTTACAACCTAAAACAGCGGAATTTATCACGAAATTCTCAAATAGTTTTTTTCTTACCGAATCGTCAATGTCTGTAAACAAACGGTTCATTAATATATGCCAGTTGTTATCAGGATCTTCTAAAGCTTTCGAGACAGCTTTGTAAGCCGGCGCAAATATTTTATCCTTATCCAGTTTTTCTACCCAATCTAGTATTTTAGGCAAGTTTGTTTCAGGATCAGAATCACAATATTTAATGACCTGTTTGAGACCAAATGCCTGAACTTTATCTAATACAATTGCCATGATGATGCCTCCTTAAAAAATTCTATAAATCTGTACCTATATATTGTATCACTTGATTTGCAAAAAAAAACTAGACAAATAGGAATAAATGTCAAAAAAATAGAGGGGAAACCCTCAAAAATCAACTAAAAACAATGAAAATTCTATTTATATAATAAAAAACAGAAAAACCATTGACAAACCCCCTGTTATTTGATATTATAGTCAAGCTGTCTCAAAGAGAAGCAGGGCATCCATATCTGAAAGTCATTTTTTAAAAGATGAAAAAAAGGTATTGACAAAGCCGGCAGAATTTGGTAAGATAGACAAGCTGTCTCAAAGGAAAGCAAAACACTGAAATCTATATCCAACATTTATTTTTA
>JAVVUJ010000206.1:0-2506 GCA_036653195.1 Anaerovorax sp. | reverse complement strand
GTGGTTTATTATTTCGCACGTTGCGCTTTGCGCCACGTACTCAACAGGCTAAAGCAACAAAATAAAAAGAATCGCTATTTCTAACGATTCTTTAGTTGGTAACCCGTAGGGGAGTCGAACCCCTGAGTCCACCGTGAGAGGGTGGCGTCTTGACCACTTGACCAACGGGTCATAATATAATTGAAGGTATTCAATTGGCAACGAAAATGTGTTACTTGTACATTATAGTTTCTTTTCATCTGTTTGTCTATAAAATTCGTAGTTTTTATTGAAAAAACTTTCATATTTTGATACAATCAATGCTTAAGTGGAACCTTATAAAAGCAGAACAACCATTTTGGGTTGTTTCAATAAAATACAAGGAGAAGATGTGATGATGAAGTATGTAAGTACAAGAGGCAGTAAAGATGCCAAGACTGCTGCACAGGCTGTGATTCAGGGAATTTCAGCGGATAAAGGTTTGTTTGTTCCGGAAAAACTGCCCAAATTAGATTTTGCATTAAAAGAAATGATAGGGAAACCATACCAGGATGTAGCTTTTTCTGTGATTCAATCCTTTTTTACAGATTATACAGCGGAAGAAATTGGGCGATGTGTAAAGGGTGCCTATGATGAAAAATTTGAAGCGGAAGAAATTGTTCCCGTTGTAAAGGGTGGCGATGCATATTTTCTGGAGCTTTACCATGGGAAGACAGCGGCTTTTAAAGATATGGCCCTTTCCATTTTACCATATCTTTTGACTACCGCTATGAAAAAAGAGAAGGAAGAAAAGAAAATTGTCATTCTTACAGCCACTTCGGGAGATACGGGAAAGGCGGCCTTGGAAGGGTTTGCTCAGGTGGAAAACACGGAGATTATTGTTTTCTTTCCAAATGAAGGTGTTAGCCAAGTGCAAGAAAGGCAGATGACCAGTCAAGAAGGTGCCAATACCCATGTTTTTGCTATTAGAGGAAACTTTGATGATGCGCAGACGGGTGTCAAGAAAATTTTTAACGATGAGGAATTTGCAAGGGAATTGGCAAAGAAAGGCTGCAAACTTTCTTCCGCAAACTCCATTAACATCGGAAGGCTTGTGCCGCAAGTGGCCTATTATGTTTATGCCTATTTGAACCTTTTAAAGGAAGGGGTGATCAAAGAGGGGGACAAGATGAATGTGGTGGTGCCTACAGGCAATTTCGGAAACATTCTTGCCGCTTATTATGCGAAAAATATGGGCATACCGGTGGGAAAATTGATTTGCGCTTCCAACGAGAACAACGTGCTGACAGACTTTATAAATACGGGCAGCTATCAGATTGAAAGAGATTTTTATTTGACAAATTCTCCTTCTATGGATATTTTGATTTCCAGTAATTTAGAGCGCCTTCTCTATCATTTGAGTGGCGGAAATGGTGAGGAAATATCAGCATTGATGGAGCGTTTGGACAAAGACAAGCACTATAGGGTAAGTGATAAAATAAAAGAAGGTTTGAAAGATTTTTACGGTGGCTATGCAACAGTAGAAGAGACAAATGCAACCATTGGAAAAATGTATAGGGAGCATGGCTATTTAATGGATACACATACGGCGGTTGCCTATAAAGTTTATGAAGCGTACAAGAAAGAAACGGGTGATGAGACGGTGACCGTCATTGCTTCAACGGCAAGTGCCTATAAATTTGCAGACAGCGTGGCAACTGCCATTGGGCTTCCCAAGGAGGTAGATGGGTTTGCCTATGTGCGTGCGTTAAATAAAAAAACCGGCGTAAGAATTCCAAGAGAATTGAAGGGGTTGGAAACTAAAGAAATCAGGCATAAGGGCGTATTAAACAAAGATGAACTAAAAGAAGCCATTGCCAATTGTCTGTAATTGACGAGAAGGAAGTGTAACAAAGTATACAGATGTAAATGAAAATTATTGGGCATATGGCGCAATTAATGGAGCAGTTATGTAAAAAGGCTTGCAAAAATCAAGAAACTATGTTAAATTAATAAAGTGCCTGAAACAAAATTCAGGCACCTATTTTGGAGAGTTGACCGAGTGGCTAAGGAGCTCGCCTGGAAAGCGAGTAAGGTGTTAAAGCCCCGTGGGTTCGAGTCCCATGCTCTCCGCCAAAATAAGGTGAACAAAAAAGATGCCATGGGGTGTAAGCCGCATGGTCTTTTTTTGTTTCTAAGACAAAATAAGGAGGTCAATATGAATCAGTCACAGCAGAACGCGTCCGTATCGACGCAACGATTGCTACCATGAAGCAGTGCTACTTTGTGCAATGGTCAGCGAATACTTCTCGGCGACGGAACAGGCATATAAGTGTAAACACGAAAAGTTGAACAATCTATAATCCGGGACAATCTCATGGTTCACGTGCCGAGCTATAAGGAAAAGCTGTTCGGAAACGCTGGCGGGCGATAAGACAAAAGTTGTTTTTTTGAGCTAAATGTGATAGAATATCATGAAAGGATGGTGAGGCAAATGAAGCAAATTGAAGATATCATTGCACAGGTCAATGGCAGCATGGCGATTGAG
>JAVVUJ010000205.1:0-2617 GCA_036653195.1 Anaerovorax sp. | reverse complement strand
TGTCTGAATTGTTATGTTTTTATATTTAATATAAGTTTTATCCACTTATTATTATCCATACTTCACAAGTTAGGAAGCTATCCCACTACAAATTATAAAAAAAACCAAGACAAAATTCATAAGGCTTTCATCTTGGTTTTTAAAAAGTAAAGCTAAGATGTGAATCTCCTAATAAGATATAAATCTCCTAAACTATGCTTTTATGTACGTTTCTCTACGCTATCACTCGCCCCAAATTTCTTCCGGTGTTGGGATATGCGCATTTGGATTTGTATAGGCAATTCTGCTGATGTTAATCAGGTGTTTGTAGTCTAAGTTTTCACTAATACTGTTGTTTCCCCATGAACCGCATCCTAAAGTACCTGTGGGTACCAAACTATTCGTGTAAGCACCACCAAGTCCGCTAGAACCTGTTCCGTTTACAAGGAATCTGGATACATGAATCTGTTCTGCAGCATATTCAACATTGGCTCTGGTAAATGAATGCATGGAAATACTGTGACCTTTGCCCTCATATTCAAGATTTGCCTTTGCAATCTCAACTGCATCTTTCCAGTCATCATAAGCATACGCAGCCAATACTGGGAATAATTTTTCTTTTGCAAAAGGATCCGCTCTTCCCGGCGCATCAGCTTTTACCATCAACACTCTTGTGCCTTCCGGTACTTTTATGCCTGCCATGTCCGCGATTTGATAAGGCGTAAGACCAACGCAAGCTTTGTTCAGCATACCCATAGGCATTACCGTATTGCGCAATCGAATCACTTCCTGTGGATCTTCTACATAATAAGCGCCATTTGCTTTAAATTCATTTATAATTTCAGATTCTTTTGTCTTAGGATAAATTACGCTTTGTTCACATGTACAAAGAACACCATTATCATAAGTTCTTCCTGTTATTACCTTCGGTACTAAATCTTTGATATCTGCATCTTTATCAACCAAACATTGGCAATTTCCGGCACCTACGCCAAAAGCAGGTTTTCCGCTACTATAGGCTGCGGCCACCATTCCAGGTCCACCTGTTGCAATACAAACATCTGTCAATTTCATAACATCACCGGATGTCTGAATAGTAGGCTCCGGTACGATTTGAATCAAATTTTCCGGTGCATTGATTTTAGCCAATGCTTCATTAATTATTTCAATAGTCTTGACTCCTGATTTCTTGCCTGCCGGATGTGGGCAAACAATAATGGCATTTCTACCCTTCAATGCAATCATTGCATTATGCATTGGTGTCATAATTGGATTTGTAACCGGTGTGATTACGCCGATAACGCCCATTGGTTTTGCAACTTCTGCAATACCTTTGGCTTCATCATAGCTGATAATTCCTACACTCTTCTTATCTTTCAGGTAATACCATGTAGCCATCGCTTTGCCTTTATTTTTTACGATCTTGTCTTCGTACTTGCCCATCTTTGTTTCTTCAACAGCCATTTTTGCAAGTTCTTCGCCATGGTCATAAACAGCCTTACCAACAGTCTTAACAACTTGGTCTACTTGTTCCTGATTGTAGGTTTCAAAGATAGCTTGTGCCTTTTTTGCCTTCTCAACTAGCCCAGATACATATTCTTTAGAATCCATTTTAATCACTCCCTCTAATCTTATTGAATATTTGGAATACTTAATATAATTATCCTATCACTAGCCTATCCAGTTGTCAAGGCTTATAGGGAATTCTTCATATTTAAAAAAAACACCCTGAAATTACACGAAAAAATCGTTGCAATTCCAAGGTTTCTCTCTTTTACAATTGTATTTTAAAATCTTTTTAGATATGTATGACACAACAAAAATAGTTATTTTTATGAAGTGTATTGACAAAAAAACATGCCTTGGATACCCAATCCAAACAATGGATTTGCACGAATACACCCACTTTTATTGCTATTTTAAATTGTATTTTTCTAACCGATCGTAAAACGCCGATCTGCTCAAATTCAATAATTTTGCCGCTGCACTTCTGTTTCCGTTTGTCTCTTTTAACGCACTCAACAAAATTTCTTTTTGAAAATCAATCAACGCATTTGGGTCAAATGTTTTAGAAATAACAGGTTTTTGCACAGAACGAAAAATTTGTTCCGGCAGATCTTCCAGTCCGATTTCTCCATCCCAAACATAATTAGCGGCCCGCTCTATGGCATTTTCAAGTTCACGAATATTTCCGGGCCAATGATACTCCTGTAAAGCCCTTTTAGCCTGTTCACTGATACCCGTCACTTTTGCTCCTAAAATTTGATTGTATTTTTTAATAAAGGATTCCGCCAATTCCAGAATATCGTCTCCGTGCTCCCGAAGGGGCGGCAAATGGAACTCTATCACATTTAATCGATAAAAAAGATCTTCTCTAAATGTTTTTTTAGCAATGGCTTCTCGCAGGTCTTTGTTGGTAGCTGCAATAATTCTCACATCGACAAATTGTTTTTGTGTGCCGCCTACACGGGTAAATTCTTTTTCTTGCAGAACCTGCAAAATTTTCACTTGTATGGATAATGGCATATCTCCAATTTCATCAAGAAAGATGGTTCCCTTGTCTGCTCTTTCAAAATAGCCAGGCTTTCCGTTTTTTAGAGCACCCGTAAACGAACCAGGCGCATAACCAAAAAGCTCG
>JAVVUJ010000204.1:0-2701 GCA_036653195.1 Anaerovorax sp. | reverse complement strand
ACAGTGCTTATGAAAATTTTGCCGAGGATATTACAGGATCTATTGAGGTAAACAAACAGGCAGATGTTGTTATTTTAGGAAAAGATCTGACAAAAATTGATCCAATAGATATTATTAAAACTAAGATTGTTAGAACTATTTCCCAAGGTAAAACAGTGTTTGAAGGAAAATAGTGCTTTAAGGGAAATAGCCTGATTTTTGCAGCAACAAGAGCATAAAATACCCGTCAATCCCTGTCAATGCAGAGGATGGCGGGTTTTCTGTTTTGTCATATTTTCATGGTGTATTTCAAGGATTCTTGCAATAGCCAGTGCCACAAAGCAAGTTAAAAAGTGGGCTTCTATGTGTTCTCTCGTCCAAACATAGACAGGTCTGGCTTCTAATTCACTTTTGGTTATACGAAAGGATTCCTCAATTTTCCATAATCCACGATAAATATCAATAATATTGTAATCCGATTTCTCTGTTTCACTAGTCAGAAGCACATAATGTCCATCCAGAGCTTTTTCTTGACGAAGTTTTTCCTCATCCAGTTCAAGCATGGATGAATTCTTTTTTAATCCGCCCAAAGTTAGGTCTGTAAGGAAGACAGTCGTTGGTATTGCCGGAGAAAAGATCATAAGTAATAGGGAGTTCATTGTTATCCATGAATAGTCCCATTTGAACAATGGGATTGGGAGGATGTTCTTTGGATACTCCTTTGCGCTTAAAATCGTCTTGGTCATCAGATTCAAAGTAATTGTTGGTTACATCATTGTTTTAAAAAAATACAATTCCCTTAAAAATCCGTCAAAAAAATTTCTGGAATTTGGATTTTATTATACCATATTTTTTTTAGGTATGGTATAATAACTGCCAGTAGGCAGCTATTATACGTTTGGAGTGGCGTGCCAGGATTTCAGCCCTGGGGCTGAAAAGGCACATGCCGGATTATCCCAAAATGCGTTGCATTTATGGTATAATATTTACTTAATAGTGGATAATATAATTATCTGCAATCATCATTCTTCTTTGATATATAGAAAAGGCTCATGGTAGCGAAAGGTTTCACTTTTCTGACGCCTAAAGCGAATCCTAGATATATTAAAGTATATTTAGTTCAAAGGAAAGGAAGAAGTAAAATGGAAAGATTAGTTGGAACTGTTGTCAGAGGTCTTCGAGCACCCATCATAAGAGAAGGGGACGATTTAGAGAAGATTGTAGTTGACACATTGTTAAATGGAGAAAAAGCCGGAGAATTTCAAATTGGCGATCAAGATGTCGTTGCCATTACGGAAGCTGTCGTTGCAAGATCACAAGGGAATTATGCGACTACAGAACAGTTGGCAGAGGATATAAAAGCAAAATTTGGCGGAGACACCATGGGTGTGATTTTCCCGATTATGAGTAGAAACCGCTTTGCAATTTGTCTCAGAGGTATGGCCAAAGCATCCAAGAAGATTTTTTTAATGCTCAGTTATCCAAGCGATGAAGTGGGCAACGAAATTGTAGACGGAGACTTGCTGTACGAAAAAGGTGTTGATGCATACAAAGATGTATTGACCGAAACTGAGTTTGAAAAATTATTCGGCAGACCCAAACATACATTTACAGGGGTAGATTATGTGAATTATTATAAAGGGCTCATTGAAGAAGAAGGCGCAGATGTAGAGGTTATTTTTTCAAACAACCCCAGAACCATCTTAAATTATACAAAACAGGTTCTTGTGTGTGACATTCACACCAGGGCGAGAACCAAGAAAATATTGAAAGATGCCGGTGGAGAAATCATTTTTGGTTTAGATGATATTTTGACTGAAAGCACAAAAGGCAGCGGCTATAATACAAAATATGGAATCTTAGGATCTAACAAAGCGACAGAAGACAGCATCAAACTATTTCCAAATGATTGCACAGAATTTGTCACAAAGATTCAAAATAAAATCAGGATGGCTACCGGAAAAACCATAGAAGTCATGGTGTACGGAGATGGTGCATTTAAGGATCCTGTAGGAAAAATATGGGAACTGGCAGACCCCGTGGTTTCACCGGGTTATACCATGGGACTAGACGGTACACCAAATGAAGTAAAATTGAAATATCTTGCCGATAATGATTTTGCGGACTTAAGAGGTGATGCCTTGAAGGAAGCCATTTCAGACTATATTCGAAAAAAGGACAGCAATTTAGGGGATGCTATGGTTGCACAAGGAACGACACCCCGAAGGTTGACAGACTTGATTGGTTCTCTTTGCGACTTGACTTCAGGAAGCGGAGATAAGGGAACGCCCATCGTGTTCATTCAAGGCTATTTTGATAATTACACAAAATAATTTGCAGAAACGGTGTTAGCGGGAATCTTCCAGAGGATTTGCTAAAATGAAATAGAAATAGAAATAGAAATAGAAAAATGGAACCCATTGTGACATCGTACATAGGGTTCCATTCTTATATCAAGGGTGTGAGGACACAGGAATATTCAATAGAACAGAGAGGAAGGAAACCCATATGTCAGAAGAAAGCAAAACATTTCGCATTGGACCCATTAGGCCTCCCAGTGAAGCAAACAGTTTATTGCTACAAGTAACGTCCGGATGTACGTGGAACAAATGTCAATTTTGTGAACTGTATAAAAAATCTCGGTTTAAAGCCTATTCGGTAGAAAGTATTAAAGAAGACATTGATGCAATGGTGTTCTACAAAGAGATGATTTTAGAGGGGA
>JAVVUJ010000203.1:0-2731 GCA_036653195.1 Anaerovorax sp. | reverse complement strand
ATTTACTACAGGAGAAGCTTTCTCAGAACATAGAATTTATGGAAAAAGATGTTGCGTTGGTAGGTATGCCTGTCTTTGCAGGCAGAATCCCACAAGTTTGCTTAGAATCGCTACAGCGACTGCAGGGAAAGAAAACGGCAGCCATTGTATATGTGGTATACGGAAATCGTGAATACGAAGATGCATTATTGGAATTGAAAGAGGTCATGGAGGAACAAGGATTTATGGTCATAGGCGCAGCAGCTTTTATTGCCCATCACTCCATGTTTCGTAAAGTGGCGGTTAACCGTCCCGACCAATCTGATTTACAGAGAATTAAAAACTTTGCCGGAGATTGTGTTGATAAATTAAAATTGGAAAATACAGGACAATGGGAAGCCTTAAGAATTCCTGGAAATCACCCCTACAGAGACTATTCAGAGATTCCTGTACAGCCATGGGGAGATGACCGGTGCGATGATTGTGGCATCTGTGTGGAATTGTGCCCTGTTCATGCAATAGACCCTAAAAACCCCAGAGAGACAGACAAGGCAAAATGCATCAGCTGTACGGCATGTATGGCTGCCTGTCCGCAAAAGGCAAGAGATTTTCATAGCCCCATCTATGGTGCAGTATGTGAAAAATTTGAAAAGCTGTGCGCCATACGGAAAGAGCCGGAAACGTTCCTTTAATAGAGAAGCCTGTAAAATAGAAGCCTCTTTTTTAATAGGCATTTACGGACTTTACAAAATGTAAGGGAAGGTGTTTTTTCATAGGACCTTAAAATATAGGTTATTGCAGAAAAAGAGAAGGTGTAAAATCCTTTGGGAGCGTGGCAATGGGGAATTTTATGATTGTAGGTTTGGGTGGATTTATTGGCGCCTTTAGCCGCTATGGCGTTAGCCAGTTACTGTTGCGTTTTTGGCCGGCTTTGGCAGTGGGAAGTTTTCCAATAGGCACTTTCTTTGTCAATGGCGTGGGTTCCTTTATCATCGGTGTAGCGGCAGCTGTATTTACAAAGACAGGCGCCATGGGGTCACCTATGCAAATTTTTATTATGATCGGAATTTTAGGTGGATTCACCACCTTTTCTTCCTTTTCACTGGAATCGGTAAATTTAATTTTACAAAGTAAAATGGGATTGGCAAGTGCCTACATTTTGGGTAGCGTGCTGGTTTGTCTCCTTGGCGTTTACCTTGGTAAAGTGGTGGGGGGATTGTTGGCATAGAGGTTGTTGGCATAGAGATTTTTTCACAAAAAAGAGAAGGCGGTGTATGGGGTTGCCGTTAAATGATAAAAAAAATAAATTTATTTTAGATTGTAGGGAACTTTTTTGCAGGGTAATCCGTCTTAAATATATAAGCAAAACAACAGTAGAAAAAAATGGGGGAAATAATGAAAAAAACAAACACATTTAAAGTTATGATCAGCACACTTGTACTAGCTGCGCTGATGTCAACGACAGCTTTTGCCGCTGCGGGACAGCCTAATTTGGTTCAAGGGGATCTGACAACTACTTCTGTAGGGTCGGTTGAACAGCAAAAGGGAGAAAGCGCAGCAAAAAATGTAAAGGAAACAGGAAAAATTGAATCCGTGGAAAAAAAGGGAACGACGACAACCATTCGTATTGCCAATGACCATGGTGGATTAATCTTTCACGCAAACAAAGGGGTATTTGTTATAGATCAGAAAACAGGTCAGTTTGCCTCTCTTGAAGATATGAAAGTGGGCATGACCATTACCGGTATTTATGACAAGATGGCACCTATGGCACTGAGCATGCCGGGACAAACCAGTGCTGCAATTGGATTTGTAATCAACAGTGATGGCGGTTCCGTAGACTTATCCGTTTATAACGATGAATTGGTAAACTGGGAAAACACACTAAAGCTAAATATTGCAAAGGATACAAAGATTATCAATGCAAAGGGTACAAAGCAGGTTTTCACAGGGGAAGATTTAAAGTTCTCAGAATGCCTTGTATTGTACGGTGTCTCAACGAGAAGTATTCCGGCACAAACCAACCCACAACTGGTGGTTATCTTAAACACAGCCAAGGAATTAACGGCAGACAAAGCCAAAGATGAAAAAGCACAGACCGTGGCTTATGTAGGCCTTCGAGAAGCAGCAGAAGCAAAGGGATATAAGATCGCCTGGACTTCAAACAACGCACCCATTGCCATTACAAAAGATGATATGAAAGCAACTGTGACAATTGGCAGCGATGCATTTACCTTTGTACATAAGACAAAGGACATAAAACCTTTAGACAATATGAAAAAACTAGATGGACCTGCAAAACTGGAAGATGGAAAGACCATGGTACCGAAAACTTTTGCAGAGGCCCTATAACCCATAAAGAAACTGATGAATCATGAATGAATATCTCTGATAAAATAGTGAAGCAAAAACAAGGCAGAAAGCGAAAAAACGCTCTCTGCTTTGTTTTTTTAAGACAAGGGGACGGTTCTTCTGTCTTGCCCTTTCGGGTTCGAATCCCTTTTTATATTTTATATACAAAAAGAACGTCATAAAGACGTTCTTTTTGCTTTGGTGCGCCCAGAGGGATTCGAACCCCCGGCCCTTTGATTCGTAGTCAAATACTCTATCCAGCTGAGCTATGGGCGCAAGATAGGACTGGTTTTCGGTACAAGGAACATTATACCTTATTATCATGCCTTTTGTCAAAGCATATTTTGATTCCAGCTGGTATCAACCATGGGGATTTTGAAATGTATGTCGATCTCGACCG
>JAVVUJ010000202.1:0-2749 GCA_036653195.1 Anaerovorax sp. | reverse complement strand
ACAGGAGTTTTCGAACATATGACCATTGTACCTAATGGAAAACCTTGTTATTGTGGAAAAAATGGTTGTATGGATACTTATTGTTCTTTAAATGCTTTAGTAAACGAAAACGAAACCCTAGATAGTTTTTTCTTAAAACTTCGTAATGAAAACAGACCAACTACAAAACGTTGGAAAGCTTATCTAGAATATCTTTCCATTGCTATCGATAATTTACATATGTTAATGGATTGTGATATTATTCTTGGTGGTACCTTAGCACAATATCTTACTTCTGACGATATTGATATTCTACATTATTATGTGCAACAGCAAAGTGCTTTCCCAACTAAACGTAAATTTATTAAAATTAGTGAAAGAGCTGGATTGCCTGTAGCTACAGGTGCTGCACTTCCATATATTATGCAATTCTTAGATTCTGCTCTTTTGTAATATCCTTTTATAATAGTCTTTTATAATACAAATTAATATGTTACAATATAGTTTATTGGAGGTACTTATATGAAAAAAATAATCATGTTATTTCTCATTTTAACACTTTCTTTGTCGCTGTCTGCCTGTAAAACTGACACAAAAAACAACAGTGATACTAAGAAGAAAGAAACAACTAGTCAAGACAACACAAAAAAAGAAAAGAAAAAAGAAGCGATTTCTGCACCCATCGCGTTAACCACCACCTATACTCATGGAACTTGGGTTGAAAATGTATATCAGAATCCTTACCTCAAGCTACAATTTACGCTACCAGAGAATTGGACAATACAACCCGAAGAGTATCTAGCGTATAATTCTGATACCACGGCTGAAATCTACGCAAGCAATGATCTCATCATACAAAATCTTGGAGATATTGGGCAACTTTTAGAGATGACTGCAATTGATGAACCTACTCAGGCAAATACATTAATTGGATTAAATAACCGTGCAGTTATGGAAAACAAAGAAATTACACTGCCTGAATTCGCAGAAACATTAAAAAAAGGACTTTTGGGACACCCCACAGTCAAGTTTGATATCACAGACACTTCAGAAGAAGAATTTTTAAATGAAACTTATGTAACCTTCTCTGCGACCGCTACAAAAGAGGGAATGACTCAGAAATTTTATCTCAAAAATCATGAGAATTTTATTTTAATGATTATGATTACTTCTCCAACTTCTGGCGGCATGTCAGTAGAAAATATTGCTTCTAATTTTTCAGGATTAACTTCTTGATTCTAGATTTTGAAAATTCAGAAAAGAGGAGTGGCAGAATTTGCTCCCTCCTCTTCATCTATTTATCACTTATACTAATTCCAAAATCCCATCTGCCATAGCCGTAAGAATAATACAACACGATGTGGCTCCCGCATCAAGAACTCCTCTTGAGCGCTCTCCAAGACGACTGGATCGTCCATATTTTGCCACCATATCTTTAGTGGAATCACGACCTATTTCTGCTGCTACTTTCATCTTATCCAAAGCTTTTTGGAAATCTTCTCCCGCTTCTCCTGAAAGGATTAAAGAATCAACTGCTGGAGACAACGTATCTACCAATGTCTTATCCCCTACCTTTGCCTCTACGATCTCACATAAACCTTCCAATCCCTTTTTTAGCATATTTCCTAAATCTAATACCGAGATTTCTTCAAGTTCCTCTCCTGCTTCAGCTGTATCAATTAAAATAGTTCCATAAATAGGACCCATGGATCCACCAATTTCGTTGAGTAAAATCATACCCAATTCATCCAAACCTTCTGTAAAACTAAAGTCTTCCTCTTGAAAACGTTCCTCAAATACGCTAAATCCTTTGTTCATGTTCATCCCATGATCGCCGTCACCTATTAAGCCATCCACTTCACCCAAATAAGCTTTATTTTGTTGAATCGCTTTTACCATCTTCATTAAAACTGACTTTCCATTTGCATTTTTAAATGCACTCATATGATTTTCACCTTTCTTTAGAATTGTTTTAAGCCCATTGTGTTTACTGGCATATCTATTAATTCTTTGAGTTCTTCATCCAACTTCATAATTGTCAAGGTTGCTCCCATCATATCAAGAGATGTAAAATAATTGCCTACATATGATCTGTGGGTATGAATTCCTTTTTCAGTAAGTAATTTATCAATTTCATCATATAAGACATATAACTCCATAATAGGTGTTGCTCCCAGGCCTGATACCAATACCACAACTTCATCTCCGGATACAAATGGATAATCTGGCAAAACAATATCCACCATTCTTTTGGCCATTTGTGCTGCCGTCTCCAATGGACAAATCTCTATTCCCGGTTCACCATGATGACCAATTCCTACTTCCATGGTTCCATCCTTGATTTCAAAATTCGGATGGCCCACCGCCGGGAGAGTGCAAGGGGTTAAACCAATTCCTACGCTCCGTGTACAATCAATTGCCTTTTGTGCTGCTGTAATAACTTCGTCTAAATTGCCACCTTTTACCGCCTTTGCACCTCCAACTTTCCACATAAGTATCTCTCCAGCAACGCCTCGACGTTTTTCTCTCTGATCCTTAGGTGCTGACGCCACATCATCGTTGGCTACTACTGTTTTTACCGTAAGCCCTTGTTTTTTAGCCATCTTAACAGCCATTTTTACATTCATATTATCTCCGGAATAATTTCCGTACAAACAAGCAACACCCTTCCCTTGATCTGCTACCTTACAAGCATCTAGAAAAGCTGCTGCGGTAGGGGAAGAGCAAATCTCCCCTACTGCTACTGCATCACACATATTTTCTCCAACAT
>JAVVUJ010000201.1:0-2750 GCA_036653195.1 Anaerovorax sp. | reverse complement strand
GATTTTGTGCGACAATTTAAAACCATGGAGGGCGTAAATGCCTTCCTTTCTCAATATAAAGCGGCCAGTGTATTTATCTACATTGGATTGCAAATTATGCAAATCCTGGTGTCTATCATCCCGGGACAGATTCTTCAATTTGCTTCTGGGTATGCGTATACCTTTATTTTTGGATATTTATACTCTATAATTGGAATTGCCATAGGTACCTTGTGTACCTTTTATCTGGCACGTGTCTTGGGAAAAGATGCCATGCATCTTATATTCGGCGAAGAACGAATCACGAAATTTGTGAAGATTTTTAACAGTGAAAAAGCGTATGTGGTGATATTTGTGCTCTATATTATTCCCGGTTTCCCAAAGGATTTAATTACTTATGCCGCCGGTGTTTCTGAAATAAAGTTTAAACCCTTTTTGACCTTGGCATTAGTAGGCAGAACACCAGCATTGATGGCAACCATTCTTATGGGCAGTATGCTTAAAAACGGAAGCTATACCGGTTTGATTATCTTTGCCATCTTTGCAGTGATTCTTTGTGTTGTATGCCTTTGCAATCGACATAAACTCATTCATTTGGCGGATAAAGCTTATGATAAAATGACGGGAAAATAAATATGATTCTTTTAAATTTAAAACTAAATGCACCCACAGATCGCGCTTTAAAAATGTTGTTTTTTACAGGTTTTCGTGGATATTTAGTGGGTGGTAGCGTTCGTGATCTTTTACTAAAACGAAAACCTAAAAATATTAATATTTGCACAAATGCATTGCCTGAGAATGTACTGCAAACCTTTGTACTTTTTAAAACGGATCCCACAGATATGAAAAGGGGAATCATTAGGGTGCGAATACATTCTGTTCCCGTGGAAATTAGCACTTATCGTATGGATGGTCATGGACAGGAGGTGGAGAACCCTGAACAGATTGTTCTGACAGACCAATTATCCTTGGATTTAGTGAGACGTGATTTTACCATCAATGCCATGGCGTATAACCAAGCCCTCGGTTTGGTTGATTATCACAATGGTTACGAAGATTTAAAGGGAAAATTAATTCGGTGTGTAGGAGACCCTTTTGTCCGTCTTGGAGAAGATCCTCTTCGAATCATAAGAGGGATTCGATTTGCTTCTGTTTTAAAATTTGAAATAGAGGCAGAAACAAAGAAAGCCATATTTGAAAACAAAGAATTAGTCAGAAAAATTCCTAATGAAGTTTTAGGTAAAGAACTGCTAAAAATTTTGAAAGGTCCTAATTCCAGAAACGTGTTGGAGGAATATAGCCGTGTTATCAACGTGTTTGTCCCTGAACTACGTATTTTAAATCCTACGGAAATCAAAGAAATGGCATCAGTCGTTTCTCAACTTCCTTCAAACCCATCTTTAAAATTCGCCGGGTTTCTGTACTATTTGGAAGAAACTTGTGTGCGAAGCGTTTTAACAAGATTTTATTTAAAAAAAACGTTAGTCAATGAAATTTGTATTTTAATTGAATCTGCAAAAAAACCACTGAAACCGGATAGCAAAACCATCAAATACTGTATCAAAAACTATAATATAGAAACCTTACAGAATATTTTTCTTTTGAAAAAGGGATATTTAACCTACAGTGCCGTAAGCAATGAAGATTATTCCAATCAGGATAAAAATATGCATATCATCCTAGAGCTGGTGCAAGAAATTTTAAAGAATCATGGCTGTTGCAAAATTCAGGACTTGGATATTGATGGTGAGGATCTGTCAAAACTAGGCATTGGAAAAGATGGGTATATAGGAAAAATCATGGAAAAACTGTTGGATTTAGTCATTGAAGGAAAGTTGCAAAACAAAAAGAAAGAATTGATTAACTATGTAAAAAAGTATTTTTAGCTTTACGGATTGGAAATTTTTATGAGGTCAAAATCCATTGATCTATTGATACAGAAGCTCAAATTCAACTTGGTCATAATTTATGGAATCTGGCGATTCGGTTTGGATCAACGGTTGGAACCCTCATGAAATATCAACCTGGAGAAAAGATACAGAATCTCAAATATATTTAACCTAACGAAAACTTATAGAAAGGTACTATGGAACCTTTCTCAGTGGAAAAAGCGCTTAAAACGTAAAATAGAGCCTTGATATTTATTACATATATGGAAATGAAAGATCTTAATTCCAGAAATATGTTGGAAAATATAGTCGTGGTATGGAGGAATTACGATACAGGCGAGAATACCATAAAAAGAGCCGGGGCGTCCATGAGGGCAAGAATCAAGAATATGGATTTTTGCAAATGGCAGAGATGGACGACTATATGGAGTACGGGCAATGGATGAATCTAAAAGGACAAGAAAACATGCATTGGAATACTCAGCCAATATAGTAGCATTGTATTTTATTAATTTAAATCAATAAAACAAAACCCAAAATCCAAAATCCTTACTTTATTAAAAGGTAAAGATTTTGGGTTTTTAGTTGAAATCCATGAAAATACAGGTTTTCTTGGTTAAAGTTATTAAACTATTCCGAAAAGATACATTTTAGGAATAGTTTAATCTTGCGAAAATCAGCCTGCATACGTCTTTTTCTTCATACTCCCCCGCCCGGCTATTTTACCTATGATAGCAAATAAAAGGGATTCTATGTCATTTATTTATTTAATTCAAAAATGGCGATTCCTATAGAGTTGATTATTGTGCATCTAAATAACTTTGTAAAATAATAATGGCAGCTTGCTTATCAATAACTTCTTTTCTTTTTTTCCGGCTTACA
>JAVVUJ010000200.1:0-2762 GCA_036653195.1 Anaerovorax sp. | reverse complement strand
ACAGTGGGGAATAATTCTGCAACAGCGGGAGGCTCCGCCGCCATAGCGGGAGAAAGGGAAAGTGCCATAGCAAGGCAGAGGGTTAACACAAAAAAACGTTTCATATGTACTCCTTTCGATTCCACAGGGGCAGTGTGGGTAATTGCGGCTTACATTTTGTGAAGCAAAATATAAATTTCGCCTATCACCCACAAAGCACGACCTTGCAAGAGATTATTTTGTATATCCAGTATAGCATAGCTCTTTTATCTGGACAACGGATTTGCCAATAGGCTATTTAGATAAGTCAGAATTTAAAAGCATTATATGATAAGTATAGGGTAAAGCATGGTATTGTTTCTTTAGATACGATTTCAAAAGAGGGAAACTTTTAGAAACTGAGCCATCCGACAGAATCATCAGTAAGGAAGATATTGGAGAGTATTTTAATCGCGTGAAAGAAAAATACAATATGATTAATCCAAATGATAACAAAGCATACAGTCAGACCATGTTTCAACAAATATAAAAGGAGGAATTCGTAGGGCAAGAGATACACAGTATGTAGTTCACAATTCAAATGGTGGGTGGAGGCGTATTTCATAAGTGCTGACACTGGCTTAAAGTACAAATTTTACATCCAAAATACTTTTAGAATTAGAAAAACCATCAATACCCATACAAGGATAATGGGAATGGCAAAATACCATTTTTTCGGTTTTCCATCCTGCCATAAATTTTCCGATTGTTCACGGCACTCTGCAAAGACCTTGGGTGGAATCATTTTTATGGTCAGCGCAATGAGGGCAGGCAAAATAATAACATCGTCCCAAAACCCTAGCACAGGGATAAAGTCGGGGATTAAATCAATGGGTGACAGTGCATATCCAACCGTAATTCCCGCAACTAATTTTGCAGCCAACGGTGTTTCTTTTTTTCCAAATGCAATGAACACAGCGGGTATATCAATTTTAAGCTTTATTGCGCGTTCTTTCAAATTCATAGGTTTATAGCCCCCCCTCCAATTAGTAAGCTCATAGAACAGTGGGAAAACCACTGAAAATGTCAGGAAAAAAGTGGTTCATAGCTGCACAGCTCTATTAAATTCCCGTCGGGATCCCGCAGGTAGAGGGAACGCATTTCCCCCCTTACGCCGTGCCGTGTGACAATGCCAAGCTCTATGGGAATTCCCAATTCAATGAGCGTATTCCGAAAAAGGGCAAGGTCGCCGTCTATTTCAAAGCAAAAATCAGCACTTCCGGTCTGCACATTTTTAGCCTTTGGCACAAGCTCGTGCCCTTTCAGATGAATATTGATTTTAAAATCGCCGGAAAACAGCGCCCATCGCCCTCCTGTATCCTGTGCTCGAAAGCCAAGGGCCTGGTAAAAAGCTATGCAGGCGGGCAGGTTGGCAGTGGTGATGACCATGTGGTCCACCTTGCAGATCATTTTGACACCTCCTCATGGAAACGGAAGCTCTTCAATTTTAACAGGAATGGAACGGGTGAAATTTCACCTTCGCTAAACTTTGTGATACCCTTGCCATATTGATTGTCGAATATACCATCGACCATTCCCTTGCTGTAAGCCTTCATAAAAACCTCCTTAAGATCGTATTTAATAGTCTTAGTATATCCCAGTGAGGGCTGCTTGTAAATTACCTACTTTTCTATTTCGCAATGATATTGGACGCAAGGGGATATTTCAACAAAGTGCACGATCATCAGGATGGGATTTGTTGTGCTTCCTCTGTGGGGTAGGATTCTTTATTATGGGAGAAAGTAAGAAAACTAGATTGGACAAAAGGAAATTAATTTGGTAAAATGATACTGGAATGTTTATCATTGCGTGGACAGCAACTAGCCGGGAAACAAGATTTTCAGATGAAAGAAACACCCACATGTGGAATCGATTTCAGAGACAGTGGAAATAGCGGTCATAGGATCCTTATCTAATCCCGGAAGTGTGTAAAATTGGTGTCTTTCGCAGAAAGGTGGAGTATTGTCATGAAATTAGCAGAAGCATTACAAGAACGTGCAGATCTAAATCGGCGCATTGAACAGATAAGAAACAGGCTTTCTAACAATGCCATTGTGCAGGAAGGCGAAGAACCTGCAGAAAACCCACAGGAGCTATTGGTAGAATTAAACGGTTGTGTTTCCATGTTGGAAACTCTCATTTTTAGAATTAATCTGACCAATTGCAAAACCATGATTGATGGACAGAGTCTGACGCAACTGATTGCAAAAAAGGACTGTCTTTTTATAAGGTTGGGTGCTTATCGAGACTTGGTATCAGATGCAAGCCAGCTTGCTCATCGGGCAACTAAAACGGAAATCAAAATTATCAGCACAGTCAATGTGAAAGAAATTCAGAAAACGGTAGACGTTATGTCCAAGGAACTGCGCCTATTGGATAACCAAATGCAGGAAATGAACTGGAAAACTGAGTTGCAATGATAGGAAAGTTGACAGTCTATTGGAGCGAATGCAAATCTCTTTGGCTGAGAATGAGCCAATCGTGGTAATGTGCTGAAGGGCAGGCACGGGGTTCGATTCCCTACAGAATGATTATGCCCCAACATGGTACAATTGCACATAGATACGATTTACAACTTAGTACCGCGCATTGACCGTAGACGAGGGTGGGAATGGGGAACTCCATTATTGCAAGCATAAAAATCAAAGGATATGAGAGAGAGCAACCAGGAATAGGTTGCTCTTTTTTAGGGTGTGCCCAGCATGGGCGCAATCTAACGGGTGAAAGTCCCGAACACACCCTAG
>JAVVUJ010000199.1:0-2794 GCA_036653195.1 Anaerovorax sp. | reverse complement strand
CCAGAACAGCTATACCACTGCTTCAAGCCCAATCCCACAATCTGGCAGCGGCGTCAATTTTAACAGACAGATTACCTTAGTTGATACGGCGCATAACGCTACCTCCGGTTTGTATTTGCAAAATGCAAGCTTCTCCCAAAGCTATATCTATAATAACAGTGCTACTCAGATCTTCAGTGATAGCAATACAAACTCGAGCAGAAGAGGAAAGTTTGGATGTAGCTGGGCAGCAGACAGCAAAGTTACAATCAATTCCAACCCTCACTGGTATAGCGAAAACATCACAATTAGAATGCAATAAGGAGTCTAGTCCATGCAAAAAAAAGAACAGTTAAGTAAAAGAATCAATTTTATAGCAGGTACATTATTGGGGCTGATGTTATGCTTCATAATCTTGAGTACAACGTCTCAGGCAGTTGTAGCAGAGTCACGAACGAGTGCTTTGGGATACCCCGTTTATGTAAACGGAAAAATGATAAAAATGAACGAAGCACTGATTAAAGATGGCAGGACATACATTCAGCTTCGAGAACTCTGTAATCAAATGAATACGACAGTTGATTGGATTGATCCGGCACAACATACACTCCCTGCTCCGGGTGGCAATCTTCCCGAAGGGATCAATCTGACGAACCCGACTTTTGTTTATACTGATGAAGTGATTAATTATTACGATACCACTCAGAAAATCAGTTGCGTCGAGATAACAGGGATATACCAGAAATACAAGACAGGCAGCAGCCTGAAGTATGCTTTTGGGGATGAAGGTCTTGTGGTTAAAACCGATGGATCAGAAAAGGTAATTCCCCTACAATACAACCCCAGCAATGGCAGGATGTACTTATCCGTAGATGAGTTTAGGGAAAAAGTGCAACCATATCTGGTCGACATATGTATGCAAGTCAAATAAGCGCTATGCTAACACGCCCTAAGCCGTTTATAGCTTAGGGCGTGTTTCCGTATTCAGTTCGCCTTCCTCAAATTGTCCCTATGATGCGGTGGATTTACGGGAGGCTTGTTTTTTAATAGCCATAAGACGCTATGTTGATTTTAACTTTCAGATAGATAATAAGGAATGGAAAAAGATATTTTGGCGCCGCTTTCGCAGTTGTTTTCTGCCCAAATCCGACCGGAGTGTTGTTTGATGATTTCATTTGAAATGAAAAGCCCCAATCCGGAGGTGCTTTTTTTTGACAGGGCATTTTTACCACTGAATTTCCGTTCAAATATGTGTGGTAAATCGTCGGGATCAATACCATCTCCAGAATCGATGACGGAAAAGAAAACCAATCCGTCAGGAATGGACATGAGTTCATCTTTGCTTGCGTTGGTGAGGGTTCGCATAGAGGTGGGAATGGAAGAACAAACGATGGAAATCTCACCGCCCATGGGCGTATGGCGGATGGAATTGTTGATTAAATTAGTGATAACCTGTTGCAATCTTGTAGGATCTACAATGGATATGGCGTACTTATCCACCCAATTTTCACATTTAAAAGTGATATTGGCATTTTGAATTTGAAATTCAGCTTGATCTAAGGCATCTATTATAAAATCAAAAATATTGATTTCATAAAATTTAAACTCCATGGTCTGCGACGTAACGTGAGAGGCTTGGATTAAGTCCTCCAATAGGGTGGTTACCACCACCGCCTTAGATTGGATCATTCTCAAATAAGTATTGGTAGCAGAATGGGGAACGATATCGTTTAACAGGCTTTCGGCGTAGCCTTGTATCAAGGTCATTGGTGTACGAATTTCATGAGAAATGTTTTCAATTAATTCTTTTCGGGAGGATTCTGCGGCCTGTAAACTATCCTCATGCTTTTCAATTAAAAATGTTAACTTTTTAAAATGGAGAATCAAGATAAAGATGACCAATAAATTCACCAGTAAAATTCCCATAAAGTAGTTATATATGCCTAAAGATTGATAATTCAACGTAAATCCAAAGTTATTTAAGAAAATAGACCATAGTATAATCAAGAAGCTTACAATTATTTTCTCCGGTAAATTCTGTGTCCAAGAGTAAGAAATAAACATACAGCCGGCAAAGACCAAAAGCAGAGAACTGTATAACCCGTTTGGTATGGTAATGAGCCAAAAAAGATTTCCGCTAAGGTCCGAAAATATAATGGAAATCAGAGAAATACCGGAAGTATAGAAAACAAAACTTGGTGGTTTCAACCGAAAAAAATCATAGGTGGCCAAAAGAAACAAAAGGCTACCTAGGAGCGCTACGCATTGCCGTAGAGACACATAACTGATCCACAGACAAATGTCTGTAAAATTGACAAAATCTAAAAAAAACATGAGGGAATAAAGCAACCAACAAAATCCCCATAAGGTCATGTAGTGTCGGTTAATCTGTTTTGACAAAAACAAAAACACAAGTCCGAACAGCAAACTTGTTGAAGTGGCTGACATCATAGAATATTGCGGGAATAAAAACATGGGATACCCCCAAAAAAAATAACAAATTGATTAACTGATATTTTTATGATAAATTAAATAAAGGCAGTTGTAAAGTAAAAGCGATGAAAGTCGAGGCAATAGTATGATGAAAATTTCTTATAATCAGTGCAAATGGTTAAATCTTATGGGCTTTGCTTTGCTATATAATACCATTTATATTGGAAGATTTAATTTAGATAATGCATTGCCGGCCTTATCGGCAGAGCTGAGTTTGCTCCCTTATCAGCAGACACTTCTCTCTTCCAGTGTTTTTTTTACTTACGCTATAGGCAGTTTTATCAACGGAAGAATTGCGGATCGATATAATCCAAGAGTGCTG
>JAVVUJ010000198.1:0-2866 GCA_036653195.1 Anaerovorax sp. | reverse complement strand
AAGAATGGCGCACCAGGTACTACATCAGGAATATAGATATTGGCTTCTTCTTCTGATTGGTAAGGTGAAGATTGGGATAGAGTCTTTGTGTCGGATGAAGGCATGGAAGGAAGCTGTTTCACAAGATTTGGCATGTCATAAGTAGGCTGTGGATTAGGTATAGATGGGTTTATTTTTTCCATTTTTGGATTTTGTGCAGTAGCACAATTTGGGCATGTAATCATAGTAGGCTCTCCTTTAAATAATGATTTGAAATATAGATCTTTCCTCCTTAAAATTAAGTGGTGGCGTATTTAATTGTGGGAATATAGAAACAATGGTCTCCAATTCGGTTATGAATAACACCAATGCCTCCCGGAGGGAAATTTTTAGGGCAAGAGTCAGAAAAAGGGTTAAAAAAGAAAAGGGAATGGTCTATACCATTTAACCGATTTCCGGATAAGGCCCAATCGGCTATGTTATAATGTACGGCAGTAGGGGTCATGTTGTAAATGTTTTGTTCGTTTTTTTGACCCTTCACAGTTGTGGTGGCACAGACAAACTGTCCAGGCTGAAAAATAATATTTCTTACATTTCCTCCTCGACTAATTCTGGAAAATTCTCCATTTTGAGCATTAACACGATTCAGAATCACTGTTGCAACTGCACGCATACCATCGTCACCTTCGCCGCCGGCCTCGCATTGAATGAGTCTAGCCAATAATTCTCGGGCATCATAGGGCATATCAATCACCTCAATATAAATTATATAAAAACCATCGTTTCAGCAGGGTTGTTTTTCATGTTGTCCATTACAGCCAACATATGTAACTAGAAATCAGCGGTTTTGCCATTTACACCTTCTTTATAATATGCGGAATTAGATTTTTTGGCACTGTTATTGGTGAAAGATGGATGTCCTTCATCTAGTCTGTATCTAAATGGTAAAGCAAAAATTAGCTAGACTGAGGAATAGAAAGGCTTAATTATACTCGTTATTTTGTAACAAACATGGACAAACTTGTAGAAAAATAGGACATTATATGATACAATAACCACCAGTAGGCGGTTATTATACGTTTGGAGTGTTTCCCTACAGGACAATTTAAAGTCAATGAATAAAAGTAAGCAGTGAATCAGTTTTAAGCCTCTTATCATGCGAATGCGGTAGGAGGCTTACTTTGTAGTTTTGCACTTGAAGTGGAGAGTTTAGAGAGGAACCAACATATGTTTGTAAATAGAGAGCGACATGTAATGCTCTCTTGAATGTTTTGAATGATTTAATCCAATAAAGCCGACAGAAGGTGAATATGGGGATAGAAATTGAAAATATGTAATCAGGGGATAACGCAAATGAAAAAAGAAAGGATACAGATATGTTTGAACACATTGATATTTTGACCATGAGGGCTTCGTTTGCGGCACAGGATGAAGGGTCGCTCCCACCTTATTTAGGTTCCACTTTGCGGGGCATATTAGGACACTGCATGAGGGAATTTGTATGTCTTACACCTAGAGCCAAATGTTATCTTTGCAGTAAGAGGGGTGGTTGCAGTTATGCACAGTGTTTTTGTACGCCGGGCAATGAAGGTGGTGCTGTGAATCCATTTGTACTTCATGCTTTAGTGCATGGAAAGACAGCGAGGAAAGTAGGAGATGTATGTACTTTTGACATCACATTGATAGGAAAAACTACAAGCCAAGCTGTAGTTTTTATGCATGATCTACAGGATATGGGAAAGCGAGGTTGGGGCGCTTCACGAATTCCATTCCAATTGGAGCAGATAATCAATCCGGATTCTAAAGCCCTCTTTTATAGCTGCGGAAAAACGTGGATGCGTAATATACAGCCGCATTCGCTGACTAGTAGCGAGAGAACGGCGACTGCTGCATTGGTAAGGTTCGATACACCCCTGCGCATATTAGTAAAGCGAGAACTTTGTAGAAGGTTAACTTTTGAAATCTTTGTAGCATCTCTGAGTCGTAGAGTATCCCTATTGTCCCAGGCTTACACGGATAAGTTGGTAATGTGGGAATGGGAGGAGGAAACCTTGCTGGAAGCTGCACGAAAAGTAAAGGTTTCCCAGGAGAGTTGGCGGTTTCAGGATTTTAGACGATATTCCATGAACCAAGATGGCCATAGTTTGCCGTTGCCAGCTATGGAAGGTTGGGTGCTATATGAAGGGAATCTGACGCCGTTTATACCCCTTTTGGAAGCAGGGCATATTCTTCATATAGGGAAAAGCTCCACCATTGGTTTTGGGCATTATGATGTGGTATATGATAGATGATGGCAAACATGTAGAACTGGGAAGGGTTGTATTGTTTTGAGAAAGACAAGAACATACTTAAACGTTAGTCATTTGTCGGGAAAGAGAGTCTTTTGGAATATCCTGATGCAATGATTCATATAGAACATGAAAGGTGAAATCGTTATGATAAAGAAATGTAAGCAATGTGGTTGCAATTTGACCGCAGCAGAAAGCAATAAAATTTGCGATAAGTGCAGAAAGAAAAAGAAAAGCTATCAATTGGGTGGGGTGAGCATACCGTCGGAACAAGCTGCAAGATTAAAAAAATAGAGTCTGTTATATGAAAATTCCATGGATAATTGTGGATTTAATTGAAAATAAGATTGAAACTTGCCTATTATGAAATGTGCATCATGATAATATAGTGGAAGAAATTTTAGAGAAATTTAGGATTCCTTACTTGGGATTACCCTAAAATCCACTTTGTTTTTTAGCGTTAGATCATAGGTTGAAGATTACAAATAGGATTGTAATTTTGCTTATAAAATGTTAATATGTAAGCATTGCAATTGCAAGTCGCATCTTGTGTAGATGGGACATTCAGGATCCTAAAACCCTTTAATTTGCCTATCCGT
>JAVVUJ010000197.1:1937-2888 GCA_036653195.1 Anaerovorax sp. | reverse complement strand
CAGGAACAAAGGAAGAATTTTTATAGGTGTATTGATTATTTTTTTAATCAGCGCGTTGGGTATCAGACAGGCGGAAACCGTTTATGGAGCAGAACGGGAAAAAACTGAAAGAGCATTTGTAGGCGTGCCGGTGCTCATGTATCACCATCTAACCCAAGCGGACGGGGATGCGAAAGGTGTGACCATTACACAAGATCGATTTCGGGCGGATATGAAGTATTTGGAAAGAAATGACTACACACCACTGCTACCCACCGATTTATCAGCGATTGCAGCAGGAGAACAGGCTATGCCTCAACGACCTATTATCATCACCTTTGATGATGGCTATGAATCAAACTACCGGTTAGGATTTCCTGTATTAAAAGAAACCGGCATGAAGGCCACCATCTTTGTCATTACAGAAGCTATGAACACCCAGAGACAAGGGCAAATTCCCAAACTGACTTGGGTGCAGATGAAAGAAATGTATGACAGCGGATTTGTGGACATTCAAACCCATTCCCATGATTTGCACAACAGTGAAAATCAGGGAGAATTTAAAAGATTCGATATCAACGGAATCCAGCGTACTTCTACTGAAAATCAAACACAATATGATTCCCGCGTAGGCAGTGACTTTGAAAACAGTATCCATCTCATAGAGAAAAATGTAGGCAATGACGTCATGGCAATCTCCTATCCATTTGGCGTTTTTGAGCCGTGGAGTCTCAGACTGTTGGAAGAATTGGGTATCGAATTTGGATTTATCATCGGAAATACCACCGGGGATTTTTTCAACAAACCTTATGAGATTACCAGATACAACGTAAATATGAACAAAGGACTGTGGCAGCTGTTAGAAAAAATAGAAGGAATGAATCAAGAACCTTACGCATAATACAAATAGATAGGGAGAAAGTGTGAAAATTTGATTCACACTTCCGCCCATGTGCCATTTTGCACATGGAG
>JAVVUJ010000197.1:0-1837 GCA_036653195.1 Anaerovorax sp. | reverse complement strand
TTCTTTGTATGGGCAAGGGAGGATTCATTCCGCCCGTTAGCCGATATGGAGGAAAGTGTGAAAATTTGATTCACACTTCCGCCCATGTGCCATTTTGCACATGGAGTTTTAAGGCAAAATAATAGCACGGGCATAAGAATGAATTTTTTCCCACCGTAGGCAAAGAAGCAACGGAATTTTACAGCTTCTTTGTATGGGCAAGGGAGGATTCATTCCGCCCGTTAGCCGATATGGAGGAAAAAATGGAAAAGGGACAAACTTATAAAGTAACCATCGAGGATATGAGCACCGAAGGCCAAGGGATTGGAAGAGTGGACGGAATGGCCGTCTTTGTGGCAGGCGCTATCCCAGAAGATACTGTGAATGTAGAAATTACCAAGGTAAAGAAAAGTTATGCATTTGCCAAGACGTTAGACGTAGTAGAGGCCTCTCCTTTTAGAGTGACCCCACCTTGTAAATACGATCAGGTATGTGGCGGTTGCAGGTTGCAAGATCTTTCTTATGAAGGCCAGTTGAAGCTGAAGAAAAAGATGGTAGTGGATAAACTGATCAGACTTGCGGGCATTGAGAACCCAACTGTTCATGAAACCGTAGGCATGGAACATCCATACCGATACAGAAACAAAGCGCAATTACCCATTAGTTGCGGAGGGATTATTACCAGAAAAGGCGGTATTTTAGAAAACTTAGGGGAATGCGCCATCGGCTTTTACAAAGCAAAGAGCCATGATGTGGTAAACTGCGATGAATGCCTGATTCAAGCAGAGCCGGCAGAAAAAGTAGCACAGATCGTGCGCCAGTATATGATAGAAGAAAAGTTAACTGCTTGGGATCCAAAATGGGAAAGAGGTCTTATGCGTCACGTGGTCATTAAAACGGCCACCAATACGGGTGAAGTTATGGTGGTTTTAGTCATGAACGGAAAAACCTTGCCAAATTCTGAAAAACTCATTCATATGATCAATGATGGCATCAATGCATTGCCTCCAAGAGCAGACGGAGTCGAATACTCTTTAGAATGTGTTGCCACTAGCACACATAGAAAAAAGACTTCGGAAATTATGGGAGAACCTTGTGTTATAATCGCAGGAAAACCCACCATTACAGAAACCATTGGCCATATGAAGTTTGAAATTTCACCCAACTCCTTCTACCAAGTAAATTCTGTGCAGATGGTGCAGCTATATGACAAAGTGGCAGAATACGCAGGACTGACAGGGTCGGAAACGGTGCTTGATCTCTATTGCGGCGTGGGAACTATCGGGCTTTACCTTGCTAACAAAGCCAAAAAGGTAGTGGGCATTGAATCGGTGAAAGCTGCTGTTTTAAATGCCAATCGAAATGCAGTGATCAACGGAATTGTCAACACGGAATTTATCTGTGGAAAAGTAGAAGAAGCGCTTCCAAAATTACTAAAAGACAAAGACGACGAATTTGGTTTGGGGCAGGCCGACGTAGTCATCCTAGACCCACCTAGAGCCGGCTGTTTCCCCGATTTACTGGATACCGTGGTTGCCGCCGCACCAAAGCGCATCGTGTATGTGTCCTGCGATCCCGCAACCTTGGCCAGAGACATTAAAACCCTGAGGGAAAAAGGATACAAGTTTGTGGAGGCCACCCCTGTTGATATGTTCCCGCAGACGATGCATGTGGAAACCGTGTCCTTACTAACGCTGAAGAATAAGTAATTTAGCGGATGTGAGCGGATGTATATTGCATATTTGCCTACGGTTTGCCTACGTGTTTTTTTTTCGGGTTGGCAAACCGCGTTTTCGAATATAGCAACGGATCTTTCGGACATCTTTTTTGTTTGATGAGTGTATGTGCCTATCGTAGT
>JAVVUJ010000196.1:0-2912 GCA_036653195.1 Anaerovorax sp. | reverse complement strand
AATGCGTTAGCATTAATCTCCGTCACACTTTGGGGAAAATCCCTTATAGTTTCAATACCGGTGCAGCCAGAAAAGGCTGATGTTCCAATAGTTTTAAGGTTTACTACCTTTGAAAAATCAACATCAATTAATTGGTTGCACCCAAAAAAAGCACTGTCATTAATCTTGGTGACATCACTTGCAATGAAAAGGTGGGTTAGGCTATTTTTATCAGCAGTCGTGGCTGTTGCCTCTGCGTTTTCATTACATTCATAAACCTTTCCGTCACTTTTATATATTCCATATTTATTGTTTACGATAAAAACAGGGTTAGATGCCCCTGATCTCGATAAGGCGGTTTCCCATTCTTTCACATTTGAGCCGGTAGGAAGATGAATTCTTATTTTGTCTTTTGTGTTTTGAAAAGAAGCTCCTACCATTACCGGTGGTATTTTTGAGCCAAAGGTCACATCGGCTAATTTTTTGCAGCCTTCAAACATATACGCAGCAAGTCGTTTTAAACTTTTTGGCAAAATTACAGTTTCAAGATTAGCACAATTCCAAAAATTTTTTCCGGAAACATTATAACTGCCTCCCGTTTTCTTTAAATTTATAGCTTTTGACATATCAACCGTTCTCAAGGAAGGACATTCAGAAAATACACCTCCATTTATTTCTTCAAGACCGGTAGCATTGGAAAAGTCAATGTTTTCTAATTTAGGTGATCCTCCAAATGTGTCTTCAATATAATGCACATTTGGCGGAATGGTTAGGCTGACTAAATTTTTAAACTGATTTATACTACTATTGTTATATACTCTATCAACATCACTTGCAATAAAAAGATGGGTAACATCTCCAAGTGGTATTTGGGTTGTACCTCGATTTTGACCATTGCTATCGCAATTGTAAATCGTTTCACTATCATTCATAAATATCCCATACACCCGGGTTTCCCCAAAGGCAGTAAGTGGGGATGCCAGGCTAAAGAGCAAAGGTACACAAAGTATTAAGGCAAGCAGTTTTTTTCCTAATTTATTTTTCATAATCTTTTCCTCCAACAAAATTTTCATCTTTATATTTCTCTTTCATAATAAGGCACATCTGCCACAACAAATTCATCTGTGATTTCATATAAAGTTCATCTTCAAACAGTGCAAAGATGAAAATCATAGAAAAACACCTCTTTTCACTTGTGACTAACCAATTAATTAATCAATTAGTACATTCATATGAATGATACATCGTTTTCTTGTTTTTTACAATGGATTTTTGATTAATTCTGCTGAAAAATAAAAAACCGACCTCCCAATCGTTAGATTTTTGAGTCTAACTTTTAGGGGTCGGTTCATTTGTTCAATACATGATCTGTTTTTTATTTATTTTTTAGTATAGATTTGTAAAGATTTCCTTGATTTCTGCGTCGCTTAAAGCTACGTAGTTATTTCCAAGAAGTCTCTGCTGATTTTCAATAGTTGACTTAGCAAATTCATCAATCTGTGCTTCAGTCATTCCGTATTCACGAAGTGGCTTTTTAGCAATTAGTTGATTAAGGAATTTTTCTAATTCATCATAAACATTTTTAACGTCACAACCTAAGATGTCTGCAAAAATCTGGTTAGCTTTTGCAATCTTACCATTAGGGTCTTTTTTCATGTACATTTTGAATACTTCAGTAAAGAACTGATAGTTAGCTTCACCGTGAGGTACGTGGAACGCTGCTCCGATAGAGTATGATAGTGCGTGAACAGCAGCACAACCTGCGTTACCAAATGCAATACCTGCATAGTTTGAAGCAAGTAAGAATTCCTTTAGGAATGGAGCTCTTGCTTTTGCATCATTACCACCAGCAATAACCTTTTTGTAGGCATTCATGATGATCTGAATTGCTTCTAGTGAATATATTTCTGTAAAAGGTGATGCTTTTGGTGATAGGTATGACTCAATTGCGTGAATCAAAGCGTCAATTGAACTTGTTGTAAATACTTTATCTGGAAGTCCCTGAAGAGATTCTGGGATAAGTACTGCAGTATCTGCATATGTTTCATCTACTGCTAAGCCCTTCTTAGTGTGTAATGACTTTAATTCAGCTATAGCAACGTTTGTTACTTCTGAACCTGTTCCGCAAGTTGTAGGAACTACTATTAATTCCTTAATTTTCTTCGGTGCAACTTCTCCTGTGAAAAGCTTTACTGACTGTGCCGGAACGTCTAATGCTAACACTTTACAAATGTCTACGATAGTACCACCACCGAAAGCGATGATTCTACTGTATTCGTGTTTTGCCATGTCTTTTGCCATTGCATCCATCATTTCATCTGAAGGTTCGCCCTGACCATACTTTTCCTGGTAAATTACAGGAATATCAATGCCAATTGGCTTTACATATGGGTCATACATCCACTGGTTTGTAACTAAGATGTCGCCCTTTCCTAATTTGAATTCATCATTGAACTCCTTAAATGTATCGAAATAGTGAATTGTAGGAATTAATTTTAATGCTTGCATGATTTACCTCTCTTCTCTCTAATTAATATATAGTGATAGTTTAATCAATTAAAATTCAGCATTGAATCTTTCTTTGAACTGAACTTTCAATTCTTCTCTAAAGTCAGGATGTGCAATGTTTATTAACATTCTAGCTCTATCCTTAAGTGTTGCGCCCTTCATTCTTGCAATGCCGTATTCTGTTACTATGTAGTCGGCATCACATCTTGAAGTTGTAACTGCTGCGCCATGATCGATAAATGGAACAATTTTTGAAATCATTGAACCATCTTTCTTCTTAGTAAATGAAGGCATTGCTATGATTGCTTTTGCATTTCCGTCTTTAGCCATTGCAGAACCTCTTACGAAGTCTACTTGCCCACCTACACCTGAGAACTGGTTAGTTCCGATGCATTCAGAAACAATCTGTCCCATAAAGTCTACCT
>JAVVUJ010000195.1:0-2919 GCA_036653195.1 Anaerovorax sp. | reverse complement strand
GTACATAAAGATGTGACCGAACGTTTACATGAACTCAATCCACACCTTTGTGAAGACGTAAAACATGTTCTTGACAATAATAAAGCGGAAAGACACATTCGGGGCGGTCTGGCTACAAAAGAAAAATATAGAGGAACAACCACGTTGAAAAAAATCAGGAAATCATAGATTTGCAACTATGGCAGGTGTTTCTTTGTTTGCCACTGGTCTGTTGGGAACCTGGACTAAAGCAACAATTTATGAGAAGGCGCCCAATAGGACGCCTTCTTTGTGTTATTCTAATTTTCCACTTTATCCCTTTTACATCTTTACATCATTTTTGAAATAGGCTCTTGGTTCTTATAGGCTTCCAACAGTTTGGCTGATTTTGACACATCACCCAATAGGATGCCACCACAGAATCGATTGTTTACGAAATATAATTTTTCATAAGTATTTTTACCTTGATCGGCAATTTCAAAGGTCTTATACTTTTTGCTTGCATCTTTCCCATTATCGCCTATTGCAAATAGGCTGGTTCCAAATCCCTGGAACGCATTGGAAGGAATCACCTGCTGGTAAACCCCTTCATCTCCCACTGCATTGATACCGGCTACTTTGCCCATTTCTACAGCCTGACTCCAAATGGCATAATTGGCACCATTAAATTCTGCACAATCTCCACAAGCGTAAATATCAGCTACCGACGCTTCCATTTTTTCATTGACAATGATTGATTTCCCTGCCTGAATCTCTGCGGACTTAGCCAGTTCAATATTTTGTCTGACACCTGTAGAAAGCACGATCATCTGTCCTTTTACAAGAGTTCCGTCCCCCATTTTCACACCCGTCGCAACATTTTCACTTCCCAAGATTTCTTCAAGGCTAATACCCGTAATCACGTTGATGCCTACTTGCTCTGCGGATGCTTTCAAAAGCTTTGATGCCTTTTCATCTAACTGCCTGCCCATAATCTGAGGAGACAACTCTATGACAGTCACATTTTTTCCCACCTTTTTAAATTCCCATGCGGCTTCCAGTCCAAGAACGCCACCGCCGATAATGACTACATCTGCTACTGTATCCAAACGGTCTTGCAAATGATTCACATCTGCCAAGGTTCTGATGGCATAAACACCATCTAACGCGACACCTTTCATGGGTGGAATAAAGGACTTTGCACCGGTGGCCAAAATCAACTTATCATAAGTTCTTTTCTCTCCGTTAGAAAGGGTTAACTCCTTTTTCTTTGCATCTACGCCGGTTACTTCTGTTTTCAGTGTCACCCGAATGTTATTTTCTCCATACCATGCATAGGGTTTAATAAAGAAATTCAGGCTGTCAATTTCCGCTAAGATCCCTTTGGTAAGCATGGGGCGATTGTAGCCGATGACGTCTTCCATGGAAATCATCTCAATTTCACAAAGGGCATTTCTCTTTCTGATCTCTTCGCAAGCTGCCGTTCCCGCTGCGCCGTTACCTACAATAATGAACCTTTCAGCCTTATTAGAAGTAAAGTTAACCACTTCTACGTCCACTTCTACAAACTGCTCCGGTCCTACACCGCAGACAGGACAAGCTTCCGGTGGTTGATCCCCTAAAATAATTTCTCCACACACCAAGCATTTCCAAGCTCTATTGCCCTTGGCGGGTTTTGCATTTTCCACAATCTTCCCTGCCAATACAGAGGCACCGAATCCATATCCAAATTCAAAAGCTTCCTGTAACTGGCTTTTATTGGGCTTGAATTTAATCTTCAAACCTTTTCCGTACACTTTTAATTTCAGTTGTTTCAAGCGTTCCATAATGTTTGGAACACCTTCTCCGCTCCAACCGTAAGAGCCAAAAGCAGAGGCAATCTTTCCGCCATGGGTTCTTGAAAACATAGAAGTTGTCATATCCCAAATTGGTTTCAATGCTTCTCCTACGATGGTGGGTGTTCCAAATAAAATGCCATCTGCCCAATAAAGTTCGTTTTGGGCTTCTTCCACACCTTGTACGGTAAGGTCATACAGTTTTACGTCAATGTCACCTGCTGCTCTCACACCTTCTGCAATCTTTTCAGCCAATATGCCTGTATATCCGTAAGCCGAAACATAAGGGATCACAACAGTTTTCTTCTTGTTGGGGTTGACTTCTGTAGACCACTCTTTATAGGTCTCTACAATTTCCCAAGGATTTTCTATAAGGACAGGACCATGTCCCGGACAAATAATGTCAATCTTTAAATCTTTAATCTTTTCTATGGCCTCTAATGCAAACGGCTTGAAGGGTCCTATAATCATATCGAAGTAATATCTGAGGGCTTTTAAATAATCTTCTCTATTTTCAATTTGATCGTTTGTAATTCCTTCACAAGAATAATGGGAACCAAAAGAATCGCAGGAAACCAAAACAGACTCTTCTTCAATATAAGTATACATAGTATCGGGCCAATGTAGATTGGGCGCGCCGATAAACTTCAACGTCTTATTTCCAAGAGAAAGTGTATCTCCGTCTTTTACAATCACACTATTAAAATCCTTGTTTGAAATTTCTTTTAAGAAATTAATGGCCGCCGCCGTTCCCACAACCTTCATCTTTGGATTTAAATCCAATAATTTTTCTATAGAACCTGCATGATCCGGCTCTGTATGATCCATAATAATGTAATCTATGTTTTTTATATCTACAATTTCTTCCAGTTTACTCACATATTCGTCAAAACATTTTGCCTTAGAAGTTTCAAAGATTGCGGTTTTTTCCGATCCTTTCAATACATATGAATTGTATGTGGTTCCAAATTCAGTAAACATGATAATATCAAATACTCTCAATTCAGGGTCTAAATTTCCCACCCAATATAGATCCTTTGTAATTTGCTTGGTTTTCATCAAAAATTTCCTCCTTCTAAATAACTTTGTCTTACTAATTTACCCCTTGTTGTGAAAAGTTAAACAT
>JAVVUJ010000194.1:0-2947 GCA_036653195.1 Anaerovorax sp. | reverse complement strand
TTGACCAATGAATTCCATGCTATCTCCACAAAGATGTATGAACAGGCGGCAGCTGCCAATGGCGGCGCAGCACCGGGCGGCGAAGGATTCGATCCAAACATGGGAGACATGGGTGGTACGACGGCAGAAGATCAATCAGGTGTAAAACATGATAATGTGGTAGATGCTGACTACGAAGTGGTTGACGAAGACGAAAAAAAATAGTAAAGTAGTAAGGGCGGTCAAGAGGCCGCCCTTACAAAGAATAAAGTTAAAAGCAGAGAGGGTTATAAAAAATGGCAGAGAAGAGAGATTTTTATGAAGTACTTGGCATATCGAAAGGTGCGTCGGAGGCTGAAATAAAGAGCGCTTTCAGAAAGAAAGCGATGGAGTTTCACCCGGACAAAAACCCCGGAGATAAAGTTGCCGAGGAAAAATTTAAAGAAATAAATGAAGCATATAGCATTCTTTCTGACTCTCAGAAAAAGGATAAATATGATCGATTTGGCCATGCAGGTGTAGATCCCAATGCAGGCTTTGGTGGCGGCGGTTTTGGCGGCGGCTTCGGAGGCGGTTTTGAGGATATTTTTGGCGATCTTTTTGGTGGTATGTTCAACGGAAACAGCGGATACAATCAAGCCGGTGCAAAGCGAAGAAATGGACCGAAAAAGGGGCAAGACTTGCAGCAAAGCGTTCACATTACTTTTGAAGAGGCGGCTTTTGGTGTGAAAAAACAGGTTCAGCTTACAAAATATGTGCAATGTGAGGATTGCGGCGGTTCAGGGGCAGAAAAGGGATCACAGAAGGTTTCTTGTGATAAATGCGGCGGAACAGGCGAAGTAAAGACGACGCAAAGAACACCTTTTGGGCAGTTTGCAAGTGTATCACCTTGTGATAAGTGTGGCGGAAGCGGTCAAATGATAGAGAAACCTTGTAAGAGTTGTCATGGCTCGGGAAAGGTAAGAAAAACGGTGACCATTTCTGTGGATATTCCGGCAGGCGTGGACAATGATTCCGTTATTTCCATAAAGGGGCAAGGTGAACCGGGCACAAATGGAGGACCCAATGGGGACCTTTATGTAGTGATGGCGGTAGGAAAGCATCAGTTGTTTAATCGTAACGGCACGGATATTTGGCTTGAAATGCCCATTACGTTTACGCAAGCAGCACTGGGAGACGACATTATCGTACCCACGCTGAAAGGAAAAGTATCCTATAAGATTCCGGCAGGCACACAGCCTGAGACTGTATTCAGACTAAAGGGAAAAGGTATACAAAGTTTGCGAAGCTCAAAGATGGGCGATTTATATGTGAAGGTGAATCTTGAAATTCCTACGAAGTTAAGTGGGGAACAGAAGAGACAGATTAAAAAATTAGGTCAATCTCTTACCCAGGACAGCTATGTAAAGAGAAAAACTTTTGCGGACACCATGAAGGAACTGTTCAAGTAGACCACAGAAGGACTGTTCTATAAGAAAGTGAAAAGAATGAATTATTTAGAAATCAGAATCTATACAGATAAATGCAACTTGGACCCGCTTACCTATATTTTAGAGGATATAGGTATTGCGGGTTTTGTTGTGGAAGATCCCGACGATTTGACAGAGTTTTTGGAGAAAAAAAATAGTTATGATTGGGATTATGTAG
Source organism: Anaerovorax sp. (assembly GCA_036653195.1). Classification (GTDB taxonomy): domain Bacteria; phylum Bacillota; class Clostridia; order Peptostreptococcales; family Anaerovoracaceae; genus JAVVUJ01. The sequence continues at coordinate 1,321 of JAVVUJ010000194.1, read as the reverse complement.
ACGAAAGTGTCATGGAACTTTCGAAGGTAAAATGCAACCTATGCTTTTATTTAGATGACAGCCAAGAGGGAAAAGTGCAGTTGGAAAACATCCGACGGCAGTTAAATGGGTGCGCTATGAAAAATTTAGACATTCATGTGACGAAAGTTTGCGACGATACGTGGAAAGACAATTGGAAGGAATACTTTAAGCCTGCCAAGATTACGGATCGGTTGGTGGTGAAACCCACTTGGGAGCCTTATGAAAAAGAAAATTCCAATCAATTGGTGATTGAGATTGATCCGGGTATGGCTTTTGGCACCGGCACCCATGAAACCACCTCCTTGTGCATGAAGCTGTTGGAAAAGTATATGGAGGCGGGCGATGCCGTTTTAGATGTAGGCTGTGGATCGGGCATCCTTTCTATTGCAGCCGGTCTTTTAGGGGCTTCTGCGGTTTTAGGTGTGGATATAGACAAAGAGGCGGTGCGGGTTTCCAAGGAAAATGTAGGGTTGAATTTAAAAGCCATCATGGAAGAACGTATGAAAAATCGTGAAAGTTGCGGAAATTTGGAAGGCTTAGAGGAGAACCCTGTGACCATTGGTTATGGTGATTTGACAAAGGGTCTTGATTTTAAAGGGGATGTTGTGGTGGCCAATTTGATGGCTGACTTGGTGGTGATGCTTTCTGCAGATGTAGCAAAACATTTGAAGGGAAAATCCGTCTATATTTCTTCCGGTATTTTAGTAGAGAAGAAAGAATGGGTTTCAGCAGCCATTGTGGAAGCCGGATTTAGGATTGCAGAAATTTTAGAAGATGGCGAATGGTGTGCCATTTGTGCAGTTCTATCATTCCATCAAGATAGTCTACCGGAAATATTGTGAGAAAATTCAGCAGGCCATTTGCCTAAGGATAAACGTGCTGGTACAGTAGACTGAAATGATGAAAGAGAATCGGTTGAAAGAATAATCAAAATAACTGAAATGATGGAAGAGATTCATGAATAAATGAGTGAAATACAGAAAAAAACAAGGTTAATTATAGTATAAAAGAAAAAATATCATGTTTTAAAGAAAAACATTCCCACAAACCAAATATAATAGGGACAACTCGTTCTTGTGTAAAGACATACGTCTTTTCAAAAGGACGGGTTGTTTTTTTATCTGAAAAGGTTACATTCATGGAGATAGACGGATTTTAAAGAAGCGCAAAATAAATAAGACTGTCTTTTATAAAAGACAGCTTCTTTTAAGAAACATTGAAAAATAAATATTCTGAATATTGGTACGGAAGTTGCTTTAAAATAGGATATAATGAACGCAAGATTGCAAGGTTGCAATAT
>JAVVUJ010000193.1:0-2954 GCA_036653195.1 Anaerovorax sp. | reverse complement strand
GCCCGGCGATTGAAGAATGTGTAAAAACCGCCGGAGGAGAAGTGATTTTTTCTTCTACGGAATGCTTTGTCTGAACAGCCGCAGGTGCAATGGACTTGGAAAACCAAAAAAGAGTTAAGGAATTCGCAGAGCAGTATGGCGACAAAAATGTTGTTGTAGTACTTGGTGCAGCAGAGGGTGAAGCAGCAGGTCTTGCCGCTGAAACTGTTACTGCAGGCGATCCGACTTTTGCCGGTCCATTAGCAGGAGTCTCGTTGGGACTCTCAGTATATCACATATGTGAACCAGAAATGAAAGATGAAGTAGATGCAGGCGTTTATGACGAGCAGATCAGTATGATGGAAATGGTCCTTGATGTGGATGACGTCGTTAAGGAAATGACCGCTATCAGAGAACAATTCTGTAAGTTCTAGCCGAAATGAGGGCACCTACAATTTGGGTGCCCTCATTTTTTCAAATGATAGAATCGTAAAAATAGAAAGGGAAATAATATGGGCGGGTACGCAGTTTTAAAAGGAGCCGGCTACACTTTGGTAGCAGCACCGGATATGGTAATCCACAATGGGACAACACAGACTACTGAACGAATCGTAAATCCCAGTTCAGAGTATTTGGTAGAACTTCCAAAGCATCTGAGAAATTTTGAAGACGCAGTTTCCTACATTCCGAATCAGGTCTATATTGGGAATATGACACCGGAAGAATTAAGAAACGTAGAATTCCCATGGTACGATAAAAAGGCAGAACATGCCGACAGAGAAGGTAAATTCGGAGAAATCATGCCCCAAGACGAGTTTTATGGTCTTCTTCAAATTTGCGATGTATTTGACTTAGTAAAACTGGAAAAGAATTTTGCCGCAGACGTGAAAGAAAAATTAGCAAATCACAAATTAATCGGCGCAGAAAAAGCAGCCATATTGGAGAAAAACCAAGACGGCGCAGAGGAAATAAAAAAACTGGTAGAGGAAGAACATTCCGAACCTTTATATTTTGAAGGAAATTTAGTGGGCGCAGTGAAAAGAGCCCATGATGTAGATATAAATTTATCAGCGCATATTATGTTGGAAAACTTGGTTTCAAAAGCTTCAAGTGTCCTTTCTATTATGCATTTAATCAGGGTGACCGGTATAGATCCCGCAGAAGTGGATTATGTAGTGGACTGTTGCGAAGAAGCATGCGGTGACATGAACCAAAGAGGCGGCGGAAACTTTGCCAAGGCAGCTGCTGAAGTAGCCGGTCTGGTGAATGCCACAGGATCAGACACAAGAGGATTCTGCGCAGCACCGGCTCATGCCATGATCGAAGCGGCATCTCTTGTAAAAGCAGGAACGTACAAAAATGTAATCGTTGCTGCCGGCGGATGCACAGCCAAATTGGGTATGAACGGAAAAGATCACGTAAAAAAAGATATGCCCATTTTAGAAGATATGATTGCAGGATTTGCCATCTTAGTTAGTGAAAATGACGGCGTGAATCCTGAAATCAGAAATGATATCATTGGAAGACATACGGTAGGTACAGGATCTGCACCGCAAAATGTAATCGGTTCTTTGGTTACCGATCCATTGGACAGAGCCGGATTGAAGCTTGTGGATATCGATAAATTTTCACCGGAAATGCAAAATCCGGATATTACAAAGCCGGCAGGGGCGGGAGATGTTCCGGAAGCAAACTATAAGATGATTGCAGCCCTTGGCGTAAAACGAGGCGAGGTGGCGAGAGCCGATATTGCTGATTTTGTTAAAAAACACGGCATGACAGGTTGGGCACCTACACAGGGGCATATTCCTTCAGGCGTTCCTTATTTAGGGTTTGCCAGAGATGAAATCTTAGAAGGAACGACGAAAAAAGCCATGATTATCGGAAAAGGGAGCTTGTTCCTTGGCAGAATGACCAATTTATTTGACGGCGTCTCTTTCATCGTGCAAAAAAATGAAGGTGGTGCAGAATCAGGCGACGGCGGTGTAGACGAAGCAAAGGTGAAAAGTCTTATAGGCGAAGCCATGAGAGATTTTGCAGAAGGGTTCATGAGGTAATGTCATGAGCGAAAAAAAAATAAAAGAGATGATTGGGAAAACCTTTCTTGATATGGCAGATGCCTTGGAAACAGGCGAGTTTGGTAGCAAACCCGTGATAGGCATTGCAGCCGAAGGCAGCGAACTTGGTATGGAAAATATTTACGAAGGAGCCAGACTTGCTGCAAAAAGAGGATGCAAAACCCTTGTCATTGAAGGCGAAGATGTTCATAAGAAGATGGAAGAAATGCTTGAATCAGGAGAAATTCAAGGTGCTGTAACCATGCATTTCCCGTTTCCTATCGGGGTATCTACTGTTGGGCGGATTATCACACCGGGCAAAGGGAAAGAACTTTTTTTAGCCACCACAACAGGAACTTCTGATACAGATCGAATTTGTGGTATGGTAAAGAATGCGATTTATGGTATAATAGCAGCAAAGGCTGCCGGAATTGAAAATCCAACAGTGGGTATTGCCAATATTGACGGAGCGAGACAGACAGAAAAAATTCTCCTCACTTTGGCCGAAAATGGCTATGACATTCATTTTGCGGAATCAGAAAGAGCCGAAGGCGGAATTGTCATGAGAGGCAACGACTTGCTGACAGCGGCATCCGATATCATGGTTATGGAGCCCTCAGTTCATTATAGGTTTGGTCATTTTTATCTGGGGATTTTATGTCAATCTGCGTTCTGACTATATTATTCGTCATTTAAGAAAAAGTGATGAAGATACAAAGCACTATTTGCCGAAAGGAGGAATGTTTAAGTATGTTACAAGTGCAAATTATTTTGGAGAATTGATGGAATGGCTGGGTTTTGCTATTTTTACTTGGTCTGTTTCGGGTTTGGTTTTCTTTATTTGGACTTTTGCCAATTTGGTACCTCGTGCCAGAACCCTTTACAAAAAATACCAAAAGGAATTTCCTGAAGAAATGA
>JAVVUJ010000192.1:0-2976 GCA_036653195.1 Anaerovorax sp. | reverse complement strand
TAGCTGCAAAGGACTTGTAGGGCATACGTTAAAGGTTACAATGGGCCTCTGCTTTAATTTTTCTTTACCGCCAACGATAGCACCGGCCATCTCTATGATTTTTTCCGCATTTTTCTCGCCGTCAGGACCTATGAAAATATGTTTTGTCGTGTTATTAAACATAGCTTCCGCATTATGCAACGCTTGTACGTGCCCCGGCTTATCCTGAGATGCAACGGATCTGTACGCAACGGGAAGAACGTTAATGGCATCCACTACAAGGGTGTTTCTCTCCAAATCTGATTTGACAGACGGTCGATATTCTTTGGTATAAGGATCAATGACATTGACGCCTTCTCCAAAATTAATAAATGCCACTTTTTTTTGCTTAATGACGTAGTCGTTTTTAACATTTCTACCTGCCAACAAAACCACAGATGGTGCAGACTTAATGCAATCTTCTACAATATGTGCTGGTATTTTCACAGTCTCTCCGTCAATATAGGCACCTGCAGATTCATATAAATCTCTGGCTTTTTTACTTTCTACTTTAATGCCCACTTGCGCCAAAACTTCTAAGCTGGCCGCATGAATGGCGTACAGCTGTTCATCGCTTAACTTGTTTGATTTCAAGTTGGCGGAATGAATCGTATCCAAAATAGATACACGATTCTTTCCTTTACTACCCATAATTCTACCTCCTATTTGTTTGATCATAAGGCTTTCTGTCACCATACGCACCTCATTTTAAAATTTAAATGACTATTTTTATCATCTTTATGGCTGTAAATCCTGCATTTGCAAAGATAATTGCCAGTGGAACCAAAGTCAAAATCAAGCACCAACATACGCTGATTGATACTTTGACAATGAAAATACCCATCATGGCTGAGCAAACGTTCCTTACCTTCATATAAAGCAAGTTTTGTGCCATTTATCTTCATTTTTAGAAATGACAGAATTTTCTTGTGTTTGCAACGGTTTCCGACTTTAATCACCTTCTTTCAAGTTATGCATTTTAAAAATAGCGATGATTTTATTCATCGCTATTTTTGTTTTTTATTATTTAATTTGTTTTTTTATGGCGATTTAAAAGGCAATAAGTGCCTTTATCCCCCTTTTTTCAACATATTTTATGGGATGATTTTTTTCATTGCTTATTAGGCTCTTTTTCATCATTTGGTCACCTGATGTTTTTTCATTAATTTTACAACGGTGGATTGATCAATGCTCAACAGTTCTGCCACTTTATAAGTAGAACCCACTACCTCATAGGCCTTTCGAATCAATTGTTTTTCTACTTCCCACTTGGCTTCTTTTAAAGGCATAATTTCCGTACAATAGATCTTGCTGGCATAATTCTCTTCTTTTTTATTGTTGACAAGCCTGTTGAAATCTGCGGCTTCAATCAGGCTTCCATCTACCGTTACATATAAACATTCCAATACATGTTCCAGCTCTCTAATATTTCCCGGCCATCCGTAAGACAAAAACGCTGTTTTAATATCATCTGAAAGTGTTTTTTTAATGCCATACTTATTGCTGTATTGAGATAAATAGTATTCTGCAATGGGGAGTATATCATCTTCCCGTTCTCGAAGAGACGGAATGAGTATCTGAAAAATATTGAGTCTATAGTACAGGTCTTGTCTAAACAAATTTTTCTTGCACAAGTCCTCTAAATCCCGATTGGTTGCCACGATAATTCTGGCATCCACCGCAATTTTTTTAACGCCGCCTACCCTTGTAATGGTTTTATCTTGCAAAAATTCCAACAACTTTACCTGCAAAGACAGAGGCATCTCTCCAATTTCATCTAAAAACAAGGTGCCGCCATTGGCAAGTTCTACCGTTCCGATTTTCCCATTTTTACTGGCCCCTGTAAATGCGCCGTCTTCATAGCCGAAAAATTCCGACTCCATTAAATTTTCCGGTATCATCCCGCAATTGATCTTGATAAACGGCTTGTCCTTTCTGCTGCTAAACCGATGAATGGCTTTCACCGTCACCTCTTTACCCACCCCGGTTTCTCCGTTGACCAGAACGGTCATGTCTAGGGGCGCCACACGGGCAATTTTTTTCTTCACTTCATCCATGGATTTAGATCGGCTTACAAAACCTTCCTGGTTTAAGATTTCATTTCGCAGGGTTTTAATTTCCTCTTTTTGAATTTCCAATGCAATATTCTGATGTTCCATCTGTTCCAAAAGCCCATTCAAATAATCAAGATCCTTGGAGGTACTGATTACCATGGTCATCTTCCCATTTTTATCAAATATTGGCACACCTGTAGCCAAAAGCCTCCTTCCGTTTTTCACTTCTTGTATCAGGTCTACTTTTTTTCCGGCTTTGATGGTTTCCAATGTACAGCTGGGATTTAAAAACCCTTCTGCCTCTAAGTCTCTGACATTTCTACCGATAATTTCATTCATTGGCAATTGCAACATTTGTTCAGACGCATGGTTGATAAAAATAACATTACCTTCTCCATCTGCCACAAAAATCTCTTCTCCCAAATTTTCTACCATCTTTTGATAATATTTGCTGGCTGTTTGATGGGTGTATTGAGGGTTATCATTCTCTTTTTTCTCTTTTGTGAAATTTGAAATCATAATTTTTTTAACAGGCAAGTTATCAATCGTCCCAATAACCGCTTTATTTCTGTCCAACATAATTAAAATATCTTCATAATGATCTAAAATACTATTGGTATCCCACGTATTTTGCATGCAATGGAAACGAAGAGCAATGCTTGCCAATGCCTGTTCATCTTCATAAAATTTCAAGGATTTTTTCTGCAAGAACAGCAGATCCACCATTTTATATACTTCTTTTATGCCTTCTCCATCGTCAATCAGTATATAATTAATTTCAGATTTAGGGTGATAATTTTCCACTAGCATGGGCAGTTCTTCCTTATTGCAGCATTTAAATTCTGTTCGCAAAAAATTGATAATCTGCATCCGTAGGCCTCCTTTTGGCTCTCATCTATTATTT
>JAVVUJ010000191.1:0-3073 GCA_036653195.1 Anaerovorax sp. | reverse complement strand
GTTAAAGGTTTAATTTTTCCTCTCTTTGCAGCATCAGCTACGCCTTCTGCCATATCGTTTCGAATTTCTGCTTCTGTCATATAAACAGCAGCACCATCCCCCATTCTGGTAAAGTATTTTTTCATTCCTTCTCCTCCCTATCTTTTTGGATATCTGCTTTTTTCTCTCCAAACAGTTTGTTTAAACCAAACACGGTAATCACAAAGAGCACAATAACCGTTACCATAGGCACCAGCGGACTATTCAAAATGCCTGCAAGCAAGTATCCCACACTGGCAATCGCTCCACAAGTCAATGAGTATGGCGCTTGGGTCTTAATATGATCAATTAAAGATACATTCGCCGACATAGAAGATACAATAGATGTGTCTGCCAAAGGTGAACAAGTACATCCAAGACCGCCGCCACCGATTACTGCCGTCAAACAAACAATCATGCTGGCATCTGTAGCTACAGCCAAAGGAATCACCAGCGGAATCATAATTGCGTAAGTGCCCCAACATCCTCCTATGGCAAAAGTCATTGAACCCGCAAATAAAAATGCAATAAACGGTGTCATGAATTGTGGTATATTTCCCTGAAATGCAGAAATCATAAAGCCCACTGCATTCATTTCTTCACAGATCCCACCTAATGCCCATCCAAATGATAAAACCATCATCGCATAAAGAACGGATTTTGCCCCAATAACAATGGCAGCGATAGAATCCATGACACTGGACAAACCTTTGATTGCAAAGTATACGACACAAAATACCACTGTAATCAGAAATGCATAAGTCATAGCTAAGATTCCATCCATAGAATTGACAGTTTGTAGGAAATCAAAATGCTGAAAAAAACCACCAGTATACAATAAAAATAGTAACACTCCTACAATTAATATCAGTAACGGAACAATCAAATCATTTGCTTTTCCTTTCGCAATCTCTATTCCCGCAAAATCATCGTCACCGGCATCGCCTCCGAAACTCTTCTCACAAACCAATCCCGATTTAGCCGTCCGACGTTCTGCTGTAGCCATAGGTCCATAATTAATGTTAAAGTACGCAACGGAAATTACCATAGCCAACGATACCCAAGCATAGTAATTATAGGGAATAGCCTGAATAAATAATTTAAAGGCATCCCCTTCAATACCAGCGGTCACTAGGCCGCCCCCCATGAGAGAACAAATAAAGGCAACCCATGTGGATATAGGTGAAATTTGGCAAATACCTACGGTTGTAGAGTCTATAATATAAGCCAGTTTTTCTCTCGGTACCTCATAACGATCCGAGATAGGTCTCATAATCGTACCATTTGTTAAGTCATTAAAATAATCATCGAAAAACAGTAACATGCCAATCAACCATACCGTGCAACGCGCACGCTTCGGCGAACTCACTTTTGAAGACAGCAATTCCGCAAATGCCAGTGAAGCGCCTGATTTAACCATCAGCCCTATAAACCCTCCAATCAATATAATGATAATTAAAACCATGGCACTGCCCGGTTCCGTTATTGCCCCCGGTATCAATGTGCCATCCTCTGGATTATAAACACCAAGGAAAATTTCTACCATTTTTGCAAGGGCATAAAGGGGATTTAAATTTTCAATAAACATACACCCTGTAAATACGCCGATGAACATAGCCAGCAAAACTTCTTTTGTTATAATCGCTAGCGCAATCGTCAACAAGGCCGGTACAATGGACCAAAATGCCATATCAAACATTTCCATAAACACCTCCTTTTCTGTAAACTATCATACCTAGTTTTACCTAAGTTTGCATTATTTTGAGATACCTGCCCTACGCTTAAAATCATCAACGGAATTGATTTTGATGCCCAGTTTCTCTACTATTCGCATTTTTGCGGCAATTCCGGATGGTGCCCCGTCAGTAGGCATTTGTACGCCGATTCCCAAATCCGCTCTTATTTCTGTCATGATGGACGAATCACATAAATCGAAAGTAGAAATATCAAATAATTTTGCCACATACTCTTTGGCTTCATTTATTTTCATACCGTACATTAGTTGCATTCTGAAAACCAGATCTCCGGCCGTCTTTACGCCACCCATACAAGATGAAAGTCCATGAGTAATTTCTGTTCCTATTACATCACCTTCGCCTACCTACAATCCGTCTATTTTACAAATTTCAATGAGCGCTTTATCTGCTCTTGAAACCACATCACAAGGAATCACCTCACACATGGGAATGCCGCCTACACCCATGCCCACATTAGCATGCACAGCAATTTTCCCCGCTTCTTTTACCGTTTCCTTTAAAAAGGTACAAACTCTTGCAATGTTCCACGGAAACGATTTAGAAGTATTCGTATTCACTACGGCACCAAATATCGTCGCGCCCGCTTTTTCAGCCAATTTAACCTGCTTATGAGGATACAACCCTGCAAGTCTAACACCGTCATACTTTAATCTTCCATGCATACCTAAGACGAATTCTCCGGCCATACCCACTTCAACACCCAAATCCGGATATTTCCTTTTTATTTCTTCACACGCTCTCAGGGAAGCGAGAAAATCGGCATCCCCCGCAGCTCCACAAGTATCTAAATTAATTCCATCTGCACCAACTTCACGCATCTGACCTGCTACATAAACCATGTCATGTACTGCTAATTCTACTGCCTCTTCTTGTGCTTTAAACGCTTCTTCCACCTTTCCGTTTGGCAAAAGTTCAGCCCAATTTTCTACGGGTCCATCCGGTTTTGTATAAATTCCAAGATTAGGCATAGCCCCATATAAAATAGGAATAACGGCTCCATCTAATGCTCTTTCCAAGGATGCAGATTCATAATTTGCAATAGCTTTTACTGCCTTAAAATTATAATCCAATGCACCGTAATCTGTAGAATCACTGCCGATTCCTCTTTCTAAAATTTGGACTTGTACAATTCGATCTACCGGTATATTGCTGACAGTTCCTAAACTGAATGCGGCTTGATCCGTTGAGGAAACCACTTGTTGACCATGTTTTACACTGACAACAACACCATCCATGGTAATGATTTTATACAGATGTTCTATATCTTCTTCTGTAAGCTTCGGAATTTTTCCTCTCAT
>JAVVUJ010000190.1:0-3077 GCA_036653195.1 Anaerovorax sp. | reverse complement strand
GGTGGCGGAATTGGCAGACGCACAGGACTTAAAATCCTGCGATCTTTATCGATCGTACCGGTTCGACCCCGGTTCCCGGCACCACACTTTTTATAGTGTACAATGGGTCGAATTCTTCAGAAAATTAAGCGATGACGCGGGATGGAGCAGCTGGAAGCTCGTTGGGCTCATAACCCAAAGGTCAGAGGTTCAAATCCTCTTCCCGCAACCATGAAAGAATCACGAATTACAATAGATTCGTGATTTTTTCTTTTTTGAATTAAAAAATGAGAATTTTGCCATGGGAGATGGCATGACGGTTCCTGTAAAGGTGAAAGAGTGTAAGGCTAGGGGGAGAAATCGTACAGCTACCTGAAAACGAAACCCTTGTGGACCGGATTAATTTGTTGAACTTTTATTGATTTTACTATATAATTATTCCATTCATTGAAGCAGCATTGTCGTGAAAAAACATTCATTGGATGACAAGAGTCTATAAAAATGACAGGCAGTTGTGCGGACGACCGCTGCATGATAGGCGGTTGCTGAAATAGGAAGAAAAGGAAGTAATCAAAAAAAGAGAGGGGTAAATAGAATGAATAAAATCAGAATTGGAATAATAGGCTATGGAAATTTGGCAAAAGGCGTTGAAAGCGCAGTAAAAAACAGCCCTGATATGGAGCTGACAGCCGTATTTAGTAGGAGGAATCCGGAAAGTATTACCATTGCAACGCCCAATGTGAATGTGTATGGTATGGAAAAATTGGAATCTATGACGGATGCCATTGATGTGCTCGTTCTTTGTGGGGGAAGTGCAAAGGATTTGCCGGAACAGACGCCTAAATATGCGCAACTCTTTAATGTGGTGGACAGCTTTGATAACCACTCCAAAATTCCGGAACATTTTGAAAATGTAAATGCTGCGGCAAAATCAGGCGGAAAAGTTGCGACCATTTCAGTTGGTTGGGATCCCGGTTTGTTTTCCTTAAACAGAGCGGTAGCGACAGCTGTTCTTCCCAAAGGGGAAAACTATACCTTCTGGGGAAAAGGTGTCAGCCAGGGGCATTCAGACGCCATCAGACGTATTGAGGGTGTGAAAGACGCAAGACAATATACCATTCCTGTGGAAAGTGCTCTTGAACAGGTGAGGAGCGGAAGTAATCCAACGTTGACGACGAGACAAAAACACACCCGAGAGTGTTTTGTTGTGATTGGGGAAGATGGGAACAAGGCAAAGATAGAGGAAGAGATTAAAACCATGCCCGCCTATTTTGCAGAGTATGATACCACCGTACACTTTATCAGTGAAGAAGAACTTCAGAAAGACCATAGAGGCATTCCTCATGGTGGATTCATGATTCGAAGCGGAAAGACGGGATGGAACGAAGAACATAAGCATATCTATGAATTCAAACTAACCTTAGAATCAAATCCCGAATTCACGTCAAGTGTGTTGGTTGCTTATGCAAGAGCCACCTATCGAATGAATAAAGAAGGCATGAGCGGATGCAAGACCATCTTTGACATTCCTGTTTCCTATATTTCAACCATGACACCTGAAGAAATGCGAAAGAACATGCTGTAATAATTGCTTGATAAAAAAGAACTGTTATAATGATTCAAATTCATTATGGCAGTTTTTTTTAGTTGAGCTGAGGTTCGAGGATAAATCTTTCATCCGGTTTCTTTTATAAATCGAAAGTACTCTTGGATTTTCCATCTTTATTGATTAAATTTTATGCCGGATTTTGTTTGCGTCAGGAAACCATGTCGCAGATTGGAGTCGCCAGATTGGAGTTGTAAAAACACAGGTTTTAGTATAGAATAAACGAATAGAATGGATTACATTACAGAAAAATAGGAAAGGGGAAAATGCATGTCGAAAAAGGTTGTGGGAATCGGAAAACAGGACTTTAAGAGCATCATAGAGCAGGAAGCGTTCTACGTGGATAAAACCTATTTTATAAAAGAATGGTGGGAAAACTTAGATGATGTAACCCTTATAGCTCGCCCAAGACGATTTGGGAAAACCTTGACTATCAGCATGGTAGACTACTTCTTTTCCAATAAATATGCTGACGGCGGAAAAATATTTGAAGGACTGTCCATATGGGAAGATGAGAAATTCAGGGGGTTGCAGGGAACGTACCCTGTCATAAGTTTGAGTTTTGCAGGTATAAAAGAAAATAATGTCAACCATACTTTGGAAAAAATAAGAAGGCTTATTGCAGAAATTTATGAAACCAATGGTTTTTTATTGGAAAGTTCCCTTTTAAGTGAAACGGAAAAAGAGGAGTTTAGGGATTTTTGTGCACAGAAATTATCAGATACAGCATATACAGATAGTTTAAATAAATTGTCGGGCTATTTATATAAATACTACGGAAAAAAAGTCATTATACTTTTGGATGAGTACGATACACCCATGCAGGAAGCCTACGTAAATGGTTATTGGGATGAGATGGCTTCCTTTATTCGGAGCTTGTTTAACGCCACCTTTAAGGGAAACACCTACTTGGAACGAGGAATTTTGACGGGCATAACCAGAATTAGCAAAGAAAGTATTTTTTCGGATTTAAACAATTTGGCAGTGATAACCATATCCTCGGAGAAATATGCGGATGTTTTTGGGTTTACAGTAGAAGAAGTGGCAAAATCACTGGCATATTATGGACTTTCAGATCAAGCCGGTGAAGTAGAAACCTGGTATGATGGCTTCATATTTGGCCAAGATACTGTTATTTATAATCCATGGTCAATCATTAACTATTTGTCGGAACGAAAATTGAAACCCTATTGGGCAAATACCAGCAGTAACAGTTTGGTGGGCATGCTTATAAGGCGGGGAAGTGAAGATGTAAAGGAACAAATGATGGCTTTGATGAATGGTGAAAGCATGATTGCAACCATTGATGAACAGATCGTTTTTAACCAGCTGGATCACAATGAGGAAGCCATCTGGAGCCTTATGCTTGCCACAGGATATCTAAAGATTGCAGAAAAGAAGAGCATGGATAAATATGTGCTGAAACTGACGAATTATGAAGTGATGTACATGTTTAAGAACATGATTTCCGGTTGGTTTAAGTCAGATGCCA
>JAVVUJ010000189.1:0-3091 GCA_036653195.1 Anaerovorax sp. | reverse complement strand
TCTTCCTCATTGTTTTTTTCTTTTTCTACCTGTTTTTCTTCTTCCCTATTTTTTTCTTTTTCCGACATTGCAATTTCCTTCCTTTCATTTTTCTCATGAAGTAACCTGTTTTTTTATGTTATGGTTTATTATACTATTGTTTACATTTTATGTCAATCATTATTTTGTAAATTATTTACAAACATTTGGTTTTATATCACGAATCAGTCATCAAATTCCTTGTTGGATTTTTTATCACATTTGACAACCTACCTTAGTTCCAGTATAATTTTAAAGTGATTGTTTAACCTTGCGCAGACAAGGGCAGACAAATTTTGCACAATCATAGAAACTGAAAAATAGGAAATATAGAAAGAGATGGAATAAAACATGAGTTTATTAACAGTAGAAAGAGTTACCCATGGATTTGGTGCCAGACGAATTTTGGAGGATGCCTCCTTCAGGCTTCTAAAGGGCGAACATATCGGCTTAATCGGTGCCAACGGCGAAGGTAAGTCTACATTTTTAAATATGATTACAGGACAACTTACTCCTGATGAGGGCAGTATCGAATGGGCAAAACGTGTGACGGTTGGATACTTGGATCAGCACTCTTCTTTAAAGAAGGGTATGACCATACGAGATGCTTTGCGAGATGCCTTTCAGAGTATGTATACGCTGGAAGGTGAAATGCTGCAGCTTTATGAAGACATGGGCACCGCTTCTGAAGAAGACATGATGTCTATGATGGAAGATGCAGGTGAAATCCAGCATATTTTAGAGCACAGCGGATTCTATACTTTGGATGCAAAGATTGACGAATTGGCCAATGGCTTAGGCTTAGGTTCTATCGGCCTTGAAAAAGATGTTGCCGATTTAAGCGGCGGTCAGCGTACAAAGGTTCTTCTGACCAAACTATTGCTCCAAGACCCTTCTATTCTAATTTTAGACGAGCCTACCAACTATTTGGACTTTGAACACATTGAATGGCTGAAACGCTATTTGCAAGACTATGAAAATGCCTTTATTTTGGTGTCCCATGATATGGAGTTCCTTAATTCCGTCATCAATGTAATCTACCATGTCAACGACGGCGAACTGACAAGATATACGGGAGACTACGAAAAATTTCGTCAGATGTACGCGGTAAAAAAAGACCAAGAGTCCAAAGCCTACGAAAGACAGCAAAAAGAAATTGAAAAAGCAGAAGATTTTATTGCCAGAAACAAAGCCCGGGTTGCCACCCGAGGGATGGCCAACAGCAGGCAGAAAATGTTGGATAAAATTGACGTGTTGGAAAGACCCAGGGAAAAACCGAAACCTTCTTTTTCTTTTAAAGAAGCACGCACCCCCAGCCGATTTATTGTGGAAGGGAAAGACCTTGTTTTAGGGTACGACGAACCCTTAACACGCCCCGTCCAATTCACCTTAGAACGAAACCAGAAAGTAGCCATTATGGGAACCAACGGTCTTGGGAAGAGTACCTTACTGAAAACCATTTTAGGTAACATCCCAGCGATTTCCGGAGAGGCTCAGCTGGGTGAATTTTTAGTGCCCGGCTATTTTGAGCAGGAAGCCGGCAGAGACAGCGAAATCACCGCTTTGGATTACATTTGGAATGAATTCCCTTCTTATACCAATGCAGAAGTTCGAACAGCACTGGCAAAATGCGGTCTGACAAATGAGCATATTACAAGCCAAATGCGAGTACTCAGCGGCGGTGAAAATGCCAAGGTACGTCTTTGCAGTCTTATGCAACGAGAAGCCAATTGGTTGATTCTCGACGAGCCTACCAACCACCTGGATATAGAAGCAAAAGCAGAATTAAAAAAGGCCCTTATGAAATTTAAGGGCACCATCTTATTGGTTTGTCATGAACCGGAATTTTACCAGGATTGGATTACAAACCTATGGAATATTGAAGATTGGACTTTAAAGGTGGTATAGGATATTTCCCTATTTCAATTTCTTTGTTAAGGTCAGGTCCATGAAAATCAGTGCCTGCGCTGATTTTCAACCCTGCTTTTTCAGCCATCTCAATCAACCGTTGGGTTTCACTGATTAAATGGCTGCTATAATAGCACTCCATCCCCCCCAATCCTTGTCCTTTTAGTTCCAAAAGAAGAGGCCACAGTTTATCATAAAAGCTGCCCTCTTGGTTTTTGTTTTTATAGGCAATTTTCATAGGATGCGCCAAAACCGCAATACCACCGGCGCCCTTAATGAGCTCTATGGCGTATGCCGCCTCTATTTTCACACGATGAATTTTTTTCACCTCCGGATGTGCCAAAAATTTACCTGCTTGAAAAGCTTCTTTCGCATGGGAAATATAGCCTTTTTTTACCAAGGCTCTTGCCATATTTGGCTTTCCGATATACGTGCTGTGGGGATCTACCTGCAACTCTTCTTTGGACAATTCATAACCCAACTCCTTTAAAACCGAAAGCATTTTTTCATTTCTCGCCACACGATTTGCCTGGATTTCCGCCACCGCCTGATTCAACATGGCATTGTCTTTGTCTATACCATAACCCAAAATATGCATATAGATTTTGGAATCCGGCTCTATGGATCTTTGAAAAATCTCCCCTTCTCCCATTTCCGTACTCAATTCAATGCCGGGTATCACTTTTACCCCATATTGAACGCCGGCTCTTTGCCCTTCGTTCATAGCCGAAAGCCCATCATGATCGGTAATAGATAAAAGGGTTACACCCTTATTTTTTGCCCGTTTCACCACATTTTCCGGAGATAGGCTGCCGTCTGAATAATACGTATGCACATGGAAATCAATCATAGTAGACCTTTACCTTTCTCTTGTTAACGTAGAGCAAGATCAACTGAATCACCGTAAAAACCGGCATTAAAATCAAAATAGCATGGATGCCCATCTTTGCAGAAATCACCGCACCCAACATGGGTGACACCATCATAGAAACGGAATTGACGGTCCCTAAAATGCCAAACAGTGCACCTTTTTTCCGATAGTCGGTGGCTTCTGACGCAGCAGAAGTCAAGATAGGTTCTATGGATCCGGCAATAAAAAAGTAAATGGAATAGACTACCACAAAGATGGCCAACGCATACTTTGGAATCAATAACAAGGATATGG
>JAVVUJ010000188.1:0-3121 GCA_036653195.1 Anaerovorax sp. | reverse complement strand
GTATACATTCTCTTCGTTGCAACCTTACCTATGAGGAATTGAAACCAACTAAGAAATCTTCTAAAGTTATTTCTTCATATTCGTTGCAACCTTACCTATGAGGAATTGAAACTTCGGGGCCATATCTCATACAGCCCGTCACTTTCTTCAACAAAGTTGCAACCTTACCTATGAGGAATTGAAACGTAAACTCAAGGGCAAAAGTTCGGGTCTTTTCCAAACTTTTTTGTTGCAACCTTACCTATGAGGAATTGAAACTCAATTAAAATCTGCAAATTAAATAGTAACTAGGAATTCGTTGCAACCTTACCTATGAGGAATTGAAACTGTTCTGGCTTAGGCTCTGGTTTAGGCTTGTTGCGACCTTACCTATAAGAAAGAAAATTTGCAATCCAATTTAGGGCATTTGAAAATTGATTATTATACGACATGAGCGAATCATTTATGGTAAATTTGCAATCAGATGAAAGCTTAAAAAGTTGCTCGTCATTTTTTTGTGGTAGGCAAGCACCCAATGGCGGTTCCGACCCATGTTCCACTTGATTTCCCTCATGGAAACTTAAAAAGTCGCTGGGCAGTAAAAGTAGTACGTAGCTACGTATTCTTATATTTTGTTTAGAATAAAAGTCAAACATTTCACGAAAGTAGTGTGGAATGTTTGACTTTTATTTTTTAGGGCGAAAAATAAAGTCAATTGATGTATTGTCAAAAAATTTAGAATATTGACGAAAATTTGAAAAAGGGGTACAATAGAGGTGTTACTGAGTTTTAGTCAAAAAATTCAGCATTTTATTAAATGGTTTATTATGCGGAAGGAGTTAAAATGAGCAACCAAAGCAAGGAAATAACACCGGTTCTTGCCATGTATAACATCAGAAGCAAGCAGAAATTTATCTATGAAACCAATAAAATCAAGGAAATCGTAGGTGCATCGCAAATCATTACAGATGTCTTTAATGACTATTTGTATGATGACAATATTTACATTTCTAAAGAAAAATTTTCCTATGATGCTATGCAACTGCGTCTTGGGTGCAAACAGAATAAAGATGAACATACGGAAAAAGTTTACCATGGAGAGGTGGTGTATGAAGGCGGTGGCAACCTTTTTATGGTGTATCAAAATAATGAAGTTTTTGTTAGCTATAACAAAATTTTTTGCAAGAAATTATTGGAGAACACCAATGGCCTTACACCATTGTTTGCCTGTGTACCCATAAGCGAAAATTATGTGAAGGATCAGAAACAGCTGATGGAAATTTGCGATAGACTCAAGAAACAAGAAACACCATTACATACTGCGAACACACTGCCTTTTGTATTGATGGATAGAAATGTTTGGAAACCGATTACTAAAAAAGAGGCAAAAAATGAATTTACTACAGGTAGCAGTGCAAAGATAACAAAATACGCCCAGGTTGAGAAAAAAACCAAATTGGCTAGAAACAAAATCCAAGGGGGTGAGCATGGCAAAGTGGTAGAGATGGACAAGGTTCGTTTGGAAGAGGAACTTTGTACGGAAGAAATCCATAACGTGCAATTATTGGATGAACTTTGCACTGAAAAAGGCAGAGAAAGCTTATTGGCGGTTGTATATATCGATGGTAATAACATGGGAAATAAGTTCGCCTCTATTTTAAAGGGTAAAACGGATTATGATTCTTGTATCAATACATTGCGTGAAAAATCGGGGGAAGTAGACGGCGTATTTGTGACTGAAGGTAATAAGGCAGTGAAAAATAAATTGATCCATGAGAAGCAAAATGTAGATGAAAAGTGGAAGCATGTGTTTGCATGGAGAAGTATTGTGGGTGGTGGCGATGAAATTACCTTTATCTGTAATGCACGGTGTGCGCTTACCTTGACAAAGGCATATTTGAAAAGCGTACAGGAAACGGGTCAAGGGGATTATAGCTCTTGTGCGGGAATCGCAATTTTTCATAGCCATTATCCTTTTGCAAAGGCCTATAAAGTGGCAGAACAATGCTGTGAACAAGCTAAAAACAAGTTGCGTGATGACTTTCGCAAAGGAAGAGAACTATGCGGAATAGACTTCCATTATATTCATAGCAGTGTACAGGAGGATATAGAAGAGATTCGGAAACATCAGTATACCTATCATTGGGAGCGTGAAGCCAAGGAAAATTCCTTTGTTGCAAGACCGTATGTCTTTGGAGAAACTGTAAGTGATATGCAGGCAACCATGCCAAATTTTACGCAACTTGAAAAGGTTGTAGACATTTTAAAGTTGCATAAAGTTGCACATAGCGTTATCAAAGAATTGGGCGTTGAAATTGGGAACAGTGCAGTTTCTGCAAAAAAAACCCTTCTTCGGGTGTTCTCTCAAGAAAGTGGACTTCAAAACCATCTGGAACATATAGAGGAGGATCAGGAAAAACTGTTAGCCTTGCTCTTTGATATCAGTGAATTGTATGATTTATGGTTTACAGAGTTACCTGGCCAAAAGAAAAGATTAGAAAAGGGGGAGAGAAGCGATGGGTTATCTTAAAATAACGTTGCAATCAGACTTGTGTTGCGCAAGCGGTGAAGCGTTTGGAAGTAGCATTGACAGCGATGTTTGTATGGACGAATATGGGATTCCCTATTTGCCTGCCAAACGGCTCAAAGGTTGTTTACGCCAAAGGGCAGAAGAGATTTTACCTGTAGAAATTATAAATGAAATTTTTGGTACGGCTAAAAATGAGGGATGCGGCGTCGCTATAGGAAATGCCTATATAGAGGATTATGATGTGATTGTAGAGGCAATTAAAGCGGAGCATGTACATAAAAATATGATTACGCAACTGTTCACCTCTGTGAGAAGTCAAACAAAAATGGAGGAGGGCATTGCGGATGAAGGAAGCTTAAGAAGTGTGCGTGTTATGAATGAAAAAAGTCCAATCACAGGTGAAAGCGTTGTTTTAATTGCCAATGTGCAGCTACAGAAAAACCAAGAAGATTTAAAAAATGTGTGCAAAGCATTGAGGCATATTGGTTTGAATCGCAATAGAGGGTTGGGCGTGATTCGCTGTACCTATGATGAAACATCCCCGGACAAACCATTGGAGCGGACGACCCAACGTGGGCAAATCCAGCCTGACCAACGCCTTAGTCGGCGAAA
>JAVVUJ010000187.1:0-3148 GCA_036653195.1 Anaerovorax sp. | reverse complement strand
AAAGAAATGGTTGACATAAATTGACATTGATTATATAATTATACAAAAGGAAGGAAATTAACAAAATGGGAAAAATTACAATACTAATTTTCTCCATGGATCAGGATTATGGCAATGCTTTAGGCAAAGCCATTTCCAACTTACATAGAAATTTTTCAGTCCATGTGAGAGACTTCAAAGAGGCGGAAACGAAGAAATCGTACTTGGTGATTCAAGCTATGGAAACGGAATACAAGGTACTTCTTTCCGATGAGCCTGTTGCCATCCGATTAGACAAACTGCCGGAGCAAATTTATAAATATGAAAGAGTGTCGGAAATTTCCAAGGAAATCGGTTACATTGTAGCTATGATGACGGGGAAACAGTGGGTTTCCTTTTCTCGGAAAAAAACAAAAATAATTGGGTTTTATGGCGCTTCCGGTGGATGTGGTAAAACATCGTTGACTATTGGGGTGGCCAAACAGCTTTCCAGGTATGAAAACCAAAAGGTGCTCTATCTTTCATTAGAAGAGTTTGAAAGCACGCAGACTTATTTTACTGAACATTTCCAAGAGAATGGGAGAAACATAAGCCATTATCTTTACTATGCATTTCATAGGGAAAAGGAGTCGGTGGCCTCCTTTGCGGAGAGCTTTATGGGTACGGACTCTTATGGCGTAGATTTTTTTAAACCCTGTGGAAGTCACAATGAATTGACAACCTTGAATTGTGAAGAGCTATACAAGTTTTTTAACGGCCTTATGAAGTATGGTATCTATGATTACATACTTTTGGATTTTCAAAGTATGGCAAGGGATGAGACCATGTATTTAATGACCTGTTGTGAAAAGATGGTGCTGATACAGGAAGCGTCTTTTTTATCGAAAATGAAAACAGAAAAATTCATTTCTTATGTTTGCAAAGAACAGGAAAATTTTAGTGAAGAAAATTTAATTCGCGTAAAAAACAAAGTAAAGCCCTTTGACTTTGAAAAAGAAACGCAGGAAATCACGGTAAATACAGCTGCAGAGGAAAAAGAAGATTCGTTGTTTGTTTCTGTTGCTTGGGATGAAGACAGTTTTACAAAACAAGGACAAGGCGTTCATATTTCCGTGGAAAACACATTTGGATTGGGGGTGCAGACCATTGTTGCAAAAATTAGAGCAGGAAGAGAAAAAAAATTACAAAGGGATTCGTTGGATTAAAGAAATTACAGAAGGTGTTCGGGCGGTCATTAACAGCAGAGAAGAGCAATTGACAGACCAGGAGGTCTTTGACCTCATTGAAGATTTTGTTCTGCATAATGAGGTAACAGGCGCCTATAACCATCATTTTAAAAACCAAGTGATTAGAGGGGTATTTCATGCCACGAGAAAAGATTTGGATCTTCTTCAGGATTATGCGGATGATAAGGAAGTCAGCGAAATCATGGTCAACGGGATTAAAAATATTTTTATTGAAAGGCATGGGAAAATTGAAAAAACGCCTTTGAAATTTGAGACGGAAGAAGCGTTAGAAGAAATTATTCGCCGCCTTGGTGCCAGAGTACATAGAGAAATCAACGAACTAAACCCTATTTTAGATGCCAGATTAGAAGATGGTTCTCGAGTCAATGCTGTTTATAAAAATGTGGCCATCAATGGACCTATTTTAACCATAAGACGATTTCCGGAAAAACAAATTACCATGGAAGAGCTGATTAAAATAGGCTCTATAACCCAAGAGGCAGCTGATTTTATGAAAATCCTTGTAGTGGCAGGATACAACATCTTTGTTTCAGGTGGCACTTCTTCAGGCAAGACTACATTTTTAAATATTATGTCAAACTATATACCCAAGGATCAGAGAGTCATTGTCATAGAGGATTCTGCGGAATTACAAATTACACAGATTGAAAATGTGGTTCGCATGGAATGTAAAAATGCAAATGTACAGGGGGTGGGGCAGGTAACGGTAAAGCAACTTATTAAAACATCTCTTCGAATGAGGCCTGACCGTATTATTGTGGGGGAAGTGAGAGGAGAAGAGGTGGTGGATATGATACAAGCCATGAATACCGGCCATGACGGCAGTTTGAGTACAGGACATGGAAACTCACCGGAGGGTATGATTTCCAGACTGGAGGCCATGTTTCTGCAAGGTGCAAACTTTCCCATTGAATCCATCAGAACGCAAATAGGGGAAGCCATAGATATTATTGTGCATTTAAGCAGAATGCCGGATAAGAGTCGGAAAGTTTTGGAAATTGCAGAGGTGGAAGGGTATATAGACGGGAAAATTTCGTTAAATTCTCTGTATCGCTTTGAGATGAATGCCAAAGGCGGTGGTCTAAAACCTACAGGGTGTACCCTAAAGAATAAAGAAAAATTACTGATGAATGGGGTGGGCGTATGATACCGGACTCTTATGCTACTTACATATTAAACAAACAAGAAAAACAGCGGTTTTTGATTCTGCTGTTGGTGTCGTCGGTTCTTGTGGCCTATCTGTTTTATAATCAAATTTTATTGGCACTTATGGTACTTCCTGTTATAAAAAAATTGGAGGAGGTCTATAAAAAAATGTTAGCCCGAAAAAGGAGCGCTGAATTGACGTTACAGTTTAAAGACCTTTTGTTTTCTTTATCTTCTTCCATGGCTGCCGGCAGACAAATGAGAGAAGCTTTGTTTGAAGGACGGGACAATATGAAATTAATTTACAGCGACCGAGCACCCTTGGTGTTGGAGTTGAACCATATGGTGAAATGCATGAGTGAGAGCAAGGAGACAGAAGATGATGTTCTGAGAAATTTTGCAAAACGCAGCAACATTGAGGATATTGAAAATTTTGTAGAGGTGTATTTTACGTGCAGATCTACAGGTGGGAACTTAGAAACTGTGGTTATGAAAGGGGCCAACGTGATTATGGATAAAATCAGTATTGAAAAAGAAATTTCCACCATTACGGCGCAGAAAAAATTTGAGGCAAAAATTTTAACGGGAATTCCACTTTTGATTATTGCGCTGTTGCAGCTTACATCACCGGATTATTTAGAAGTTATGTATACCACGGTGACTGGGAGAATCCTGATGACCCTTTCTCTGTTGATGATTGGAGTGGCCTTTTTAATCAGTATGAAAATTACAGATATAAGGGTGTAGAAATAGAGGGAAAGATGATGGAAGGCAGG
>JAVVUJ010000186.1:0-3167 GCA_036653195.1 Anaerovorax sp. | reverse complement strand
GGCTCGTAAAGTCGGTCCTTCAAGACGGACGTGAGAAACCATTTGGAGAACAAGCAAAGGCTCGCGTTATCTCTGAAAAAACAGCAGTGGAAATCAAGGAGCTTATGAGAGGTACTGTTGAGTATGGCACGGCCAGTGATCTCATGGTGAGAGATGAACTGGGACAAAAATTACAAATTGGTGGAAAGACGGGATCGGCAGAAAGCACAAATCGAGGAGAATCCGTAGTCCATGGATGGTTTACAGGTTTTTTCCCGGAAGATCATCCACAATATACCATTACCGTATTTGTTGAAAATGGCGGAAATGGAAAGAGCATCGCCATTTCTATGTTTCAAGAAATGGCGCAAAGTTTGTATAAAAAATAAACCGTGAAAAATGCAATTGTGATTTTATTGTGATTCATTGCAAATTGATTTGACTTTGGCAGAGGGTTGATGTACAATACAATGCATATTTATTGCGTTGGGGTTAATTTTAAATAAGATAGGGAAGGTGATGGAAATGATTCAAGAACTGAATGCCAGGCAGAGTGTAATGGCAGAAAATTTTTTAAAGGTATTTAGCAAGTATGGGTTAGATAATACATCCACAAAAAAATTATCAGAAGAATGTGGCATCAATGAGGCTCTTTTTTATAGATACTTTGAAAATAAGGATGATATTGTGGGGAAATGTGTCATAAAAAAAAGAGTGGAAATATTGGAGCATATACATGAACTGTTAAATGAAAACAGCAAACTAGGTGCCCATGCGGTTTGTGAAAGCCTTGTGGACTATGCGGAAACAGAACGTGATGCAGAACGATTTATTTTACAGGTGATGGCCAGTCATAAATATGAACAGATTGCATTGGAAATAAATGCGCATATGGAAAAAAATTTAAGAGAACAGGGCACACTTTTGGCAAAAAAACATGGGGTTACGGAGGAAGTAGGCTACTTAATGGTGAGCATGATGAACAGTGTAATGATGGCTTATTTTATAAACGGAGATAAAAAATTGTTGTACGATCAGTTGGAAATATTATTAAAAGAAGACTTTTATTAGGCCTAGTGTAAAACAAGTTTGTATTTCTTTCTTTTGCTCTTTACTGCGCACTTGTTGGTTTCTTCAAAACAGGGGTAGCACAGTGAAAATGATGAAAATATAACAAAATCCAATGAAACGTATTGAAAAACTCTTGAATTAGATATAAAATTTAAGAGGAAATCATGGTTTCCGGTTTGTTCGAATTTCAATACATAGGCAGAAAAGGAAGTGATACGAGTATGTTTGAATTAGAAGAAAAGGTCCTAAATGACTTTTTAAACCAATTTCAGTCTACACCATTTCAGGTGGATTTAATGGGAAAAGAGCAGATACATGTGGGCATAGGAATACCGGAGTTTGTCGTCCATTTGAAGAAGGATATTAAAAAAGCGGATCTTTTACGCAGTACTTCTTTGGCGTTGGGCGAGGCTTATATGGAAGGAGATATAGAAGTAGAGGGGGATCTTTATTCGGCACTGAAGATTGCCATGAGCCAATTAGACAAATTTCCTGTAGATCAAAAGGCTTTGAAGAAATTAATCTTTACCTCTACAGCTAAGAAAAATCAAAAGAAAGAAGTTTCAGGTCATTATGATATAGGAAATGATTTTTATAAGTTATGGTTGGACGAGACCATGAGTTATTCTTGCGGCTATTTTAGAGATGAACAAAACACCCTGTATGAAGCGCAAGTAAACAAGGTGGATTATATCTTGAAAAAACTTAATTTACAAGAAGGAATGGAACTCGTTGATATTGGTTGTGGTTGGGGGTTTTTGCTGATAGAAGCAGCTAAAAAATATAAAACAAAGGGCTTAGGGATTACCTTAAGTGAAGAGCAGGCAAAGGAATGTAATCGCCGAATTGAAGCAGAAGGTCTTGAAAAGTTAATAAAAGTAAAGGTGATGGATTACAGAGATTTGGCAAAGGCAGACAAGGAATTTGATCGTGTTGTCAGTGTTGGTATGCTTGAACATGTTGGACGTTCTAATTATCCTTTGTTCATGAAAGATGTATGTGACATGCTGAAACCGGAAGGTCTGTGCTTACTGCACTTTATCAGTGGAAAAAAAGAGAATGTGGGAGATCCGTGGATCAAAAAATATATTTTCCCCGGCGGCGTCATTCCCTCTTTGCGTGAAATCATCAGTTTGTCTTTTGACAATGGATTTTCTACTTTGGATGTGGAAAGTTTGCGAAGGCATTATAACAAAACACTTTTATGTTGGTATCATAATTATGAAGAGCAAAAAGAGACCGTTGCAAAAATGTTTGACGAATCCTTTGTACGCATGTGGGAACTTTATCTTTGCTCTTGTGCGGCTTCTTTCAATGCCGGCATGATAGATATTCATCAGATATTGTTTTCAAAAGGCACAAATAACACACTCCCATTAACCAGAGAGTATATGTATTGTTAGCGGGGGAAAGCGTAAATCTTTCGGTCAATTTAATCTTATAAATCTTAAAAATTACAGGGAAACGGTCAAGTTGTGGGTGAAGTTTATGACCGTTTTTTTATGGAGTTCATTATAGAGAGACGTGTGAATTTTTTCACACGTCTCTCTATATGCCATTTTGCATGCGGCATTTCAATAAAACGGAATGCCATGGGTATAAGATGGCGTTCACACGTCGGTCTTGAGCGTTACAATCCAAATAAAATGGTGCCCTCTGCAAACTAAAGGGAAATCAAATCTCCCAGAGCTGCTTTTAATTTTAAGAGAGCTTTCTTTTCAATGCGGGACACGTAGGATCTGGAAATACCCAGTTCTTTTGCCACTTCCCTTTGGGGTTTGGCGATTTCACCAGCCAGGCCATATCTTTTTAAGATCACATATTTTTCACGAGGATTGAGAAGCTGCGAGATGGAAGCGTAGAGTTGTTTGACCTGCATTTTGTTATCTATGGTATTGATAATGACATCAGGATCTGAGCCCAGTATATCGCTGAAGCTGATTTCGTTGCCATCTTTGTCCATGCCGATAGGATCACTTAAAGAAACCTCTGATTTTATTTTTTTACCGGAGCGAATGCTCATAAGGATTTCATTTGCTATCCTCACATAGTGGCTCTATATCGGTATCGTCACTTGGCAATGGCGGCAGCTCAATATCTTCATCACTGCTACCAAA
>JAVVUJ010000185.1:0-3170 GCA_036653195.1 Anaerovorax sp. | reverse complement strand
AGGAGAGAATTGAAGAGCAGTTAAGAAAAGTAGGTGGGACACCTTTTGAAGTTTTACACTGCCACGTGGTTGTGGAAGATCAATTATTTATCCCTCTTTCTAAAATCAATGAACTGCGAAGAGAGGCATTAGAAGAATTGGAAGCACTTTTCGCAAAGCCACGGGCAAAGAATTTTTCGGAGCAATTGGTTTATAAACCCTTCTGTCATGAGAGGGAAGAGACAGACCCTATAAGGAACCCTGCAAGAGCCGGTGCAGTTTTAAAAACCCTCTATCTTTTCAGAAAGGAAGATTTACACAAGATGGATGGTTCCTATGATAAAATCTACGTTCCTCATCAGTGGTTGACAGAGGAAAATGAAGAAAGGAAGATGGTTGAAGAACTTGCTGAGAAAGGAACGGTTTTTGTACCCATTATATCCAATGTCACCAAAGGAAAAGAAGATGCATATATAAGGAAGCACTTTGATAAAATTGTGAGGGTAGGCGAAAAAAATGGAATTATGGTGGGAAATTTAGGCTGGATTTTGCCCTTAGTGGAAACGGGAATTCCCATATATGGGGATTATGGGTTGAATCTTTGTAATAGCCAGGATTTTTTAGTGGCAAAAGAATGGGGATTGAAAGGCGCAATGGTTTCACATGAGGTAAATTTTGAGGCCATGGAAGCCATAAATTTTCATGGATTAGAAATAGAGGTGGCGGCTTATGGCAGAATACCGGTAATGGTGAGTGAGCATATTGTGGCAGAAGCAATCCTTAAAACAAAGAATGGAAATCCACTTTTTTTGAAAGATCGAAAGGAAGAATACTATCCTTTTATCCAAAATGAGGAAAATGGAAAATGCGTAATATTTAGTTATAAAATTAACAATATCCAAAATGAACAAGAATTTTTAAGGCGAAATCCCATAAATGCCCTTAGAAAATACGGAATTTAGACAAATATATTGTATACAAAAAATATTTTCTGTTTTTTTTTGCTTTTCATACAAAAATAGTTTGACTATACAGCAAAAAGGCTTTAAAGTATAATAAATATAGCTGTAGGCACAATAATAAAAATGATATGTTTCCAGGCGGTTAGTCAGAAAATATTGATGATAGTTAAGGCGTTCTACGAAAAAAATATAATATTGAAGAACACAATAAAGGAGGTTAAGAAATGACACAAAGGCGGACAAAAACCATGGATGGGAATACAGCGGCAGCGCATGTTTCCTATGCTTTTACAGATGTAGCGGCGATTTATCCCATTACACCATCTTCTACAATGGCAGAGGTAGTGGACGAATGGGCAGCATATGGGAGAAAGAATATTTTTGGCCAAACGGTAAAAATTGCAGAAATGCAATCAGAGGCGGGCGCAGCAGGAACTTTTCATGGTTCGCTGGCGGCGGGTGCTTTGACAACTACATACACGGCATCACAGGGCTTGTTGCTTATGATTCCGAATATGTACAAGATTGCAGGGGAATTATTACCAGGTGTATTTCATGTTAGCGCAAGAGCTTTGGCGTCACAGGCTCTTTGTATTTTTGGAGATCACTCTGATGTTATGGCGACTAGACAGACGGGTTTTGCTCTTTTGGCTTCAAACTCAGTGCAGGAGGTTATGGACTTAGGCGGAATTGCACATTTGGCTGCAATCAAATCCAGAATCCCATTTTTACATTTCTTTGATGGATTTAGAACATCTCATGAAATTCAAAAGATTGAAGTGTTAGGTTATGATGATCTTAAAAAATTGATCGATATGAAAGCGGTTCAGGAATTTAGGGATCGGGCTTTAAATCCGGAGCATCCTGTGACAAGGGGAACTGCGCAAAATCCCGATATTTTTTTCCAGGCAAGAGAAGCTTCCAATAAGTTCTATGATGCACTACCGGAAATCGTAGTGGATTACATGGATAAAATCGGTGAGTTGACAGGAAGAAAATACAAGCCTTTTGACTATGTGGGTGCACCGGATGCCGAAAACATTATTGTAGCCATGGGATCGGTTTGTGAGACCATAGAAGAAACCATGAACAAGCTAATTTTGGAAGGGCACAGAGTGGGTCTGATTAAGGTTAGACTTTACAGACCATTTGTTCCAAAGTATTTTATGGACGTTCTACCAAAGACCGTTGAGCGAATTGCTGTATTGGATAGAACCAAGGAGCCGGGTGCCCTTGGAGAACCCTTGTATCAAGACATTAAGACCATGCTTTACAATTACAAGAATGCACCGGAAGTATACGGCGGACGTTATGGATTGGGTTCAAAGGATACCACACCGGGAATGGTGCTTGCCATTTATGACAATTTATATCATAAGAAGCCTAGAAATCAATTTACCATCGGTATTGATGATGACGTGACAGGGCATTCTCTTCCTTATACAGAAGGCATTGCAAGAGAGCCGGAAGGCACGATCAAATGTAAGTTCTGGGGATTGGGTTCAGATGGTACGGTTGGTGCCAACAAGACGGCAATTAAAATTATTGGAGATAAGACAGACTTGTATGCACAAGGATATTTTGCTTATGACTCTAAAAAATCCGGAGGAATCACCATCTCTCACTTAAGATTTGGAAAGCATCCTATTCAGTCGGCCTATTTAATTAACCAAGCAGATTTTGTAGCATGCCACAATCAGGCGTATTTACGTCAGTATGATATGCTGAAAGACCTTAAGAAAGAAGGAACATTCTTACTGAACTGCATGTGGTCCCCCGAAGAAGTGGGCGACAGACTGCCGGCTAAAGTAAAGAGGGATATTGCCAAAAAGAATTTGAAATTCTATACCATAGATGCAACGCATATTGCAGATCATCTGGGTCTGGGAAGCAGAATTAACATGGTTATGCAAGCGGCATTCTTTAAATTGGTAGAGATTATGCCCGTTGAAGATGCTTTAAAATATTTAAAAGAAGGCGTAGAAAAGACATATAAGAAAAAGGGACAAAAAATTGTAGATATGAACTGTGCCGCCATCGACAAGGGTGCAGAAGGCATTACGGAAATTAAGATTCCTAGCGATTGGGCCAATGCGGAAGATCCAAAAGAGAAGCAAGTAGAATTGCCACAGTTTATTGAAGAAATTTTGATTCCTATGAACAGACAAGAAGGTGATGACCTTCCAGTTAGTGCTTTTAACGGCAGAGAAGACGGAACGTTCCCGGCAG
>JAVVUJ010000184.1:0-3181 GCA_036653195.1 Anaerovorax sp. | reverse complement strand
GTACTATGTGGGGATGCCAGTTCTTCCAATGGTTCTATCCATTTGAAATCAGTTTTACCAATTTTTTCCATCATCATAGCATGGGAAAAGCGTACTTTTCCTACACGTGGGTCACATGCATTTACGGTACCGAAGAGTCGGCAAGCAGGGCAAAGTGACTGGCCTTGGCATGGTGCAAACGCTCCCAAGATGTCATACATTGTATTTTTCATAATTTGCCGACCCCGTTGGGCGACACTGAAATGTACTTGACCATTCCCGTCCCTTTGATACCAAATAGGCGTGCCTTCTTTGCGTGCTTTAAACATTAATTTCTCATATAATAAAGCCCGTTGCGGGTTATCCTTGGCATTATGAATATAGGACTTCCATATTTCTTCAATGGTATTGACTGCCACATTCAAATTGCAACAATCTACCTTTTGATCAAGAGGTTTCATAATACTGTCATAAATTTTTCCGGTTTTTGCCTCGGGAATCATCAGTAAAAATCCACTTTCCACATTTGTCTCATTATTTGTCTCATTTTCATTACAATAAATTTTGTCTACATAATTCAACTCTAAGTCATTCCTAGTTAATGTATGATATTTAAAGGAAACTTGGCTGCAATTTCCAAAATATTTCTCCCCAACCTTAATCCTGCCCTCCTCATTCATAGAGTATAGTGGTTCCACCCAATCTTTTGTTTTTTTATTCCAAAGATGGGTTTTGGCTGTGCAAATGCGATAGCGTTCCGCTTTGTATAAAACCCACTTTTCATTTTCATACTTTAAAACACCCGGGTTCGCAAATTCAAGGGCTCTGTGGCTTAGAACCGTGTTTTTACTGGTGCCCATACACGAGTCGGTAATAGTTTCGTAAATATTTCTTACAACGCCACGAATTTGACTGCCAGGCACAGCAGGAACGAATCCATCGTTGACTTTCAATTGAAGGAATTCATATTTTTTATGCCCCGAATAGTGTTCATCCATGGTCATCTTTTCTGTATCCGGAATAATTAAAGGCGTTTTGGTAATCAGTTTGCAATCAAGCCAACCTGTGTGTTTTTTTTCTGCAGTAACCTCACCGTCCTTGAGACGAGTCGGCTTCTTCCCAAGGGGTACAAAGTTATAGGGATTTACAAACAGTTCTTTCTGCACCAGATTCCAACCCATATTAACGCACCTCCTTTTTGCAAAAACCCACAATACGGAAATCTACAACTTCCGCCCTGCCTGTTTCGCTATATTTGATATAATTTCTTATTTTTATTGCGTTTTCACCGTTTTGAAGAGGCAACTTATAGGCCTTATTTCCTGTAATAGGATAATATTCCCCTTCTTTACTTCGTTTCCCATCAATATCTAAAAATTGAATTTCATCCAGAAAATTTTCCTCGGGTACTGCCTCATCGCAAGCAAGGCGATAGGTAAAGGGTTTTCCAAGGTCATTTCGATTGACAAAGAGTTCTTTCGTCTTGCTAAACAATCGAAGTGAAAGCAACGTTTCGGGATTTACATTTTCTTTAAAATGATCATCATATTTTTGTGCAACAAATTGATCTGTATGTAATGCCATATAGTTTTCACCATCTACAAGTACATGAAAAACATCTGCTGTAAAAAACCCTGATTCATCTATCGTTCCTTTGTCCGTAATATACTCACTGTTCACTGATACCACCTCCCACATCATTATTCTTTGTAAGGCTTTGGGGATTAAACTGGGTTATAACCTGACCGTTTAAGACAAATTTATCTATCTTAAAGATTCCATGTCCCACTGAGGTTTCCCCACCAACGGATAAAATACCGGCATCTAAATCTAGCACAGCACAGGCTAATAGTTGCTTGACATATTCATCTATACCCCCATCAAATTCAATGCAAAGATCTGTTGTCCCACCATACCAAATTCTTTCCGTATATAAAGATCCTTCAACGGTTCCGCCGGAAAAACGATCGATTGCCGTTCTAGTCATCAGCTTTGCTTCACTATCTTTTATTTTTGATTCTGAAAATATAATTTTTGATTTAACAGCGCATGCCGTTTTTTTATCTACATATCCAAATGCCAGCCCCAATCTATTTTTTTCTGCCGTATTTGGAGGAAATATACCCATCTCCTTGGCCATTTTTTCAATGTGACTGCGAAAAGCACCGGCCCAACTTGTGCCCGGTATAACAGGAATTTTTTTATCTTTGCCTTCTATCACAGTCAGGCTTTCATAATCCGGTTCAGGATAATTTTCATCTTCACTCACATTTGCAGTGTACCTGCGGATTACAGGGCTTCCAATAATTTTCAACTTCAGTTCCAACTTATTTCGGTCTCTGCCTGTTATTTCCTTTGGATTTGCTAACTGATCTGCGGTATGGAAAGCATTGCTGGCGAACAAATCAAAATCCAACCAATTTTTTAGATTCGTGAATTCGTCCGCCTTGCATTGTTCCGACGATTTTTGCGCCTTGCATTGTTCATCCAATTCTTGTGCGCTGCATTTTGTTGAAAACACAAATGTCTTTTTATAGATTTCTTTCAATTGTAAATTTCCGTATCCTCTGGTGGTTTTGGCACCCATTTTTAAAGAATGGATGTTTTCAATCAGTTGCATTGCATCTTCGTTTACTTCGTTATTTATATCACTGATTTCAAAATAAGTAACAAACTTAATACCCGGTTCAACAATTTCAAAATCATATTTTGCGCCCTTCACTGCCACCTTTTGTTCATTTAACGCAACACCATCCCGAATAGAAAGGTGAAAATCATCCTGGGTATTTCCGTCATAGGTCACAATATAACTTGCCTGTAAGTTTTCCCCTTCCACAAAACCAAACAATTTTTTCTTGAGATTTTCAGAAAGGTTTTCACTAAGAGCACCTGCAATGGCAGAAGCGGGAATAAACGGCCTTCCAAAACTGTTTAACAACACATCTGCATCTGTTTTTTTACCCATACCACTGCTGAGTGCAAGTGGAGAAACAAGTCGAAAAACAAGCTTATAATAACATTTCACCATCTTCTTTTCCTCCCATGCGTAATCTATATTTTACCAATGTCAAAAATAACTCTGTTGCCGAAAACCACAAGCCATTATCTTGAGTAAGCTGTTGAAATTTTTCCTCTGCCTGGTCTTCAGACCTTCTTTCCGGTTCTTCGTAAACTGCAATGAGCATTCCACGAATCCACTCTT
>JAVVUJ010000183.1:0-3208 GCA_036653195.1 Anaerovorax sp. | reverse complement strand
GACAAACATGAAAGTCCCACGTTAAATTTCATCGTAGATCAAAATATGGCAATCCTTTTAGAAATTATTCCGTATCCCACTTTTGACGCAAATTTTTAAATTCACCCATAATAGAACTATACGTATTTAAAACAGAAGCACCTCGTTTTACTGCCTTTGCATAAATTTCATCGTAGGATTCCAACACCACTTTACACACATGAGGGCAAAGCTTCCCTTCTTTCTTCATTTGGTCAATAATTTGGAGAATCTTATCCTTGGGAAAGGCTTCCTTGTAGCTGCGTTTTCCAACTAGCGCGCTGATGATATCCGCTACAGCCACGATTCTCTGGCTCTTCGTCAGCCCATGGCCTGAAAGCCCTTTAGGATACCCGCTTCCGTCAATTTTTTCATGGTGTCTTATGGCAATTTGACAAATCTCATCATCTACAATTCCTTTAATGATTTCCTCGGTAATGACCACATGAGTTTTCATAATTTCCATGGCTTGATAGCTTAACTTTCCCGGATATTCTAAAATCTCTAAGGGTATAGAAATTTTTCCAAGATCATGAAGCAGTGCACCGTAATATATTTTTTCAAGTTCTTGCCTTGTACATCCCATTTTTGTAGCAATTTCCAAACTAAAAGAAACGGTATGAATGGTATGCATAACCGTATATTCACTTCTAAAATCAACAGAATAGGCTAGCATACGCAAATATTGATTTATTTCCACTTCCGTAAATACCATGTTTTCCATATACTGGGCAATTTCATTTCGGAAAGCACCACTTCGCAAGTTTCCCAAAATATCATATTCTTTATTGTGTTCACAAAAAAGCCGCACATGGGCTGGATCAAATCTTTTATCACTGTCAGTTGCCAACATTTCTATAACCAAAGCGTCTTCTTTACCACTTTTCATTACTAGATCCACTCGATCTGCCAGCCCTATTAATAAAGCCAAATCCTTGGAGTCAGAATCCAGGCTTTTAAATTTTTCATAGGAATAATGGTGGTATAAAATGGCTTCCGCCTGTTTCTTCATGGGTGACAGGTATTTCAAAAACAAATACCCATAAATTGAATGGTTCCATACATCCATAGTCTCAAATCGAATCATCTGGTCAATTTCATCGGTTTTATAAGCCCCAATATCATGAAAAATGCCAAGGATACAACACGCTCCTACCTCTTGCCTGTTATATTTTGGAGAACCTGAAAGCATTTTAAGGAGTATATATGCCACACGTTCCCCATGTTCCAATAGGCGCGCATCCACTCTACGCAGCGTATCTCTTACAATTTTCACTGCATCACTACTTTGAACCACCTGTTTTTTAGCTTGTACGCCCATAGGATTCCTTCCCTACTGTTCCGATTATCAATTTTTTTGTTCTGTTTTTCCACGGCCACTATTTTATTTTATCAAAAAATCCCATTAATCACAAGGCTTCTGTCCCATCGTTTTTTTAAACTGTACCGCAAATAAACAGGCGGTGGTTACCACAGCAATGAAATCTGCTACAGGTTCTGCCAAAAATACAGCAGTGGTTTTATCCACAAAGAACAAGGGCATCAAATAAATAAGAGGAATCAATAAGATGACTTTTCTAAGCAATGCAAGAAATAAAGAGGATTTTGCATTGCCCAAGGCAATAAAGGTCTGTTGACAGGCAATTTGTATACCGAATATGCAAGTACCTGCCATATAAATACGCAATGCCCTAGATGCAAAAGCCACCAATTCCGGATCATTGTTGAAAATTAAAATAAAAGCTTTGGGAACCACCATAACCGCTGCCCACAAAACCGCAGAGAAAGACAAACAGCAAATAAGTAACAAATAGAAGGTTTTTTTCACACGCTGTAAATTTTGAGCGCCATAATTATAGCTGAGAATAGGCTGTGCGCCTTGGGTCAATCCCATAAGGGGCAACATAGAAAACTGCATGACACTGGTGAGAATGGTCATAGCTCCTACAGCCAAGTCACCGCCATATTTTAGGAGTGAGGCATTAAAACAAACTGCAATTAAACTTTCAGTAGCCTGCATGATAAAGGGCGACAAGCCAAGAGCTATGCAGGGAAACACAATTTTTGGCCATAAACGCAGATTTTTTTTCCGAATGCGCAAAGCCGTCTTATTACTCAAGAGAAATTTTAAAATCCAAATCATAGAAATACTTTGAGAAATAATCGTTGCCAACGCCGCACCTGATACGCCCATTCCAAAAGCAAAGATAAAAATAGGATCCAAAATAATATTAAAAACAGCCCCAATTAAAACCGTCATCATACTGATTTTCGCAAAACCCTGGGCGCTGATAAATGCGTTTAGTCCCAATGTAATTTGCACAAATATAGTCCCAAGACTATAAATTGTCATATATGCCATGGCGTACTCAATGGTGTTTCCACTGGCGCCGAACATCAAGAGCAAATCCCTGGAAAACAGTTGGAATACGATGGTTAGTGCAACAGAAACCAAAATCAACAAGGTGGTACAATTTCCAAGAATTTTCTCTGCGCCTTCCTGATCCCCTTTTCCAAGAAAGATAGAGGCCCTAGGCGCTCCACCCATACTGACAAGTGCTGCAAAGGCAGAAATAATCATAATCAGGGGAAGACAAACGCCCACGCCTGTCAGTGCTAACTTCCCTTCCACGGGAATATGTCCAATATACATACGATCTACTAAATTATACAGCAAATTAATGATCTGAGAAGCGATGGCCGGCATCGCAAGACGAAATAGCAATTTTCCAATACTTGATGTACCTAATTCTTGCGTTTGATTTTTGTCCATTCTCCCCCCCTATGGCCTTCAAAAAAATATAAACTATACAAAACAATTGCTTTCGTTCTTGACGCAATGGTTCTTATGTTACAAACAAATCAATATCAAAAGTGATTCGTGGCTTATTATCAAGACAATGTATAAGTATATAACAAATGCCATCAGCGGTCAATTTTTTTCATTTTGTTTGTGGAAAATTTCATAAAAATAGCAAGTGATTATTTTTATTTTACTGAAACGCATATTGGCCCAGTGCCTTGATGATGCCGCCGCTTGGGAGGAGAAAGCAAAATGAAATACTGCTATAAACGACCACCCTTTGATTTTTATGACCTGGTTGCTTGGGCGTGCCGGCAATCAGGTGATTTACGTGTGCTATCAGGGCTATGCTAATTTAGATGAAAGACTTGATTTGCTTGCCAATGT
>JAVVUJ010000182.1:0-3222 GCA_036653195.1 Anaerovorax sp. | reverse complement strand
CCGGATCTTGAATACATCTGCAAGCATTGGCATCTGAGGTTTTCGCAGTTGATGTCGGCATGTACCAATATCTACCTTTTACAGTATTGTCAGCAGGATTTGGAGTATCAGCTTGATATTTATCTGGCACCATAAATAGTGCTCTTGCCGAAACAGCAGGTGTAGAATCTGAAAGTCTAGTCATGGTAGAAGTCCATAAACCTACCTGATGTTGGTCTGTGTACTGCCCCAGTTGTGAATTTATTGCCAACTGTCCTGTTCCTGGGAATTTTCCCATATTGAAACCTCCAACAGAAGTCATATCAAAACCTACATTTGGATAAATTTTAAATCCCGTCATAAATGAAGGCACTCCCACATCTGAAGGTTTTATTATATGATTTCCTGCACTTTCGAAGGCTGTTTTCCCAAGACTTGTACGAACACCAAATGGTGAAAAGTCTATCCTCACATCATCCACATAAGTTGATGAAGCTAAATTGGCAACCAACATAGAAGGCAAACGCCATCCATTGGGACAAGGATCAAATGGAGATTTTCTTCGGTATGGCTGTGCAGCGGCGTCTGTATTATAATTTGAATCCACAAGTCCTTCTGCATTATCTGACCAAAGATTTAATTTAGGCAAATCTTGAGCAGCAATATCTGAAGATGCACCAAACCAGTTGTACATCAAATTCGTATTATTATTGTAATAAGCTGGTCCGGAAAGATCGTCTTTATAAACGTAAATAGGACTTAAAGGATTGTTAATTGCCAAACCGATATTATTTTCCACACTAGAAGAAGAAAGCGGAGTAAACAATCTAAGGTTGTCAAAATTAACAGCATTGTTGAAATTTTTAGCGCCTCTATGACGCACTCTTCCTACACTTCCGGAAACCTCATAAAAATCATCTCCCCTTAAAACCAATGGCGGAATAGGATCTTTTCTACCCCATTGGTATAATAGGCCACCGCTTCTGTTCCATTCTCCTGAAGTATTAGATGAAGAAATAGCGCCCAAGTTTCTATCCATCCATTTCCAATCGCCCGCAGGAATTATTTCTGTATCGCCGTTGGCAGTTTCTCTCTTTACATTCTCAAAACTTCTGTAAGTAGAGCCGTCTGTAGGATTATCTGTTACCCAAACGTGCCACGACCAAGCTATTTTACCATCTATTTTAAATGCAATTACGGCATTACCTTTTTTTGCTTTATTTACTGGGACAACAATTTTTGCTTCTTCTTGGCTACCATTAATCCGAAGCCTGTATCCTCCACTGGTTTTAATTAAACCATGATTATCTTCCCAAAGAAGTTCTGCAGAAATTTTACCATCGTAATTAAAATTGTTCTTGTTTAGATACTTATAAAAAGTCCAAACTGCGTACGCTTTTTTTACTGGGATATAGATTCCGTCATTGGAAGTTGAAGGATCAAATATATAGCTATTTGGGGCAAAAAGCCAAGGGTAAGTATATACTCGTGAAGCACTTATATTGGGATCAACAGGGATTTTTGCTGCGTTGACAATTCCATGAGATGATGGATCAGCATTGGCTGACGTTTGTTGTGCCTTAGCATTGCCCACGCTCAAAAAGACAATACCCAGACACATGCCGGTCTGAAAAATAGATTTTTGTTTCATAATAAATTCAATGCAAAGTTTAGTCTTTAGTTATTAAACCACAACTTGTTACAAAAAAATATGTTACAATTCATGTTTATACATAAATATACGAAAACATAATTTTAATATAAATAGTAATAATTCAACGAAAGCAAAAATATGTATTTAAATTCACAATTTTGAAAAATGAAAATTAATTTTTCTTTATGATTAAAAGAAATGATTTGGAAAAAAATGGCAATTAAGGCAAGAGATAGTTGTTGTAACGGTCTATGGTGAAATTTCCGTTAACAATATTTTTGAAGCTTGAGAAAACAACAAAATTGAAAATAAACAATGAGATAATAAATGTGTAAATCAACCTTTTGGTAGCATCATTTACTACATACATTGTATTGATAATTATAATGTAAGAAAAGCCAATAAAAGCTCCCGCAAGACGGGAAGAGAAAATAGGATTGTTTCTGAATATAAAGTAGGCACAAATACCAATTACTGCATAATTTCTATGATATTCGTAGTAAGGGAATTTCTCCTTCATTTGATTATCAAAGAAGAAAATGAAAAATGTAAGGATAGCCATTAAGCCTTCCGGTACACCAAAACCACCGTTGAGACGAGTTACAGATTCATCCACATACCCATTGAAACCCTCCACAAGAATGTTATCCGAAGCAACACCCTCTAAAAAACTACCGAAAACACGATAGACTTCAAATGGAGAAAGAAAGATAGAAGTAATAATTGCACTCAACATTACCACTTTATTAATCGGGATTCTCGCCACCCAATACATTGGCAGAAATACATAGCAAACGTTGTGAATTCCTGCCCCAATCAAGATAAATAAAACATACATAAAAAGTTGTCTTGATTTTATGTACTTGATTGAATAATACACTATAAACGAACCTAAACACTGCCTAATCTGCCCACTTTCTCCAATAAAAAAACCAGGGATAAACATAAAAAGAATAAATGTAAAGGGATAAAAGGTATTTTCTTCTACATATTCTATCTTAAAATACATTGTAATGGCGGCAATGACCAAAGTCAACATATAGAAAGGTGCACTGAAGACATTTAGTAATACCTTATTGATAAGTATGAAAAGCCACTCTAGCTCAAATGGCGTGGGCGGTTCCAAATACAAAGCTTTACAGAGAATACTTATGTAATCTATCTGATCCGAAAAAGCATAGATACCAACATAGCTTCCATAATCTGGACCTACAAACTTCCGCAGACCCGCTATTAAGATTAGAAATAGGGCCAAATACCAAAGATATTTTTTCTCGACTCTGCGGCCAAAGACTTCTTGTGCACTGAAAACCAGCAACACAATAAAAACTATCAGGTAATAAGGGTGAAATAAACTCATTTATGTTTTCTGAAAATAATTTACATTTTGAGACGAAATAACCAAAGCCCCGAGCAAAAGCGGAAGAAAAAGTCTCGTTTCCCAAAACAGCCCCACAAAAGTAATCATTCCAAGGTAAGGAACAGAAAGTATCAAAAAATTTCTCAAAATATTCCGTTCCGCAACTCCGCAAAGTTCGTAAATAAAGTACAAAAACAAAATTCCAAAAACCAATCCTACAAAATTAAAC
>JAVVUJ010000181.1:0-3256 GCA_036653195.1 Anaerovorax sp. | reverse complement strand
TGATACTTGGTGGGCAGCCGCCTGGAAAAGTAGGACATCGCTGGTTTAGAAAAAAACGGTTACGTAAGTAGCCGTTTTTTTCGTATTGGCGCTTTAGCGGCGGTTCCCAACGAGTAAGTGAGGAACACATGGAATTGTAAGTATCACATGGCGTTTCCACTAAAATATCGCAGGCAAGTCATTTATGGACAGTTGAGAAGCCACATTGCTATAATACAAACTAGTATAGACGATTTTAAATAACTGCCTCTTTTGCATCAGATATAAGCATTGTATTTTAATGATAATGGAATAAAAATAACATAAAGATAATTAATATCTCCTATACTAGATGAGTGCTATATAAAACTCCATTGAAACTGTTCATAAAGATGGTTTCAATGGAGTTTTGGCTTTGCGTGTGACAGCTATTTGCAATTTACAGGGATACTGACAATTTACAGGGAACTGTTTATTTTATCTTTCTTTCTTTTTGTTTGGTAATTGGGTAACAATAATGGCCATAAACATAAGAATACAACCTGTCCATTCTCGAACAGACAATACTTCGTGAAGGATCAGAACGCCGCCTATGGCACCAAATACGGACTCGGTACTCATAATGATAGAAGCGGCAGTAGGGCTTGCATGCTTTTGACCAATGGCTTGTAGCGTGAATGCAATGGCAGAAGAGAAGACACCTACGTATACTAATGCAGGTCCTGTTTGTACAATGGCTGTCCAAGAAATTTCCTCCGTGAAAAGGGCAACCAGAAAACTTAAAATCCCGGAGACAAAAAATTGCAGGCACACCAATTTCAATGCACTTACTTTTGTTACAAAGTGGTCGATACATAAAATATGTGCTGCCCAAAAGCCGGCGCCGATTAAAACGATGAAGTCACCAAATGAAATGGTTAAAGCTTGGGTGAGACAGAGAAAGTACAAACCTATAGTGGCGATGATTACGCCAATCCAAGCATTGATGCCTACCTTATGCTTTAATAGAATTCCAAAAATGGGAACCAGAACAATGTATAGGGTTGTAATAAAGCCTGTCTTGGCAGCTGTCGTAAAGACCAAACCTACTTGTTGAAAGTTTGCTGCAAAAAAAATAATGACACCGGCACAAAGGCCACCTTGAAAAAGGTCTTTGTTTGCAAGCCAGAAACGGGCAAATGACGTACCGTTTTCTAATTTTTCGTTACCTTCGCAGGTGGAGTGGTCAGGGATTGATTTGTTTTTTTCCAACCCATGGGTGAGTAGAATGATGGGAATCAGTGTGACACAGCCGATGAACATGCGTAAAGCACTAAACAGAAACGGACCAATAAAGTCCATGCCGGCTCGTTGTGCTACAAAGGCAAACCCCCAGATCATTGCAGTGAGTAATAAAATAAATGTAGATTGAATTTTTTTGTTCATTAAAAACCGTCCTTTTTATGCTATACTATAAATAATTGCTGAAATTTCAAATATAAAAAAGTGCTTACGCACTTTGAAAAATTAGTAATGACCGGATATTTTTTGCTGACTCTTTGAAAATCGTTGAACTTGTCGTTTCCTGAAGCGCCCAAACGTTCCTTGCTTTTCAATTACTTTTTGGGGGTGTAAACATGGAATTGGAACTATGTTTTGCCCCTTTTTTTAATTATACGACAATCATAAGGATGTGGCAAGTCAAAAAAATCTTGTGGATCATGTAGTAAAAATTTAAAGGAGAAGTTTTAGTAATTTAAAATGTTTTGCAAAAGGGGTGAGAACTTTTGGCAAATTAGGTATTTTAATATGCGAGGGGGTACGAAGTTATTTTGTCTATTACGGATTCATTGCCACAAAAATGGATTTGTATCAGATACTGAAAAAATTATACCGGTGATGTAAAAAAAGTGGTGATGCGAGGAGGCATAAAAGTGAAAGAGGGCATTTCGGATTTGAAAAAAGGGGAACAGGGCATTTCGGATTTAGAAAAAGAAGAACAGATTGTTTCGGATTTACAAAGAGAAAATTTAAGGTTGAATGAATTGGTACAAACGGATTGGCTTACAGGCGCTTACAACAGGTGTGCCACGGAAAAAAAAATTATTGAATTAATGCAGCAAAATAAAGGAGGCGTTCTTTTTGTATTAGATGGTAATCATCTCAAACAGATAAATGATCGGTATGGGCACACCGTAGGAGACTGTTTTTTGCAAGAAATTGTAAGAATATTGCGTCATATGGTGCTAAAGCAGGATATTGTAGGGCGTGTCGGTGGAGATGAATTTGTAGTCTATATGCCATCAAAGCAAAATATGGATTTCGCACTGGAAAGAAGCCGGCAGTTTGAGGAGCGCCTGCAAAAAATTCGGATTGATTGTATAAAAGGTGCAAAGCTTTCCGTTGCGGTAGGTGCTAGCATATATGAAGAAGGGGATGATTATAAAAGTCTATTTGACAGAGCGGATCAACGTTTGATTATGGCAAAGCACAATCGAAAAGAAGAAAAGTCTAAGCTTGAGGCTATAAAAAAAGAACCGGGTGAAAAAGTAGGTATTGCAATTGATATGAAGCGAATCAGTGACGAATTGACGGAGCAGGAGTTAATTTCCGGTGCTTTTTGTCAGGATTATGAAATGTTTAAAACGGTTTATCG
The DNA here is from genome assembly GCA_036653195.1 of Anaerovorax sp. GTDB lineage: Bacteria > Bacillota > Clostridia > Peptostreptococcales > Anaerovoracaceae > JAVVUJ01. The sequence continues at coordinate 642 of JAVVUJ010000181.1, read as the reverse complement.
TTTTGTGGAACGCAGGCTTAGAAGAACAAAAAGCAGTTCTTACTTGATTCTTTTCACGTTGACAAACGCAGAATGTGGATTTTTGCCGCTTTTAGAAAGAGAACACGAGATGAACTTACTCAGTCAAGTGATTCAAACCACCTTGCGCTTGGGGGATATGTTTACACAATATAGTAGCTGTCAATTTCTGATTATGGTACCTGATTGCGCGGAAAAAGAGGCAAATATTATAGCTATGAGAACCCATGATCTGTTTTGCAACGCAAATTATGCCCACAAGAGCCACTTGTTGTTACATCACTGTTATCCCATGAAGCCTGCAAGAAGAAAGACGAAAGAAGGTTAAAGCACGGGTAATTCCAACATACCCTACCAATACATACACATATATGGTACAATTTAAAGATGAATAGGGAGCAAACAATGAGGTTGTGTGTTTCCATATTGGTTGTAATCAAATGAATGTGTGAAAAGCGGAATGCAGTGGAAAAGTGGGGTAGTAATGGATCATCAAGAAAAAGAGCATAAAAGGCGTGTTCGATATAAGGGAACGCATCCCAAAAGTTATCAAGAAAAGTATAAGGAACTTCAACCGGAAAAGTATGCAGAGACTGTAGTGAAGGTAATCCAAAAAGGCAGCAC
>JAVVUJ010000180.1:2554-3260 GCA_036653195.1 Anaerovorax sp. | reverse complement strand
GTGGCTATTTGTTCCTCACTCATTGGCGGGAACCTCCGCTAGAAAAGCCCATAAAAAAAATAAAACATATGAATAATTGTTCATATGTTTTATTATAGTTTCTTCTATGAAGTTTGTCAACATTTTATTGAAATAAAAGGAATCCCCCTCTTCTGCTAATTTTCTTCGGCAATCTGAAATACTTCTTCATTGTGCGCTACTGAAAACTGTTTGGTAAATGCACTGACAAGGGGCACGGCTATGAAGGATACCGCCATGGCAACTACACCGAATACAGGTGCCATTCCCTTTGCCACATCAAATCCTGACATAATGCAGTTATAGGTAAGCAATCCGCCTACTACCACGATGCCGCTTAAGATGCCTGCCCATGCACCGGCTTTTGTGATTTTTTTAGAGTATAATCCCCAAATAAACGGCCCAATAAAGGAACCTGCCACAACGCCCCATGAGAAAGACATTAAGTTCACGATAAATGAAATATTTAAAGTAGCAAATATAAAGGACATGGCGATAAACAAGACACAGAGTCCTCTCATAATCAGCATTTGATGGTTATTTTTAATATTGGGGTGTACTTCCTGTACCAAATCGATGGAGACAGCCGAGCTGGAAGACAGCACGATAGCCGACAACGTGGACATGGACGCAGACAACAACAAAAGCATAATCACACTTAATACAACGGTTGACAACACATTATGCG
>JAVVUJ010000180.1:0-2544 GCA_036653195.1 Anaerovorax sp. | reverse complement strand
AGACGTGATAAAGATCCGGTAAAGTACGCACCACACCCGATGAGCAAGGCAAACAAAGTGGATACAATGGTCGCAATTCGAATGTTTTTTTCATCATTAATGGCATAGTACTTATGAACCATTTGAGGCAGTCCCCACACACCAAAGCTAGTCAATGCAATATTGATCATTAAAAACGGTGCATTAATGCCCCCTGATAAATTGACCAATTCAGGATTGATCGCCGCAAGTTTTGTATAAGCGCCCGCAAATCCACCCACTTCCGGTCTGGAAACAAGGATTGCCACCATAGCCACAATGCCAACTACCATGATGATGCCCTGAATAAAGTCATTAATGGAAGTGGCAACATAACCACCCAACACCAAGTAAATACCCGTTAAAATTGCCACGATGGCCATGCAAGTAACCGGACTTGCACCTACAAAGATATAGCTGAACAAGGTGCCCAACCCTTTGTACACACCGGCTGCATAAGGAACTAAAAATAAAAAGATAATAGCGGCCGCATATAATTTCATGTACCTGCATTTAAATCGTGCGGCAAAAAATTCAGGCATTGTTCTGGCATTTAGCTTTCTGGTCATTCTTCTCGTTCTCTTGGCCAATAATTTCCAAGCCAAGTAGCAACCGATAAAGGCATTTCCGATACCGATCCACATGCTGCTCAAGCCCATATTCCAACCAAACATGCCCGCATATCCAATAAAAATAACGGCAGAAAAGTATGAGGTCCCATAAGAAAAAGCTGAAATCCAGGGTCCTACATTTCTACCGCCAAGTAAAAATCCGTCTACTGTTCCTGCGTGTTTCGCGCTCTTAATGCCTACAAAAAGCATAAGAGCAACAAAAACTACAAGAGAAATTGTTGCAATAATTTGTGTCATAATCATCCTACCTTCCTACTATGTCGTGCACACTGCACCCTACTTGCGTCCTTTGGGACGCCCTACGCCTTCCATAATACTATAAAATAGGTGGGATGTAAAGATACTTTTTAAATTTCCCCTTTCCTTTTGGAGCCATTGCCCCACCAACACCCCAAAGTAAGAAAGGTGACACCTATTTTTCCAATACACCTAACCTATATATCATCCTTATTTCATAAAAATCAATTGCATTTTGTGGAATTTGAGATACAATAATTATAAACGATTTCATGATTTTAAAAAAAAGGAGCCTGTAATTATGTTTATAAATTTTACAAACCACCCTTGTTCCAATTGGAGTGATTCTCAAAAAAAGACCGGCGAACAATGGGGCGTCATAGAAGATTTACCCTTTCCAAATGTAAACCCTTATTGGAATGAACAAGAATTAGACAATTTAGCAAACCAAATAGCCATGCAAATAATAGAAAAAACACCCACCGCAGTTTTATGTCAGGGCGAAATGACTTTAGCATTTCGTATCACCTCTCTATTAAAAGCGGCAGGCATTTTGGTTGTTGCAGCGTGTAGTGAACGCAAGAGCAACGAAATAATTTCACCGGATGGCACGGTAAAAAAATATGTAGAATTTGAATTTATACAATATCGAGAATTTTAATTTTTCGGCGAAATCTTCCCCGAAAAAACGACTTCCGGTTTTGTATTATTTATCTTTATTCTCTTTGGCTTTCTTTATTTTTTCATAACAACTAGGACAATAAGAAGTCCAACCTTTACCTTGGCGAGTTGGACGTCCCTCACATCCCGGTGTCTTGCATTTTTGTAGACTATCTGTTGCTAAAGTAGATTCATTGGTACTTTTGTGACTCGTATCTTGGCTTCTTGCATTTCTGTAACTGCCACCTTGGTTTCTTGTATTTCTGTAACTGGCACCTTGCGTTCCTGTAGATTCAGCATTGGTTTGCTTTTCCTCGGTTTTTCTTAACTTTGGTAACGTAATCTTCTCATCCGAAATTTTGGGCAAAACCATATCAATGTCAGGATTGTTTGCAAATCCACCTTTATTGCCTATAAACCATTGTAATGGCCCTGAGCATACATTTTGATTTTTGCTTGTGCTATCTTCACCCAAAGGATAGCATACATTTACTCCTTCTTTAATTGTTGTAAGATCCACAATTTTCAATAAGGATGGATTGTTTTGTGCATCTATACATTCCACATTAATATTCTCGGTCTTCATTGTCCGGTATTGGATTTCTCCTAATTCCTTTGAAAAAGCAAGCGTTCGTTCGGTTTGACCTTCAATTGTCAACTTTACACTACCGTATCCAAGTGGTTTACCATGTCCCAATTTATGGCAAAGATTGCTGTCAGAATCATTTTCCCCTAAAGTGATGGCCGTTTTCAAAATTTCCAGTTCATCAGAGGTTATGTTGTTAAAATATACTTTAAATGCAAATTCTGTTCCTTTAATAGCTGATTCCATGGTGGCGTTACGGTTGGTTTTACTTACTTTCTTTTGTTTAGGCGTAAAATGCCAATAAAATTTGCGACCGTTGATGATATTTTCAGGTCTGTCACCGTCTCCATAAAAATCATAAGTCCAAGTGGGAGGATTTCTCGCCGGTTTTTCCATGTAAAATTCAAATGC
>JAVVUJ010000179.1:0-3287 GCA_036653195.1 Anaerovorax sp. | reverse complement strand
TCCCCATATTTCTCACCATGCCATTTTACTCTTTCCATTCCATGATCTGCACGTACATTAAAAAAAGCAATGCTCTTTTTATAGAAGCATTGCTTTCCCAATGAGGAGTATGTTGTTAATTTTATAGCTTTTTAACTGTCGTTGACAAAGTAATCCCTAATTCTTTTGCATAACCAAAGTAACAATCTACTTGATCCATGGTCAGCATATCTGACGAAATTAATCCGTGTTGGGTGATTTTATCATTTACAAACAATTTTGAGAATAAGAATCCACCCTGTCCTGTTAAATACATTTCGGCGCTAATTCCCGATCTTTCATAAGATTCAACCAATCCCGGCGCAGATACATGGGTTTCAACCAATACATCTTCTCCATCCTTTTTACCGTAAGCTTCAATCACCATACATCCGGAATCACAAACCAATCCTTCATCTATAATTTCTTTGATTTCTTCTTTATATTTAGGTGCCGGCGGAATGTGACTCAATACCACGTCAAAAGGTGCGATTTCGACTCCCTTTATTTTTTCAACCTTATGAGAAAGTAAGCCTGCTCTGTAAAGTGGTTTTGCAAAGTCCACGCCTGCGCCCGCATATTTAAAATAGGCATTCTTTACACCTTTAAAATGGGTTGCTGCATTAAAGGAATAATGAACCGGTTCATCATGGCAATGTTCTACAAATGTAATTTCTTCATCCATATAGTCATATTTTCTCTTGATGGGCAGTTCAAAGCCTTCTGTTCTGATTAATTTTCCGTTTTCCAAAGCATAGGCTTTTTCGGACATATCATGCAAAGCCGTAACAGGCGACCACCAAAATGGAAGGAACCTCTTTGGAATTGCACCTTCCCACACGATATTGTAGATGGTTTCACAACTGTCCAAGTATTTCATAGCATCCCTTGTAGCCGCACAAATTAATCCGGGTGCTGATCCGGTACCAACGATGGCAGTTTTTCCAATAGCCGCAAATTTGGGGCCGTATACATCATATTGAATCCTGATACTTTCAACCCAATCTTCATCTAATGCAGTGGTTGCCGCATAATCCTGATAGTTTGTTTTTACTTCTAAGGCCGCGTCCAATACATTTTTTGTACATTCCAGTGGAAGTCCATTTAAAATTAAGTCCACACCTTGTGCAGCCGCTACAATGCTGTCTTTATTGTGGGCATCTACTTGAACACCCTTCGCTTTTTTCAGCAATTTCACCAATCGATCAACTGCTTTTATATCATAGTCGGCGCAGATTATTTCTCCTACACCGGGATCCTCATCTAACCTCTGCGCAGCAGCGGAACCTTGTGCGCCTACGCCCAAAATAAGTATTTTTTTCATCTTGATTTACCTTTCCTTTCCAAATAACCAATTTTATGATGTCTTTTTTTAGGATGTCTTTAGTATAGTTGAAATGTTCGGTCATGGAAATTTACTTATTGTCATCTTTTATTTTTTTTCATGCGCAATCAATGATTTTTTTTTGAAGAAAAGTGTGCCAGGATTTTAGAAAAACAAGGTTTGGTAGATTTCATGACAAAATTCATAGTATTTGTTGTACAAATACTATTTCTGCTTTTTAATCCAATATGGTATACTATTGACACAGGAGGCGTTTTTATGTTATTTGAAAGCATAACCTATCAAGACAATCTTCCATTTGAAATTTCATTTTCAAATGTTGGGGAAGAAAATAAACATTGTCATAAAGAAATTGAAATCGTACTGGTGTTAAGAGGTGTTACCCATTATCAAATCTATCATATGGATTACGAATTGAACCCCGGCGATTTAATTATTGCCGATGTGGAAGACCTTCATCAAATTCACGATTCTTCCGATGACATCTTGTTACTGACCCTACATGTCTCTACAAAACATTTTGAACACATTTATCCCAATATACGCTATATGTTTTTTGTTTGTGAAGAATGTATGGATGGCACCGGTGGCAGCAATCAAATTTTGCAAAGCAAACTTGCCATTTTAAAGCATCATATTGCGAAATTAGCATTGAACTCTGACCACAACAAGGGGAATCCTACTCAATTAACAGATGACATCAACGAATTGGTGTCCATTCTTGTCAATCATTTTCAAGGTTTTTTTATGGAAGACTACCAGTATAAGACCAGTCGAGAAGACATCAGCGATGTGGATCTTCACAGATTATCCAGAATCACTCGCTATATTTTGTTGCATTACAATCAGAAGATTTCATTGGAAGATGTATCAAATATGGAACATCTTAGTTCTTATTACGTTTCCCATTTGATTAAAAAAACCTTGGGTTTTAACTTCCAAAATTTTGTCAATGCCATCCGATTGGAATTTTCAGAGAAATTGTTGGTATTCAGCAATTTAACATTAATGCAAATCAGTGAAGAGTGCGGATTTTCTTCACCTAATTATTTTAACAAATGCTTTTCTTCTTGGTACGGAAAAACGCCGGCGCAATACAGAAAGGACTATCACCCCTGCGAGCGCGCCTATAAGACACCTTTTACAAAAGAAGAAGCCATTGCTTTATTGACCCCTTATTTGAATGTATCATTGATCTACGGAAACGAAAAGGGAGAAATTCCCAATCAAATACTCATTTCCTACGATTCTCATGGGGGGAAATTTGAAGATTTTTGGAAAAATTACGGACCAAAAATCAGCATCAATTCCATAACAGATATCTTGCAATTAGGCTATTTGGAAGATAAGATAAGAGAAATTCATCCCGTTTCTTTTGTTTTAGATGAATCCTTACTTAAGACTAACAAGGACTCGGAAAAGGCATTGGGCATGATTGCATCACGTTTTCACAGTTCCGTTACCCTGGAACCTCATCTAAGCAACCTTGCCCACGGCATGATTGCACCCGGTACACCTACTGCTTTTCATCATGTTTTCAACGCCAAAAATCCAAAATTTTTTCTTTACGGACAGAGCAATGCATTGTTCACCCTTGAAGGTCTTTCCACTCCATTTTATAAGGTTTACACCTTATTTTCTCAACTAAAGAACCCTCAAATACACATTGACAAAAACTATGCCGTGGTAAAAAGCCTTGATTCTATTTCCATCATTTTATTTAATGTCAGTTCTCATACCATCATAAATGCCCACGTTGCTACAAAAAATTTACCGGAGAAATTCTTTTTGGTACGCACGGAATTTTCAGAAAAAGAAAACTGTTATACTGCCATTAGTGACCTTGGCTCCCCTTGCACCTTGCCAAATTTCCTAAAGAATCGCATTGACACTGCAAACCCGGGGAAAACTTTCTATTCTGCCA
>JAVVUJ010000178.1:0-3322 GCA_036653195.1 Anaerovorax sp. | reverse complement strand
CTCTAGCCTGGGTCATAGAACGAAGAACGATGGCGTACTTGAACATTTCAGCTTGCGGTGCTTCTGCCACCACTTTTTGATTGCCGCCAAGCTGCGGTTCCATGCCAAGAATTTTACCTCTTCGCTTATTCATATCACCCATTACATCTCCCATATATTCATCGGGAACGGTAATTTCAACATGCATAACGGGCTCCAAAAGCACCGGTTTTGCTTCCATAAATCCCTTCTTAAAGGCTAAGGATGCCGCAATCTTAAATGCCATTTCGTTGGAGTCTACATCGTGGTAAGATCCGTCATAAAATACAGCTTTCAGATTTACAACTTTACAGCCTGCCAAAGGTCCTTTTTCCATACATTCTCTAATGCCTTTTTCTACGGCCGGCACATAGTTCTTTGGAACAGAACCGCCAAACAACGCTTCTGAGAAATCCAAATCCGGCTCTGTTGATGGAGAAAATTTAATATGTACATCTCCGTACTGACCTGCGCCCCCGGATTGTTTTTTATGTTTGCCCTGAACATCAGAACTTCCTTTAATGGTTTCTCTGTAGGGGATTTTCTGATCCACCAGTTTTACGTTTACACCAAATTTGTCTTTTAGCTTCGCAATAATAATGCTAATTTGAATTTCACCTTGTCCACCTATGAGTGTTTGATGAGTCTCCGCATTTCTCTCTACCACAAAAGAAGGATCTTCTTCCCTCAGTTTTGATAAACCAGAAGCAATTTTTTCTTCATCGCCCTTTTCTAAAGGCTCAATAGCCATAAACAGAGAAGGTTCCGGAAAATCTAAAGGCAAATATCTGACTTGCTCATGTTTATCACACAAGGTATCACCTGATAACGTATGTTGTAACTTGGATACGGCTACAATGTCTCCCGCTTCCGCATAGTCAAGCTCTAATTGTGTTCTTCCTCTTAAGAAGAATAGCTTCCCTAATTTCTCAGGCTTTCCGGTTCTCTCATTTAACACTTCCGTACTGGAATTAATCTTTCCTGTTACCACTTTCATCACAGAAATTTTTCCTACAAATGGGTCAGCAATGGTCTTAAATACAAAAGCCGACATAGGCGCATCCACAACAGACAGCCTCTCTACAGGTTCATTGTTATCATTAAATCCAAAATATGGGCCATGTTGTAACGGTGTAGGCACGTATGCAATCAAAAGGTCTAGTAGCCCTTCAATTCCATGACCAAAAGACACCGCTGAGGAACATACGGGAACAATTCCACCATCAGCGATTCCTTTTACCAGACCCGTTCTAAATTCGTCATCTGTAAAGGGCTCTCCGCTAAAATATTTTTCCATCAATGCATCGTCTGTCATAGCAATGGCTTCTTTTAACTCTTCATCAATATCCGCTGTAATGGGGTAACTAAAGGGAATCAGTGTCTCACCAAACTTCGCCTTCAATTCTCCAAAGGTTTTGTGAAAATCGAACTCATCTTTGTCTCTTTTGTTTATTACAATAAATCTAGGTTTTTTATATCTTTCACAAGCTTTCCAAGCTTGTTCTGTACCGACTTGCACACCTGCACCGGCATCTACTAAAATAATCGCAGCTTCAGCAGCTCTCAATGCTGCATTTACCTCTCCTATGAAATCAAAATACCCCGGTGTATCAATAAAATTGATTTTGCTATCTTTCCATTCAATTGGAACGATTGATGTATTAATAGAGTATCCCTTTTCAATCTCCATTTTGTCATAGTCAGAAACTGTATTTCCATCTTCCACTCTACCGATTCTGTTAATAACGTCCGTTGCCATCAATGCGGCTTCAAGCAATGTGGTCTTCCCACATCCCCCGTGTCCTACAAGTGCAACGTTTCTGATTGTTTCGCTAGTATAGCCTTTCATGTGTGACCTCCTCCAAATTTATTATGTGATGGTTAAAGTATATCATTGAGGCTGAAAAATAGCAATTCATTTCAACGGTTCTTTCTGAATATTCTTACTTGCTTTCGGATTTCTTTCCTTGCTTTTTTTCTTCGTGTTTGGATACAGCCAAGGATACTAAAATACTGGCAACGATAATCAACAAAATAATCCCTATTGATACCGGCGTGGAAATGTGGAAATCAAACATAAGACCACAAAGTTTTACGCCTGTAAACATAAGCAAGGTTGCAATTCCATATTTTAAATACTTAAACTTTTCATAGAGAGCTTCCAGTACAAAGAAGAGGCTCCGAAGACCAAGTATTGCAAAAATATTGGAGGTATACACGATAAAAGGATCCGTAGTAATGGCGAATACTGCGGGAATCGAGTCTATGGCAAACATAATATCCGTGCATTCAATGAGTACAACAACAGCGAAAAGGGGTGTAAGATGCCTTACTCCATCAATTTTAACAAGGAAGTGCTCTCCGTGAAAATCATCTGTCAAGTGGAAAAACTTCCTGAGTACCTTCAAGACTTTACTGTTTGCCAAATCCGGCTCTTTTTCTTTGCCCACCATCATTTTGAAACCGCTGAAAAGCAAAATAAATCCGAAAATATAAAGGATCCAGTGGAATTTGTTAACAACTGCAACGCCTGCCAATATAAAGATAAGTCTCAATATAACTGCGCCTATAATTCCATAATTTAAGACTCTTCTCTGGGCGTGTCCTTTTACGCCAAAGGCTGCAAATAAAGTAATGAATAAAAAAAGGTTATCCAAACTAAGGCTTAATTCAATCAAATAGCCTCCGGTAAATTCCATGGCTTTGGCCGGACCCTCTATAAAATATATGCCCACATTAAAAAGGAGCGCAAGGCCCACCCAAAACAAAACCCATCTTATTGCTTTCTTCATTTCCATAATACAAATTCCTTCTACTTTCCCACGAACTCGTGCATCCATTAATTAACTTAGCCATTATTTCCCTTGGCTTTTTTCGTCAACTGATCATTATTCAGTTGCTGAATGAACGGAAGCTTGGATGCAACCACCGTGACAATAAATGCAAATATAAGCCTAAATACGGTTATAAAAAAAATATTTGCCCCCGCTACACCAAAAATCAAGGCAGTTTCTATAATACCATGACAAAGAAATAAAAAAATCCCGATCAAAGTATAATCCTTCTTTGAAATGGGCGTCTCTTTATTAATTTCTATCAGAGTACCTGCACCATATGTAACACCCATGGTAACACCCACGAGCAATGGAAATATAGATTGCTTTTCCATACCCATAGATTTTGCTAAAAACTGTAACTTGTCTGCAAGCCGTTCCATTATATGATATACCCGAAGTATTTCAATTATAATCATTAAAGGAATTAATATCTTTGCTAAACTTAAAATTGTAGAAAACCAACCTGT
>JAVVUJ010000177.1:0-3384 GCA_036653195.1 Anaerovorax sp. | reverse complement strand
AAACTTGATGTTAGTAATAATGTATTGCTGAAAGATTTCACTTGCAGAAGAAACGGAATTAACAATTTAGACGTGCGTAATAATACAGACATCACTAGGTTTATCTGTGGCAGAAACAATCTTACAGAGTTGGATGTAAGTGCCAATAGTAAGCTTAAGTTTTTATTTTGCGGTGGTAACCAGATTACGGAGCTTGATGTAAGCAATAATAAGATACTAGACGCTCTTGGTTGCGAAGACAATCAGCTCACCAAGCTTACTTTGCCCAATCCATGCCAGTTAACTTACCTTATTTATGTAGATAATCCGGATCTGACAAGTGTTGATTTATCCACTTGTACTGAGCGCAAGAGTTTTATTCACTGGGGAAAGTTGCCGGACAGCTTCCCTCTTAATGGTAAGCATGTTCTGGAAATTATGTGTGACAAGACCACTGGCGGAGATGTCGATATCGAAGAGTATCGGTATGATGATACGCCTCAAGTTACACTTAAGACATTTGTAAATAGGGGTTATGAATTTAAAGAATGGACGATTAATCCCGCCATTGAGGGTTTAAGCGACTTAACAGATGATCACATAACCTTCATCATACCTTCCGGTGTCACCAGAATTACGCCTGTATTTCAGGCTACCGCTTCCGGAACCAAGCCTAGCATTACAACGGAAACGCTACCGGATGGCACACAGGGCACTGCGTACCATAAAACCCTTGCCGCCACTGGCACAGACCCCATTACTTGGACTCTTGACAGTGGTACTCTGCCCGCAGGGATTACCCTTTCCAACGATGGGGTTCTTGCCGGCACACCAACCGCAGCGGGAATCTTTGCTTTTACAGTAAAAGCCACAAGCGGCCAAGACAGTGTCACCCAGGAGCTAACGCTCACGATTTCCGGTAGCAGTGGCGGCGGTAGCAGCAGTGGCGGCGGTAGCGGCGGCGGTGGCGGCGGCGGTAGTAGCAGCGGCGGCACTACAACAAAACCCAGCACTTCCACGGAGGCCGGTAACTCGACAGCGGTGGTGAAACCACAAACCACGCAGAGTGGAAACAGTACCACTGTCACCGTCTCGGATCGGGTCATGGTTTCGGCCATTCAGGCGGCGGAAGCCGCAGCGAAAGCAAATAATACCAAGCCGGTCGTGGAGATTATGGTGGATACCACAGCCTCCTCCAAGGAAGTCAAAGCCACCGTCCCTACGGCCACACTAGAAAAGATTGCAGACAGTGATGTCAAATCCCTCTGCGTTTCCAGTGGACTTGGCGTCATTGAACTGGATGCAATCGCACTGGCGCACATTGCCAAGAATGCAGACGGAACCAACGTTGCCATTGAGATGGATGTGCTAGATCCTGCCAAAGGATTAACAAAAGAGCAACAAAAGGTTGTGGGCGATCGTCCGGTCTACAGTTTATCCGTAACAAGCGGAGGAAAGAATTTTGAAACCTTCGCCGGAGGCCGTGCCACGGTGAGCTTCCCCTATACCCTGGGCGAGGGGGAGAGTCCCAACGGGATTGTGGTGTATTATGTGTATGAATATAAATTGCCGGGGGGTGGAACCGAAACTCGCTTGGAAAACATGACGGCTCGCTATGATGAGACAACGAAAACCGTGACCTTCCTAACGAGCCACTTCTCCCTCTATACCATTGCGTATCAGGAAACCACCCCATGGGAGAATCCCTTTGATGATATTTTGGAAAGTGACTGGTTCTATCGCGATGTGGAATTTGTCGTGGTAAATTCCATCTTCCATGGAACCCATGCAAACCAATTTACCCCTCGGGGAAGCATGACACGCGGCATGGTTGCGACTGTTCTATATCGCCTTGACGGAGAACCCAAAGTGGACGCTACCAATACCTTTGAAGATGTAGCAGATACGGCATATTATAACAAAGCGGTTGCTTGGGCTGCTCAGAATGGCATCGTGAAGGGAATCGGCCAAAACCAATATCAGCCAGACCAAATCCTGACCAGACAAGATCTGGCTGTGATTCTGACGCGCTATCTGGCGTATGCCGACCTTCCTACAGTGGAAACAACGTCGCCCCTTACCTTTGCCGATACGCATCAAATTGCGGAATACGCAAAGGAGGCAGTGCAGACGTTACAGCAACTTGGTCTGTTGAACGGTGTGGGAGAGAATCGAATGGATCCACTGGGCGTTGTGACAAGGGCACAAACTGCGGCCATGCTTCACCGGTTGGCGGCGGCTGTTGGACAGGTGCAAGCGTCTGGAATTTGGTAACAATACCTTTGCGCCGCAAGACAATTACACAAGAGAACAAAGCATTGCAACGACGTTGCACCTCTACAACATAGTAAAACAGACAAACACAAGGGCGTATAATAGAGATATTAGCCGCCCTTACGCTAAACAAATGGAGAGCAAAGAAATCGGCGAAAAAGATACTTCACAAAATTTTCAAAAAGGATAATAAGGAGATTGTAAACAATGAAAAGTAAAATGGGGAAGTTTACTATTTTAATGCTGATAGCGGTGGCTTTAATGTTATCCATGGCGGCTTGTTCAACACCAAATGGGGAATCTGCGGACACACAATTGGCAGAATTACCAGAAAATCAAGTCATCACATTGCCAAATGCGGAAGTGACATTAAAAGGCGTTGTGATTTTAGACGCTGTGATAGATGAAAACATGGGGTTAGACGCAAGAGATGATGTTGATTACTTATGCGCTATTTACAATGTGAAGAACATAGTAGAAGATAACAGTGACGTAATACCAAGAACATTTATAGAAAATACAGTCATTTATAACGGCAAGCAAGAATATAAAGATGATGAAATGGATATTGCTGGAAACGGGAATTCATTTACGGGAGATCGTGCTATCCCAGCTTTGCAAGACATGAAATTATACAGTATTTTTACGATTCCAACTGATATATCTAATGATAGTGATAATATTGTACTTAAAACTAAAATCGGCAATACAACCTATCAAGTAACAGGCGATAATGTTCAAAATGCAGTAGAATTTCAAAAAGCCATCACACCTAATGCTGATACGTTCGCAATAGGGATTAGAGCTTTTTTAAGAACTTTTGCTTATGATGTGGATTCGTGGAAAGACGCCTATGCTACTGCACAACAAACTGTTGATGAAGCAAAAGGAGCTGTACAAGGGATTACACCACCTAGATTCTACAAAGAAGGTTTTGAAAGTTACGTATCTATTGTAAATGAGTACGATAAAATGTGTTCGTATGTGAATGCTCAAAAGGATTCCTCGCAAGAAGTCTTTGCAACTGCTATGTCGGAGTCGGCTAATAATTTCAAAGCAAAAGAAGTCTCAGAATGGATAAAACAAGTTAAAAAAAATATGACATTTTTAGAAGAAACACAGTTTAGAAAC
>JAVVUJ010000176.1:0-3398 GCA_036653195.1 Anaerovorax sp. | reverse complement strand
CAATATAACATAGATCACGAAAAGAACTACATCTCATCTGTTAAATAGGAGACACACCCCAATCAAAATCTGAAGGGTCTACAAACAACCAGTTTCCATCAATGCAATCCTGTTCTACTATAAAGGTTTTAGGCTTCTGATCTGTAGCCTTTTCATCATAAAACACAGTCACTTCGTAAAGAATTTTTCTTTTAGATGAATCTTTTATGCGATAATCAACGTAGCTGATTTGTGAATCCTCATAATACCCAATGGTGTAAATATTTTGGTCTTTATCTGCCATAATTCTTTCATTTAGCAAATAGTTTATAAATTTGGGACTGAAATATGCACTTAGATGGGTTTTTAGTTCACCATATTTAAATGTGCTTAACTCTCCCTCCAGAATCCTATAATAAGGCTTCCCTTCTTTATCTTTGATCGTATCATTTACATCTACTTTATCACCGGTATAATAGGTCATATCATATACATATTTTGCTTCACCGATAATGTCTATGGCCGACATTCCCCGCCCTTCAAGGTATTCCTGACCTGTTAGAATCTTCGTTCCACAAGCAACCAATGCAACACCTATTATTAAGGTCATGGCGAAAATGACAACGCTATAGTAAATTCTACTTTTCATAAAAAACGCCTCTCTATCTATCCCTAAAATGCCTTTCGTGTACCGTTTGATTGAAAATCAAATGAATAACAACCGGATGGCACACTAGGTATTCTATCATAAAGTCCTGCCTGAAACAATACGAATCCTGAATTTCCGCTATAGAAAAACCTCCCGACCGAAAAAGGCCAGAAGGTTTTCTATGGTTACACATTATAATGAATATCATAGAAGAGCTACTGCGACAAACACCTCTTGCAACGGCCCTCTATATCCAAATGAAAAGTATGTATTCCTATTTTTTGTCACGTTCTAAGATTGCATTTAGAAGTACATTTGCACCTTGCCAACACTGTTCCACAGACGTATGCTCAGGCTCACAGTGACTGTGTCCTTCATCACTTGGAACGAAAATCATGGTCGTGGGCATCAACATCTCTGCTACATACTGCGCATCATGACCGGCACCACTATAAATAGGCATATTTGAATAACCTAAGCCATCAACGCTCTTTTGTACGCAAGCAATTAATTCAGGGTTGAATTCAACTGTATTACGTGCCCACATTTCTTCGTATTCCACTCTGCATTTATCAAATTCTTTTGGCATATTCTTAATTACGCTTACCACCTGCTTGATCACTTCCGGGTCTCTATGTCTTGCATCTATTGAAAAATCAACTAAGTCCGGAATTACCGTATGCACGCATGGATGACAAACAATCTCGCCTGTTGTATAAACAAGATCACTTGCTAATTTATCAAGTTCTGCGTGTAAATATTTTAAAGCAGTCGCTGCTGCTAAAAGTGCATCTTTTCTATATTTCATAGGTGTGGTTCCTGCGTGATCAGACTGTCCATAGGTTCTGATTCTGTAATTTACCATACCCAAAACGCCCTGCACAACGCCGATGTCCTTCTTTTCTTCTTCAAGAATAGGACCTTGCTCAATATGCAGTTCAAACATGGCTACATAGTCTTTTCCGTTTAATCTATTTGCTTCATCGCCCTTGTATCCACTGGCATCTAATGCTTCACCAAAAGTTCTGCCTTCGGGATCTGTATGTGATAACATGGTTGCTTTATCAAATTTTCCGCAAATGACACCGGATGACATCATTGCAGGCGGATAAAGAGAACCTTCTTCATTTGTCCATACCATAACTGTAATAGGATGGCGATGCGGAATCTTTTTTGTCGCAATTGTTTCGGCCACTTCCATAGCTGTCATAACGCCTAAAACACCATCGTAATTTCCACCGTTCCTAACGGAATCCACATGAGATCCTGTTACAATCGCCGGTAAATCCTCGCTTCCTTTAAGGGTTGCATATATGTTTGCCATATCATCGGTTTTTATCTCAGCGCCTATGGCTTTCATCCTTTTGCAAACTTCTGCTCTTGCCTGTAAAGCCTCTGGAGATAAAGAGAATCTTGTGATTCCACCGTGTCCGGCATCACCAAACTTACTAAACGTAACAATCTTGTCTTCCATTCTTTCTTTGTCGCAATTAAACATTTTACTTGCCTCCTTTTATTAAATATAGGTTTTAAGTATGATTAAAAAAACTGATTGGTGCGGTCGAAGGGACTTGAACCCATACTCTTTCGAACACGGCCCTCAACCGTGCGCGTCTGCCTATTCCGCCACGACCGCAAATGAACAATGTAACTAGTTTTGTTACGTTTATTATATACCCAAGTTCTATAGGAGTCAATCCATTATATTCTGAATTTTGCCATTATCCTATTTTTTTTAATAGGCGTTGTACTTGCTCGTACAATTCATCTATTTGCGTAGAGTTGTCAATAATCTCATCTGCCATTTGATTTTTTAAATCACGAGGCATTTGATTTTTAATGCGGTCCTCTACTTCTTCCTTTGACAAGCCATCTCTTGCGATGACACGTTTAATGCGAATATGATCCTGACTGTCCACCACCCAAGTCGTATCCATTTTTTTATAAAGTTCTGTTTCAAAAAGCAAAGGTGCATCTACAAAAGCAGCTTTTGGATTTTCTTCATTTCTAATTTTATCCAAACGTTCCTCAATATATTTTATAATTTCCTTATGCATAATTTCGTCTAATTTTGCTTTTTTTTCTGCATCTGAAAATGCAATAGCGCCCAGCTTTTTCCTGTTTAAGGTTCCATCTTCAAATAAAATTTCTGTGCCAAATTCTATGGTGAATTTTTTCAATATTTCAGGATTGCGGTCTACGACTTCCCTTGCCACTTTATCCGCATCAATCACATGATACCCCTTGGAAGCCAAGTAGTTTGAAACTGTTGTTTTTCCGGAACCGATGCCACCGGTTAATCCGATTATTTTCATATCATTCTCCAAATCAATCTATCGCTGTTAGGTTTACTTTAATTCATACCAATTTTCGCCTACATTCACATCTGCCGTAAGCTTTACGTTTAATTCTATTGCGTGCTCCATATTTTCTTTCAACAATTTTTTAACCACCTCCAACTCATCCACATAGGTTTCAATAATCAATTCATCGTGAACCTGTAGGACCAACTTAGATTTTAATTTTTGTGCTTTTAACTGTTCATAGACCCGAATCATAGCCAATTTAATAATGTCGGCCGCACTTCCCTGTATGGGCGTATTCATGGCCAATCTTTCACCTAACTGGCGCACATTATAATTGCTTGCATGAATCTCTTGAATGGTTCGCTTTCTGCCCATAATGGTACGCACATATCCGTCCCCTTTACAAGCTGCCACAGAATCATCCATAAATTCTTTTACTTTTGTATACTTTTTATAATTTTTCT
>JAVVUJ010000175.1:1932-3410 GCA_036653195.1 Anaerovorax sp. | reverse complement strand
TTGGAAAAGTCATAGTGCTGGCTGTAATCGTTTTCTTAGGTGTTGTCTTATTGAGTTTTGCCTACAACAAATATCAAGGCCATACCAACGAGACTTATACCAATATGCCATATCATATTGAACTTGCAAACACAGGAAGTTCTCATGGGGTACATGGGTTGGACTATACCGGATTGGGATATACTACTTTTAATTTTGCACTGGATTCGCAGAGTATGGTCTACGATTATAACCTTGTGCATTATTATAGAGATCATTTTCAGGAAAACGGAGTGGTGCTCATCGTTTTATCTTACTTCTCATTTTGGGGTGATGAGTTTGCAGATGACATGTTTGAAGCTAAAAACAGGCGATATTTTGCCATCTTGGATCAAGATCATATGCGATTCAAATCGGAAAAGGAAAAATATTTAAGTAAATACTTTTCTGTAGCGGAGATTGCGGACAATCATATTAGAACCGTTTTTAAAACCGTTGAGAAGGAAGACAGCCAAGTGAAAAATCCACAGGAGGGTGCAGAATATTCTATTGAGGAAGTAGGGGAACTGCGTGCAAAATATCATTTGACATTCATGGAGGAAAAAGGTGTATTGAAGCCAATGGTGGCAGAAAATGTAATGGCTGTTGAACATTTAATAACGCTGTGCCAAGACCATAAACTGCAACCGGTGCTGATCACCACGCCTTATTTAAGCTACTACAATAAGTGGTTTGATCAAGATATGAAAGCTTCTTTTTATAAGAAAATAAATGGCTTTGTTGAAAAGTATCAAGTTCCATATTGGGATTACTCTGCTGATGACCGTTTTGCAAACAGTGAGAAATATTTTTTGGATACCGATCACTTAAATGAGGTGGGTGCAAAAACCTTTACCTCAATCGTGGTGGAGGATTTGAAGGAAGCAGGGATGTTATAGTTGAGGATATCATTTTCTATATTCTAGGTAAAATCAAAGATAGGATTTTATTGGTAATGAAGAGATGATGTTTATGAAGCAATTGTTGAATATAATCGATCTAACTTTAAGTTATGTTTTGAGAAGTGTGATTTAGTATTACAGAAGATGGATTCATTGGAGGCGGTGAAGACAAATGCAATGGGCACTTCTAAGGCTATGATGGAAAAGGTTTTCGTGGCCAGATCCAGGATCGTATCTCCTGAGCAAACTTTGATTTGTGGGACTCGTTACGGAAATGTGATGTGTTCCCGTGGCAGTGTCATTCCTCTATTCATTGAACAGCTTAAGGCAGGCAAGCCTTTGACCATTACAGAACCAACCATGACACGGTTTATCATGAGCTTGGAGGAAGCGGTAGAGTTGGTCATTTTTGCCTTTGAAAACGCCAAGAGCGGCGACATTATGGTGCAGAAAGCACCGGCTTGTACCATAGGTGTATTGGCACAGGCGGTGAAAGAATTGTTCCATTCAGAGGCTGAAATAAAAGTCATCGGCATCAGACATGGTGAAAAGATGTAT
>JAVVUJ010000175.1:0-1922 GCA_036653195.1 Anaerovorax sp. | reverse complement strand
TTCCAAGGTTTACCATGGTGATAGCTGTTATATAACGTCTGTTAACTGGGACGATTTTGTATCTGATGCAGATACATATATAAATAAAGCGTATGATTTACAAGAAAAAACGGGGGATTACAATATATGTAAAGATGTATGAGACGCTTCTTACAAAAGAGGAATGTGCAACAGCAGTGGACATGGGTAATTTTTATCGTGTACCATGCGACAAACGGGATCTCAATTACGACAAGTATTTCAAAGACGGGGATATTGGGATCAACAAGATTTCAGAATTCAATTCAAACAACACGGAGATTCTTGATGTAGAGCAGGTGAAAGAAAAGCTTTTAACCCTTTCCTATATTCGGGATGAAATCAAAGAGTGGGAGGGTCGCAAATGAAACTCCTAGTGACCGGTGCAAAAGGCTTTGTAGGGCGAAATTTGATTGCGCAGCTGCACAATATTGTGGATGGCAAGGCAAAGAGCGAGGATCTCCCAAAGAATTTGACTATTTATGAGTATGATGTGGATACACAACCGGAACGATTGGATCAATACACGAAAGATTGTGATTTTGTATGCCACCTAGCCGGCGTGAACCGCCCCAAATGTGAAGATGAATTTATGACGGGTAATTTTGGTTTTACCTCCACTTTGTTGGACAGCCTAAAGAAAAACGAAAATCAAGCACCTGTGCTCATTACTTCATCTATTCAGGCGGCCTTGGACAACCCTTACGGGAAGAGCAAAAAAGCGGGAGAA
The DNA here is from genome assembly GCA_036653195.1 of Anaerovorax sp. Lineage (GTDB taxonomy): Bacteria > Bacillota > Clostridia > Peptostreptococcales > Anaerovoracaceae > JAVVUJ01. Next base: position 1,174 of record JAVVUJ010000175.1, on the reverse strand, counting down.
GAGTTGCTGTTTTCTTATGCCAAAGAATCCGGCGCAAAGGTCATCGTCTACCGGTTGCCCAATGTATTTGGAAAATGGTGCAGACCCAATTACAATTCGGCTGTGGCTACTTTTTGCCATAACATTGCCAATGACCTGCCCATTATGGTCAATGATCCCACTGTGAACATGCAGCTTGTGTATATTGATGATGTTGTCAAGGAACTGATAGGTGCATTTTGCGGAAAAGAACACGTGGAGGGACGGTATGGATACATCCCCATTGTTTACAAAGTAAAGTTGGGGGAAATCGCAGAGTTGCTGTATTCTTTTAAAGAGAGCCGGAAAACCCTGACTGTGCCTAAACTGGATCATGGATTTGAAAAAGTACTTTACAGCACGTATTTGAGTTATTTGCCGGAGGACGGTTTTTGTTATCCCTTGAAAATGAATGTGGATGACAGGGGCAGTTTCACGGAGCTCATTCGGACAGCGGATCGAGGGCAGTTTTCGGTGAATCTGTCAAAGCCGGGCATCACAAAGGGAAATCACTGGCATCATACAAAGAACGAGAAATTTGTTGTTGTCAGCGGCAAAGGTTTGATTCGTTTCAGAAAAATGGGCACAGGGAAGATTACAGAGTATCACGTAAGTGACCAGCGCATAGAAGTCGTGGATATCCCGCCCGGATACACCCACAGCATCACCAATGTGGGAGCGTCCGACTTGGTCACCTTTATGTGGTGCAATGAGTGTTTTGATCCGGAAAACCCGGACACTTATTTTGAGGAAGTGTAGTGTTAAGGCCCGGAATTAACCAGTCTATTGCTTCCTAATGGGTTAAGACATCTCTGGGACGGGCTCTGAATGAACATGTAAGGTGCGTTATTACGGTTGGAATATGAGGAAGTAAGGCCGGAATTAACCAGTCCATTGCTTCCTACTGGGTTAAGAAATTTCTGAGACGGGCTCTGAATGAACATGTAAGGTGCTTTATTACGGTCGGAATATGTAAATTATTGGACGTTTATTAAAAAATATACAGAATACGCGAAAAAACGATTGTAAAATATTCCCAAGTATAGTATGGTATTGGTAATTAAGCAATGGCGTTGACTCATAGATAAAATAACCCTGAGTCTAACCACAAAGCCGTTGCATAATCAAACCAATCCTATTACAATAGAAGGGAATA
>JAVVUJ010000174.1:0-3471 GCA_036653195.1 Anaerovorax sp. | reverse complement strand
AAGATAGCGGGGATTCTTTTATGATGCTAGGATTTACGGCTCCGGGGTATTTAGAAGGGAAGACACCAACGGAAATCTCATCTAACGTTAACAAGCTTGGCATTGTGTTTAATAAAAATGCAAATTATTTTCATAATGGGTCGGTAGGAGATGAATTGGCAGACATTGGCGCCAATGAAAAAAATGCAGATTGTTTCACCCTCTATGAAAATGGAAAAGTGGTGCCCAGCACCGTGAGTCTTCTAAATAGTGGAGGGGAAGAGTATGTTTCCTATACCAGAGAAAAAGACGGTGCTGTGGGACAGGTAGAAGAAAAGAAGGTCATTTACGTGAAGCCCGATCAAGGTTTGAAGCCCGGTACGGAATACAAGTTGGTGATCGATAAAGCGTTGTCCGGGAATAGCAGCGTGCCCCTTGCCAAGGATGTGACGGTTTACTATAAGACAGCGGCGGCAGGCGCAGGAGATGCCGGTGCAGGTGGTGGAATGGCAGGCGGAGGTGGTGTTGTGGAACAACCTGTTGACAACAGCCTGAACATTGACCTAGTGCCGGTGATCAGTGGCAACACGGCAAAAGTAGCGCCTACTGATGGGGATATTGAGAAAGCCATTAAAAACAGTAAGGCAGGACAGAAAAATTCGGTTATCTTTCAGGTGACCCAGAAGCAGTTGGACAAAGCAGGCAAAGCCAGTGTGATGGAACTGAATCTGACAGGGGATCAAGTGAAAAAACTGGCGGAAAAAGTGGAGGTTGTCGTTTATGATACCCCCTTTGGTTTGGTAGAAATTCCTGTAGCAGTATTGAAGCAGGGGAATGGAGACTTGAAACTTTCCATTGCAAAGGTTGAAGGGGAAAAAGATAGGTTTACAGTAACCCTTTCAGACAGCAAGGGAAACATCACATCCCTAACGGGCAGGGTGAAACTGGCCTTTCCTATGACGGATACCACCAATAATGTGCTGTCCCACAATGGAACGATTATGAAAAATGCCAAGATTGAGGGAAAAACAGCCTATGGAATCACAAAGGGATTCAGTACTTTTCAGGCTGAAAAAAAGACAGTGACCTTTACAGATGTCACCAATCATTGGGCAAAATCCAATATTGAATTTTTGGCGGCCAGAGACATTGTCAACGGCATAAACAAGACGCAATTCGGGGCCAACCAATCGGTCACCAGAAGTCAATTTGTCAAGATGCTTGTCAACGGATTTGATGAATTAAACGGTGTGACAGGTGGATCAGCGGGATTTGACGATGTAAAAGAAGGACAGTGGTATACGGATTATATTAACTGGGCAGCTTCCAAGAAAATCATAACAGGAACGGGAAATGGAAAATTTGGAACTGAAAACCCTATTTCAAGACAGGATATGGCAGTCATTATGGATCGATTTGCAAAAGAGATGAAAATTTCTCTCTATGCAAAGGCAAACAAGGTAACTTTTGCCGATGACAGCAAAATTGCACCCTATGCAAAAGATGCAGTCTATACCATGCAACAGGCAGGCATAATCAACGGGACAGGAGGAAACAACTTTAATCCCACAGGCAATGCTACAAGAGGAGAAACGGCGAAAATGATTACCATGGTTATTGAAGCCATGTTACAGTAAGCAATAGAAGGGGACTTATCTTTGTAAACAGAGGTGCAGTAGCCAATAGAAATGAAAAAATGCGCTTTACAAGGCAGGTCTTGTGTACTAAAATGATGGTATCGGTGGGTCTTAATGTAATGATTTACTTACATATGGCTGAAATACACGGTATACAAATGATTTCAAAAAAAGCAAAGGGTTCGCGCACCGGGACACTAGAACGTGTGCCATATCTGATGATGTGATAATGACGAAAATAGGTGACTATGGGTAAAAAGAGTGAAGTGTTAGATGCCATACAACGGTTAGGCAGGAATATCAAGCGTTATTCCACAAATTCCAATGGGGATGCCCATGGAAGAGGCCAAGGAAAGACTTTGCGGTTGATTGCACAGAATCAAGGGATTCGAGCCAATGAACTGGCCAAGCTGTTGGATATCAGGCCATCATCCCTGACACAAAAATTAGATAAGTTGGAGGCTGATGGTAACATTGCCCGTGTAAGAGATCGGCGAGATGCCAGAGTGGTGAAGCTATATCTGACAGAAGAAGGGGAAAGAACCTTGGCATTTCGCCAAAAAGAGCGAGAGAAAATAACGAAAGATTTCAGCGATTGTCTCTCAAAGGAAGAAAAACAGCTCTTTTGCAGCCTTTGCGATAGACTGAGCCAAAACTTTGAAGAAATGCGTGAAGAGGAAAAAAGACAGCAGGAATATATTCTTCATTTGAAAAAAGAAGAGGAAGAAGAGAACGTTGATTTTGGCAGAAAAGAAATAAGAGAAACCGGTTGAGTTGCGGCACATAGTGAAAATTTCTAAGGCGGATAAATGAGTCCTATGAAAATTTTCAAGACGGATAAAGGGATTGACAACCCTTTGGAAACATGGTAAAATCAACAAATTAATTGATAGAAACTTTGGAGAGACCACCTTGCGTGGCGCCTACGTGGCTACAACCAACTGGCAAAAGGACAGAGAATGATACGATGCTTTTTTAAGCACCGATACCATTCTCTTTTTTTATGGGAATCAAGAACAGAGAGGAAGAGAAAATGACAGATTTAAACCAAACACATGGCGTTGCCGGATTAAAAAAGTATGATATGAAAGTGTCGGGAATCGTATTTATGATCTATTGCTTAGTGGCGGCAGGGGCTTTTGGTATTGAAGAAATGATACCGGCCAGTGGTCCGGGACTGACCATTTTAATGCTGCTCATCTTCCCCATCGTATGGGCGCTTCCCATCAGCAACATGGTGGCTGAACTGGGCGCCGTTTTACCCTCTGAGGGGGGTGCCTATGTATGGGTACGTGAAGCTTTAGGCGAGTTTTGGGGTTTCCAAGCCGGATGGTGGGGGACGGTATCCACCTACATTACCAATGGTGTCTATGTGGTGTTGGTCGTGGGTTATTTGGAGCGTTTTGTGGAAATGACAGAACTACAATCCTATGGGGTGAAATTTTCTATGATTTTAATTTTTACGGTGATCAATTTATTGGGCATTAAAGAAGTGGGAAGGGTCAGCACCATACTCTCTATCATCGTGTTGGTTGCGTTTACGGCATTGGCTGTGGTAGGCTTTGCAAACTGGCACTACAATCCCATTATGCCCTTTATTCCAGAGGGACAGGGACTGGTGGAAAGCGTGGGCGGCTGTATTTCTATTTGTATTTGGATGTATTGTGGATATGAATGTATTTCGAATATGGCCGGGGAAGTGGAGAATCCCCAAGTGATTCCAAGGGGGCTGGTGATTGCCATGCCTTTGATTGCAGCAACCTATATATTGCCTACGGTGGGCGGGTTGGCTTCTCTTGGTAATTGGGAAAATTGGGCGGTAGCGGGAGAAGGGTCTATCGGTTATTCTGCCGTC
>JAVVUJ010000173.1:0-3472 GCA_036653195.1 Anaerovorax sp. | reverse complement strand
TTAAAAGGAGGAGTTAATGGAAAGTGATAATTGGATTGCTCAAAATCTTCAAAATGCTCTGGATACGTGGAATGGAAAGCTTTCAGAAATCTGGCAACTGCTCACTGTGTCACCACAAACCTTTAAAGGCGGTGGCATCTGGGAGGTAATTGTCACGATCAATGGCACGTTGCAGGCCATTGGTTATGCACTGCTCGTGCTTTTCTTTTTGGTGGGTGTTGTCAAAACCTGCGGATCACTGGTGGAAATCAAGAAACCAGAACATGCGTTGAAGCTTTTTGTCCGCTTTGCCATTGCAAAAGGAATCATCACTTACGGGTTAGAACTCATGATTGCTTTGTTTAGCATTGTACAGGGGATTGTGTCAAAAATTATGACAACAGCAGGTTTGGGTGGTGCGGCAGAAACGGTACTGCCTTATGAGATCGTGGAAGCGGTGGAAAACTGTGGCTTTTTAGAAAGTATCCCTTTGTGGGCAGTTACCCTTATCGGTGGGCTATTCATCACCGTACTCAGTTTTATCATGATTATGTCCGTTTATGGTCGGTTTTTTAAGTTGTTTCTCTATACCGCCATAGCCCCAGTGCCCTTATCTGCTTTTGCGGGAGAGCCAAGCCAAAACATTGGTAAAAGCTTTCTAAAAAGTTATGCCGGAGTCTGCCTGGAGGGGGCGATTATTGTTTTAGCCTGTGTCATCTTTTCCCTTTTTGCAGCATCACCACCCCAAGTGAATCCGAACGTGTCCGCAGTCACTATGGTCTGGGCGTACATTGGCGAGTTAATCTTCAATATGCTTGTGTTGGTGGGAACCATTAAACTGGCTGATCACTGCGTTAAAGAGATGATGGGCTTGTAGGCAATAAAAAAGGACGTATTAAACGCCCTAGAACACAGGTTTATTATTTTCGTTATAACGCAGGGTACCTTCAGAATCAATATAACAATCTTTGGTAGAAACACCCCGTTCTCTTGCTGTGCGGGCCTGCCAGGCGATGTCGTCTTTCATGGCCTTATAATAACGCAGTTCCTCAAAGTAGTCCTTAAAAGAGCGTATCCAAGAGATCAAAGAAAGACCCAAAAGAATAAAGAGAATAACGAAGGCCAGTGTTTCATGAGCAGCAGCCCACGAATTGAGAAAGGTGCTGATCAGTAGGAAATAGACAACAGGCAGGAGTAAACGGAGTTTTCCGGCTAGTTTTAATACAAACGATAGAATGATAAGTGTCATTGTTAACATCACGGATAAAAAAGAAATCATGACCATGGAGGCACCCCCTATGTATTTTATAGCTTTAGTATAGCAGGCTATGTGTGAAAAACAAGCCTGCAAAATGGAAGGAGATATTATGGAAGTAAAAATTAACCGGGAGATCCGGGAATACACAGAGAGCTTGTTTTTTGGATTATCTATGCGACAGTTTATCTTTTCGGTTTTAGCCTGCGGGATTGCCATTGGCCTGTATTTTGTGCTACGGCCCTATTTTGGCATTGAAATACTGTCCTGGGGCTGCATTTTAGCCGTGGCACCCTTTGGTGCTTTGGGCTTTATTAAATACCATGGCATGACAGCCGAGCAATTTTTGTGGGCGTGGTTTAAAAATTGGTTTCTCATGCCAAAAGTGGTCATTTTTGATGCAGACAACCTGTATTATAAGATTTTGACCACACCCGTTAAAAAGAAGAAGGAGCGAAAAAGGAGTAGCAAATGATTAAAACTTTAAAAAATTTAAACCATCAGGAAAAAGAGACATTCAGAGTACCTAAAAGCGTGCAGCAGGCCATTCCTATTCAGATGATTTATGGGGATGGGGTTTTTAAAATTGGAAAAAACAAATATTCCAAGACCTTTAACTTCACTGATATCAATTATGCGGTGGCTGGCAGAGAGGATAAAGAAGCGATGTTTTTAGAATACTCGGAGCTATTAAACGCCTTTGACAGCGGTGCAACGACAAAGCTCACCATAAACAATTGCCACATGAATAGAGCCGACTTTGAAAACAGTATCCTCATTCCCATGAAAGAAGATGGCCTGGATGATTACCGCAAAGAGTATAACCAAATGTTGTTTGATAAAGCTACTGGCACAAACAGCATGATCCAGGCGAAATATGTCACCGTATCCGTTAATCGAAAAAATTATGACGATGCCAAAACGTACTTTAGCCGTATCGGCACCGAATTGACTGCTCATTTTGCCCGTTTGGGATCAAAGTGTACAGCTCTTGATGCAGAGGAACGCTTGCGTATTTTACATGATTTTTACCGAACCGGTGAAGAAACAGGCTTTGACTTTGATCTACACCAAACCATGAAAAAAGGACATGATTTTAAGGATTTTATATGTCCAGATACCTTTGAATATGAAAGTGATGCTTTTAAAATAGGAAACCGCTTTGGTCGGGTGCTCTTTCTCAGAGAGTATGCATCCTATATAAGAGATAGCATGGTATCGGAATTAACACAAATGAACCGTCATTTGATGCTTTCCATAGACGTTATCCCTGTCCCCACCGATGAAGCGGTGCGGGAAGTAGAAAATAGGCTACTCGGGGTAGAGACGAATATAACGAATTGGCAGCGCAGGCAGAATCAGAACAATAATTTTAGTGCTGTTATCCCTTATGATATGACCCTTCAACGTAAGGAATCACAAGAATTTTTAGAAGACTTAACCACACGGGATCAACGGATGATGTTTGGGCTGCTTACCCTTGTCCATACAGCTGAGACAAAAGAACAGCTTGATGCAGATACCGAAGCTCTACTGACGACCGCCAGGAAACATCTTTGCCAGTTTGCTATTTTACGATACCAACAGGCTGATGGCTTAAACACAGCGTTACCCATTGGTCACAGAAAGATCAACGCCCTGCGTACCCTGACAACTGAAAGTCTGGCGGTGCTCATGCCTTTTAGAGTACAGGAGATTATGGATACCGGCGGAATTTACTATGGTGAAAATGCCATTTCTCATAATCTGATCATGTGCAATAAGGCAAACCTCCTTAACCAATCCGCCTTTCTCCTAGGCGTTCCTGGCAGTGGAAAATCCTTTAGTGCCAAGGAGCTCATTGTGTTTCTTGCCCTCGCAACCGATGATGATATCCTGGTATGCGATCCCGAGCGCGAGTACGTATCTCTGGTTAACGCACTAGGCGGTGAATCCATCAAGATTGCGGCTGGCAGTGATGATCATATCAATGCCATGGATATGGTGGAGGGGTATGGTGACGGCGGAAATCCCATTGTAGATAAATCCGAGTTCATTTTATCTCTCTTTGAGCAGTTGGACAAAAATGGATTGGGGGCGAAAGAAAAATCCATCATAGATCGCTGCGTGGCACTGGTCTATGATGATTATCAACGTGGCGAGGAGTTGCCAACGTTATGTGTGCTGCGAGAGAAGCTCATGGATCAGCCAGAGCCGGAAGCCCAGGAGCTTGCCCTTGAACTGGAACTTTTTACCAAT
>JAVVUJ010000172.1:0-3472 GCA_036653195.1 Anaerovorax sp. | reverse complement strand
CGAAAGCCGGGAGTGAAGTAAAAGTAGGCGATCTTATTTTGATTCAATTTGGTAACGCAGAAATAAAAGCACGTGTTTTAGTGCTTGCAGAGCACAGCACCAAGGAAATTGCGGCCACTATGTACGAAATGGTAGAGTGACGGATGTATCACTCTACCATTTCGTTTTTTCCTATCTTTTAATTCCTATTTTATTTGGGAAGGTCTAATTTGATTAAGAACTTATTCCAAAGGGTGTAAAGAACAATACTTTGGACTGGGAGCATGACAATACATTTGAAAAGTCTGGCGGGCAACAATGCCAAAACACCTTTATCCAAGATGATATGCAACCAAAGGGAATCGAGCCCCAAATTGAGAACGATGCAGACGATGGATGCTGCAAAAATCACGCGCTTCCAAGTAATTTGCTTTTTATGTAGGATTAACCCATAGGTTACACCTGTCAAAAATGTAGTTAAGGTAAATCCGGGAAAATAAGGACCTGTTGGATAAATTAGCATGCCCAGAATATCTCCTATGGCATAAGATGCCCCAGCCCACAAAGGACCGTATAGAATGCCCGTGATGGCAACGGGTAAGAAACCAAGACCTAGCCGTAGAAATGGCATAAACAGGGATAGAAACCGGGTTAAGATGATTTCTAAAGCCATTAAGAAGGCAATTACGGTTATTTTGGTTGTTTTTAATTTTGAAGACATAAAAAAACTCCTCTCTCTTCAATGCTGTAACAAAAACTACATTAAAAGAGAAAAGAACGATAAAAGCCCTAATCTGATTTTCTATTAATGCAGTAGTGGACGCAATATCATACCGCAAACAATTGTTTTTCGTTCATAAGCAACATCCCATCTTATGACACTTTACGCATAATATTTACTCTACTGCTTTTTATTCTACTATAATTAAAATATATTTTCAAGTGAAAGCGTTTCTTTTAAGTGGAGAAATTTTAATTGTTCCTTTATACAAGCCAATTCTCCGGCCGCATTTGAGACATCTTGGGCCTTTATATACTGGGTGGATCGGGCAATGGCGTAATCCGTATTATTAATATCCTCTGTGTTTAGAAAAAAAGAATAAATGACTTTATAGTCATGCCATTTTTCAGTGAAGTGATCCATATTCGTTTTTGCTTCTGTCCAATCTTCGGCAACTACAGTCGTCAGCAATTGATCATCAGTGAGTGTCATCAATTGGTGAAGCGTTTGATCCGCAAAGTTTGAAAAGGTGATCCAAGCTGCAAATATAAGCAAGACACATAGGGAAGAAGCCACCAGTGATCTCATAGGCAAGGACCTCCCGTTTCTGTATTTTGAAAGAAACTTTCTTTTGCTTTTGCTTTTGTATTTTCATAGACGTGGAATTTTTGTGCGCCGTCACAGATACAAAGAAATACTTGGGAGTACTGGGTAATGTTTACCTTTAAAAGTTGACTTTTTAAATAATTTTCGTCTTTACCGATATAGTGTAAGTTGCTTTCATAGAGGATACCGTCAGCAATCAGAACCACAGGGACAATTTCAGCTTCCTTGGAAATGTTCAAATCAGCCGGCGTTAAAGGGCGTTGATCAGGCTTTACGATCACGCTTAAATCGCCGTTGGATTCCAGTATGGCATAATCCACATCAGAGATAGAAGGATATCCTTTCAAACGAAGCTGTTCAGACAAATCGTCTATGGTGATGCGCAGACGCTGCATTTCTTTTTTATTCACTTCACCGCCCCCAATTAATATACTGGGTTTTCCACTGAATAGGGTTCTCATCTTTTCGCTTTTCAAACAGAGAAAAGAAATAGCCACTTGCAAAAACAGTAAAGCAAAGATGGCAGAAATGCCATTGATGAGGGAAACATCTGTAGACTCAATAGGAATTGCCGCTAAATCTGCAATCATAAAGATAACCACCATTTGAAAGGGATCCATCTTGGACAATTCGGACTTCCCCATAATGCGAATGGACATGAGCACGACCATATAAACGATAAAAGTCCTGATAAATACAATAGTCAAAAGACACACCTCCTAAAATTTGCTGTTACAGGTATTATGGGCATGGCAGTTGATACTTATACACATTTGTGCTAGAATTTTATACGTCAGTTTCGTGGGTGGTCTATTTTGAAAAGTTGAGAATGGATGATTAAAATGAAAAATACCATGAAAAATGGTTATTATCAATATGTGGGTATTTATTTGGGATTTTATGGTGCCATTGGTATGGTCAATCCTTTATTAGGTCAATACTTGAATTCTATCGGGTTTACGGGAACACAGGTGGGCATTGTGACTTCGGTGGCCACTGCTGTCGGTATTTTTGCTTCACCTATCTGGGGAAGTATCTATCATCGTGATGGGAAAACCGGAGGAACAAGAACTGTGTTTATCCTCTGTATCATGGCGGCGGCAGTATCCTTGTGTTTAATCCCTATTAAAGCCTGCTTTTTATTTGTATTGCTTTATGGCATACTCAGTTTTTTTCAAATGCCTGTGATGCCATTGGCTGATGCTATGATTTTGGAATCGGATCATGGATTTGGTGCCATTCGGAAATGGGGCGCTGTAGGGTTTGCGGCAGGTGTGTTGATTGCAGGACAATTGGCACAACTGGTTGGGCTTAAGATAATCTTCCCATTATATAGTGTGATCTTTATGATAACCTCCATCATTATAGTCTGTATCATGAAATCAAACAAAGAGATTGATGGCGTATATAAGGAAGAAAAAAATCAGAAACCAGAAAAGAAGGCAGGGAAAGAAGAAAAGGAGAAATGGAAAGAAGGGGGTTCGGACATCAACTATTTTCTTCTGTTAAAAAATAAAAAATTGATGATGCTATTGATGAGTGCCTTTTTTATTGGCGGAACCAATGTGGCGCACAACACGTATTTTGGGTTTTTATATACACAGGCAGGGGGCAGCCTTGCGGGAATGGGTGTTGCGTTGTTACTAATGGTAGGAAGCGAAGTGCCTTTTATGGCATGGACGGAAAGAATTTCTGAAAAATTTACCTTGGAAAAAATGATTGTGATTGCCATGGGCATTTCTGCTTGTCGGTATTTTTGGTACAGTACGCAGCCGGATTACTGGATGTTAATAGGAACCTTCTTTTTACAAGGTATGGTGAATGGTATCGTTTTGGTGGAACTGGTAAAGTACATAGCAAAGATCGTACAGCCTGCTGCTATTGGAATGGCAATGACCTTATACCAAGCCATCACTTCAAATTGCAGTACGATTTTATGTCAGTTTTTTGGTGGGATCCTATTGGATAGTTATAGCGCATCCGGTGTGTATCTGTTCTTTGGGATTTACAATAGCATAGGTATTTGTTTGTATCTGGCATTTGGTTTATATAAATCTGAAAAAAATTCAAATAAGGTATTGACAAAATAGAAATCATTTGGTAAGATGATTAAGCTGTCTCAAAGGAAAGCAAAACACTGAAATCTATATCCAACATTTATTTTTA
>JAVVUJ010000171.1:0-3496 GCA_036653195.1 Anaerovorax sp. | reverse complement strand
CATTCTATTAAAGTGTACTTTGAGATAAAATTTTATAGGGAGTATACACAAATGGTTGATGATAAATTATTAGAAGAAATAGCAATGCTTTTACAAACCCCTGTTCTATCTGATTTACATGCGATTCATGGCGACAATTTGCGAAAAACAATTGAAAAAATTGGTATTGAAAATTATTCCTTAGGGCAATGGCGTTATGCATTGTCCTATATCTTAGGTGTGGAGATACAACTTGAAAAAGTGGAGGATATTGAGATTGCTTTGCAAAAATTTCAGTAATGAATTGACATGGGGTGAAAATCATGGTATCATTGCAAAGTAACAAAGAAGAGACGATCCGTTTCTCACCTTAGGGCGCAGGCTACTTGGGTTAATAAGACACAACAGTAGAGTGTTGTTTTATGTGAAGCGGATATGATTATCCGCTTTTTTATAATATAGGAACTATTACTAGATTGTTTAAAATGGTAGTTTCATATATTTCAAAGAAGGTGTCTTAAATGTTGAATTTTAGGGTCAATATTTGTAAATAGAAACCAATGGGTTTGTCATTTACACCTTCTTTCTTTATCTTTTAACCAAAGTACTAAAAAAAATAGGAGGTACAGGGACATTAGCAAGGAAAATCAAATCAACGAAGAAATTCGTGACAAAGAATTAAGAGTAATCGACAGCGATGGTGCGCAGTTGGGTGTAATGAATCTTGAAGAAGCCATGAATTTAGCCAATGAAAAAAAGCTGGATTTAGTAAATATTGCGCCGACAGCAAAGCCACCCGTCTGTAAAATTCTTGATTACGGAAAGTACAGATATGAACTTCAAAAGAAAGAAAAGGAAGCAAGAAAAAAACAAAAAACCACACAGGTAAAAGAGATTAGATTATCCACTTTTATAGAAGAGCATGACCTTACGGTTAAGGCAAACAACGCTGCAAAATTCCTAAAGGAAGGCGACAAAGTAAAAGTTAGTTTGAGATTTAAAGGCAGAGAGAGAGATTACACAAGCAAAGGTCAAGCTGTAATGGTACGATTTGCAGAAATTACAGACGAAGTCGGTGTAGTAGAGAAGAAACCTGAATTTGAAGGTAGAAGTTTGATTATGATTTTAGCACCAAAGATTGAAAAATAACGTGGGAGGAAAAACACATGGGAAATAAGGCAAATAAGATGAAGTCTCATAGAGGGGCAATGAAAAGGTTTAGATTAACAGGTACCGGTAAAGTGAAGAGAAACAAGGCATATAAGAGCCATATTCTTACTAAAAAGAGCACAAAGAGAAAAAGAGGCTTGAGAAAAGCAACTTTGCTGTCTAGTGCAGATCTAAAAAGAATTAAATCAGTATTGAGCAAATAGGATATAGGAGGTAAGATAAAAATGGCAAGAGTTAAAAAAGGATTAAATGCTAGAAAAAAGCATAAAAAAGTATTAAAGCAGGCAAAGGGATTTTACGGCGCAAAGAGTAAGATTTTTAGAGCGGCAAACCCTGCAGTAATGAGAGCACTTCGTTCTGCTTATACAGGAAGAAAGAATAAGAAGAGAGAATACAGAAGACTTTGGATCGCCAGAATTAACGCTGCGGCAAGAATGAATGGCATTTCATATAGCAGATTGATGAATGGTCTTTCTGTTGCAGGCATTGAAATCAATAGAAAGATGCTTTCCGAAATGGCTATTTATGATGCACCTGCATTTACAGAACTAGTTGAGACGGCAAAAAAGGCATTGAACAAATAAATAAGATTCGACAGTTAATAATGACAAAATACGACCCCCCTCTGGCGCTATAATCTTAATGGATTAGCAAGGAGAGGGGGTTTTTTCATGTGGTAATTTATGCGGAGTATCTTTTTGCCGAAAACTTTATGACGGGCATTCTGATTTTGATCATGACAGGAAGAGCTTGTAGTTTTCACATAAAAAAAAGAAATATAGCTTTGGGCGGTGCCCTGTGTGGGTTGTTTTCATTTACCATCGGCATTGAACAGATGGCGGCCTATTTATCAATAGCAATGAAATTGATTTTTTCCGCTGTAGTAATTTTGGTGGTATATTTTCCAAAAACAAAACAAGCCTTTGGTAAATTATTGCTTTTTTTTTATATCATCAGTTTTGCTCTAGGAGGTATTACAATTGGTTTCATGTATTTTTTAGGAACACCGGGCATGACAAACAACAGCTTTATATATTTAGAAGGCATTACCTATGTGAATATTATGGTGGGATGTATCGTTGCATATTGGATGTTAGACCTGATTGTGAAGAATATTAAAGAAAGAATTCTGGGAACGGCACAAAAAAATTACAGAGTGGAAATTCAAATAGGTGAAAACCATATTCTTGCAAAGGGAATGGTAGATACGGGCAACTATTTAACAGAACCCATTTCAGGATATCCCGTATTTATTGTATCAAAGAGCGTCGGTGATCAGTTGTTAAATAAAACTTCCACAGAAACCGCCGGGAAAGGTATGGATATGGGAAGAGACTTCAACATAGAAGACAAAATGGCCCAAAGAATGAGAGCCATTCCCTTTGAATCGGTGGGAGAGAAGAAGGGGATGCTTGTGGGCATAAAACCGGACAAAATCATCCTTGGAGATGAGACCGGCGAGAGGACGCTGCACAACATATATTTGGCAATCAATAACTGTGAGTTTTTTAGAGAAACCCATGGCAATAACTATTCTATATTACTACATAGAGATGTTTTAGACAGGGGGGTCAATGAGCATGATACTGAATAGAATTTTGAAAATCCTACAATGGTTGGGGATAAAAAAGGAAAAAGGAGTCTATTACATAGGTGGAAGTGACGTCTTGCCTCCGCCCTTACCACCGGATGAAGAACGTGTTTTCTTGGAAAGATTGATGAAGAAAGATGATGGGGCCAGAACCGTACTCATTGAGCGGAATTTGCGGCTTGTGGTGTACATCGCAAAGAAATTTGAGAATGCAGGAATTAATGTGGAAGATTTAATATCCATAGGAACCATTGGATTGATCAAAGCAGTCAATACCTATGATTTGGAAAAAAACATTAAACTGGCAACCTATGCATCACGGTGCATTGAAAATGAGATTTTAATGTATTTGCGTAGAAATAATAAGAGAAGGGGAGAAATTTCTTTTGATGAACCCTTAAATGTAGACTGGGATGGCAATGAATTGCTCCTTTCCGATATACTGGGTACGGAGGATGACGTGGTTTCTACGGGCATAGAGGAGGAAGTCAATAAAGATCTGTTGGGCTATGCATTGAAGAAACTGACCATTCGAGAAAAACAGCTCATGGAGATGCGTTTCGGTCTCATCAGTGGGGAAGAAATGACGCAAAAAGAAGTGGCGGATGAAATGGGTATTTCTCAATCCTATATTTCAAGATTGGAAAAAAAAATCATTGGCAGGCTAAGAAAAGAGATAAAAAAACTGGGATAAAAAAGGGAAGTTTTGACCATAATAAGGTATACGCAAATTGATTACTGAGGGGGTAAAACAAG
>JAVVUJ010000170.1:0-3502 GCA_036653195.1 Anaerovorax sp. | reverse complement strand
ATCCACGGGAAAGATTACACCGACGCAAAAGGAGTGGGCAGCAGAATATGCGCTGAAAGATCCGGTTGGATTTAAATCATTTACCGATAAAGCACCACAAGTCGTGCCTATGAGTGAGTTACAGGTAGATGATAAAAAAAATACAGGTAAAGAATTTGATGATGCAACGCTAACCGTGTGTAAGGCTCTTGGTGTATCGAAAGAAGATCTAGAGAAGTACGGAAAGGATGGAGAGTAATGAGTTTAACAAGTAATAGATCTACGGTAGAACTTGCAGATGACGGCAGAATTATGGTGTTGCCGGTAGCTGCCGGAAAAAATATATTTGAAGGAGCCATGGTAGCTATTAATGCTACCGGATATGCGGTGCCAGCTTCCGCTGCAATAAATCTAAAGGTTGCAGGTAGGGCGGAAACTGCGGCAGACAATCGCACAGGTGCAGACGGAGAAACCTTTGTCAATATAAAAAGGAGTGTATTTATTTGGGAAAACGATTCTGTTGCCGCAAATAAGGTGACAAGCGCACATCTACTGGCTCCTTGTTACATAAAAGATGACTGTACGGTGACAGCGGAAAGTACGGGCACTTCGCCGGCAGGTAAGGTAATCGCTGTTTATGATGATGGAACGGTGGCCGTTGAGTTGGGAATTTAATGGAGTAGAACTAAGAAAAATGGAGGAAAGAATATGATTATCAATAGCGGGACAATTAGGGGCTTATATACAAGTTTTAAAACAATTTTTAACAAAGCCTTAGATACCACGGTGCCCATGTGGGATAAGGTAGCAACTGTGGTGCCGTCTACAACAGGAGAAAGTACTTATGCATGGCTTGGAAGTTTTCCGCGCCTAAGAGAATGGATTGGAAGCAGACAGGTTAAAAATCTGGCGGCTAGCGATTATACTCTAAAAAACAAAGATTTTGAGTCAACGGTATCCGTACCCAAAAACGCGATTATGGATGATCAAATAGGATTATACAATCCTATGATGCAGGACATGGGGCAGTCCGCAGCACTGTGGCCGGATACGTTGGTATTTCCACTGTTAAAAAAGGGATTCAAAGAAAAGTGCTATGACGGAAATCCTTTTTATTCTGAATCTCATAAGATTGGAAAGTTGGGATATACCAATAAAGCTACGAAGGTTCTATCAAAGGACAGTTTCTTAGTAGGCAGATCAAAGATGATGTCACTTAAAGATGAAGAAGGAAACAGCCTAAACATTTTGCCAAACATCTTAGTAGTACCACCTGCATTAGAGGCAATGGGCAGAGAAATACTGTATGCTGACCAAATTAATGGCACAACGAATACCTGTAAAGGGATGGCAGAACTTTTAGTAGTACCGGAACTTGCAGGAGAGGACACCGCATGGCATCTACTTTGTACCACGAAAGCAATTAAACCCATCATATTTCAGGAACGTCAAAAACCACAGTTTGTGTCTAAAGATAGTGAAACAGATGACAACGTATTTATGCGTAAAGAGTATCTCTATGGAACAGATGCAAGAGGAAACGCCGGATATAGTTTTTGGCAGATGGCTTATGGAAGCACTGGGACTACAAATTAATCACAGAAAGGAGGGTATCATGGCATATTGCAAAACAGAAGATGTAAAGAGCATGTTAAAGGATGATGTGATCAACTCCATTATCGGTGAAAATAGGCTTTTAGATGAATTAGAAAAAGAACGATTACTTACGCCCATATTAGTTGGTGCAGTAAGCGATGCAACAGCCGAGATAGAAGGGTACCTGAATAAAAGGTATCCAATCCCTCTATTTGCGGTACCGCCTATGATTGAAAAGTTAGCCAAGGACATTGCGGTATACAACATTATGAGTCGTAGTGGAATTGATGCGGGAGAGCGAGAAAGCAATTACCTCACACGGTACAATGCCGCCATAAAATATTTAACCATGGCAGCAGAAGGCAAGGTTGATATTGGTCTTGAGACTAAAGTGCCATCTGGCAATGGTAAAAGCAATAGCACCTTTTACTTTACAAATAATGAGGCAATATTTTCGAGGAAAAAAATGCAGGGCATGTGATGAGCAGCGTAAGACTTGAAGGGGATATTTCCAAGCTAAAGGCACAAATAGATAAACTGGAAAAGGTTGATTTTAAAAGTGTAAGTAATGCTTTAGCAGAGGTTGCCAGGACATCTACGATGGATCGCTTTAAACAACAGGTTGATCCAAATGAGAAGAAGTGGCCAGAATCTACCAGAGTGAAAGAGATAGGAGGCCGTACACTAACTGATACAGGTGGGCTAAGAAAGTCTATTAGATCAAAGGTATCCAATACAGGTTTTGCTCTTGGCACAAATCTTAAATATGCAGCCACTCACCAATTTGGCGATCAAGGTAGAGTAATCCAAGCAAAAAATAAGAAGAGCTTGCGGTTTCGGATAGGCGGCAAGTGGGTTGTGAAGAAGAAAGTAATTGTAAATATCCCTGCAAGACCATATTTGGGAATCAATGGAGAAGACATTGAGGAAATGGTTGGAACCATTGAAGATTATCTTTTGGAGGAATAGAAATGTATCAAGAATGCAATCAATATTTGATTAAAAAACTAGAAATAGCAGGAATTACAAGACCTGTCCATTTAAATCAAAAAACTTTAGAAAATGATAATGAATCCCATAAAGCAGCAGTGATATCGGAAAGTGATGAATTTACCAGAAATGTTGAAAAAGTAATCTATAGAGATCAATTGGGCAAGAAGCACAAAAGAACAAAAATATTTGATAGGAAAGTGACATTTATTGTAACCATAGGTGAATACAAAGCAGAAACATGCGAAGCCATATTTGAGAAATTTGTTACCGGTTTGGATGAAGGAATCTACATAAACGGCAATTATGTGACAATGGAGTTGATGCCTGCTAATTGGTTTGATGAAGAAGACAAGATTATGAAGTCAAATATTGCAGTTATTTTTAAAGTCAGTTTTTCCGGTGGGATCTATAAAGATACCGATTATTTAAAAGTTGGAATTGATGTTAGTGCACCGGAAATGGAAAGGGGAAACAATGAGTAATGAAAAAAAGGGAAACGATACCATAGAAAATAAGAAAGAGGAAACCCTTTATGAAGTGACAGAACTACTAGATAAGGTGGGAACACCTAAAGCTGTTTTTATCGGCACTGCAACCATGCAGGGTTGGAAGCCTGGAAAGCAGATTACGGAATCAGAATATAGTAAGGCAGTAGCGTGTTTTAATAACGCTCCTGCGGGAAGGATCGATCATGCTTAGAGATGTAAACATAAAGGTTACAGATGGTCAGCTTGGTGCAGGTACGGACAGTGTGGGTGTACATATAAAAATAGGGGCATCCCCTATCATTTCAAATGAACCAATCCTCATAAAAGGATCCTATGATGCAAAACGTATCAAGTTCATACTGGGTAATTGTCCTTTAGCAGATGCTTGCATGGATAGTGTGGAAAATGGTGCAAACATTATTTATTGTATTCCGGCACTACCAAGC
>JAVVUJ010000169.1:0-3524 GCA_036653195.1 Anaerovorax sp. | reverse complement strand
ATGGGCGAACTTGGTTTGCTTGGTTGGAGCATCCCCGAAGAGTACGGTGGCAATGGAATGGGTTGGATGGAAGGCGTTACAGCTCTATATGAAATAGCCAAAGTACATACTTCTTGGAGATTGAGCATCAGCGGTAACTGCTGGGGTCCTGCAAGAACCATCTTAGAGTATGGTACGGAAGAACAGAAACAAAAATATATTCCTGATCTTGTAAGCGGAAAAGCAGTGGGAAGTTTTGCAATTACAGAAGCAAATTCAGGATCCGACGTAGGTAGCATGAAAACCACTGCGGTAGATAAGGGTGATCATTGGGTACTGAATGGATCCAAAATGTGGATTTCAGGTGGACATACAAGTGACACAGGTTTAGTATTTGCAGTCACAGCAGAAGGCGGCGGCGCAAAGGGTCTTTCTTGTTTCATTATCGACTTCAACAATACACCGGGCATTGAAAGAATTCCAATTTTGAAGAAGGTAGGCATGTGGCCAGCACCTACATCAGAACTTGTATTTGAAAATGCAATTGTTCCGAAAGAAAATTTATTAGGACCTCTGAATAAAGGATTCCAGATTTGCATGTGGATGTTGAACAATACACGTATGGGTTGTGCAACCGGTTCAGCAGCATTGTCTGCAGCATGCTTGGAAGGCGCAGCGGCTTATGCCAACGAACGTCTTCAGTTTGGAAAACCAATTGGTAAGTTCCAGATGATTCAGCAACAAATTGCTGAAATGAAATTAGAAGACGAAGCAGCGAAATATTTAGTATACAGAGCAGCTTGGTTGAAAGAGAACAACTTACCGAGCCAACAGGCGACTTCTATTGCAAAAGTTTTCGGTTGCAATGCTGCCGTTCATGGAGCCAATATGGCAATGAAACTTTATGGTTCTTATGGTTATTCAACAGAATATCCTTGTGGCAGATGGTTGCGTGATGCAAAGCAGTTTGAGACCTTAGAAGGAACCTCTAATATACATTTGGGCATTATTGCAGGTATTGAACTTGGTTATCAGCCGAATAGATAAAAAAAGAAGGCATTGATATCAGTTATATTGTTTGAGTTGAAGTTTATTGAGAGGAGAATGAAAAATGAGTGAATATGGATATCCCTTACATCCTTATTTTACAGAGATGCCAAGTATCGGGAAAGAACTAACACGTCCTCTAAAGAAGAATATAGAGCAAATAAAAGAGCAAGAAACTTTAGTTGCAAAAGAAGTTGAACGTGTAAAAAATAATGGTAAAGCTACGGAAGTTATGAATGAAAAAGGCGAATGGACTGCATGGCAGCGTCTTGAGTATTTGGTAGATCCGGGAACTTGGTGTCCTTTACATACGATTTATGATCCTGCATACAATGCTGAAGGCAATACCGGTGTTATTGATGGGCTTGGTAAGATCGCGGGCAAATGGGCAATTATCATTGCATCCAATAATAAAATTATGGCAGGGGCATGGTTGTCCGGCCAGGCAGATAATGTTCTGAGAGTGACAGACATTGCAAAAAGACTTCATTTACCCTTGGTATGGGTACTGAATTGCAGCGGTGTGAAATTAATGGAACAAGAAGCAATTTACCCCAATCGCAGAGGTAGTGGTACACCATTTTTCCGACATGCGGAACTACAAAAATTAGGGATTCCAATGATCGTAGGCATTTATGGAACCAACCCGGCCGGCGGTGGATATCATGCAATCAGTCCTACCATACTGATTGGACATAAGAAGTGTAACATGGCAGTGGGCGGTGCAGGTATCGTTAGTGGTATGGCACCGAAAGGATATATTGATGACGAAGTTGCGCAAGCTCTGATTGAACAGACCAAGAAGTTCAAAGCCACGCCTCCGGGTCGTGTGGAAATTCACCACGATGGAACCGGATTCATAAGAGACGTATGTGATACCGAAGAAGAAGTCTTAGATGACATCAAACGGTACATGGGTACTTTACCGGCTTACGACCCAAAATTCTTCAGAGTTGCAGAACCTGCTGAGCCTAAATTCTCAGCTGACGATCTCTATAGCTTAATACCTTTCAACCAAAGACGTGTCTATGACATGGGTGAAGTCCTAGCAAGGTTATTTGACAATAGTGAGCACATGGAATTCAGACCTGATTATGGACGTGAAATGTATTGTGGTTTGGCAAAAATCGACGGTTACTTATGTGGATTTATTGCAAATAACCAAGGCGGTTTAGGTGCTGATTATCCCAAATATGCAGATTATGAGGGAATAGGCGGAAAGCTATACCGTGAAGGGCTAATTAAGATGAATGAGTTCGTGACCTTATGCGGTCGTGATGCGATTCCTCTGATTTGGGTACAGGATACATCAGGTATTGATGTAGGCGATGTCGCAGAAAAAGAGGAAATGTTAGGCTTGGGAATGGCACTCATTTATTCTATTGAAAAGTCAGATAATCCTATGATGACCATCGTTTTACGAAAAGGTACCGCCGCTGCCCACTACGTTCTGGGAGGCCCACAGGCTAATAATAACAATGCCTTTACATTGGGAACGGCTACTACGGAAATCTACGTTATGCATGGTGAGACTGCAGCAGCAGCTTCTTATGCACGTCGTTTGGTGAAAGATCAAGAGAGTGGGAAGCCTTTAGAACCAACTATGGAAAAAATGAATGAAATGATCAAGCAGTACAATGACAAATCAAGACCTGATTTCTGTGCAAAGAGAGGATTTGTTGATGAAGTTGTAGATCTTCCAAATCTTAGAAATTATTGTAAGGCGTTTGTAGGATCTTATTATCAGAATCCAAAGACCATTTGCGCTGTACACCAAATGCTTACTCCAAGAGTAATCAAAGGATAGACTTCTTGCAAAGGGGCTGACTGATTGCCGGTTGGCCTCTTTGTTTTAAAAACACCCTTCGTGATAAAAGTACACTTTAATTTTACGACAATGTTTTTCGTTTAATCAACATCATGCTTTTGATTTCAATATTACAACAAAACTCGCATTCTTAGTAAGTCATTGACTATACATTAAAATGATAAGATAATCTCTAGGCTTTTTATAATCAACCTGCAATCTAAAAAAAGAATTTTTTTAAGGAGGTGTGTTTATGAACGCGACAAAGAAGAAACGAACAGGCTTGAGTCCATTTGACTTTTTTTCAATTGGATTTGGAGCAATCGTAGGAGTTGGTTGGGCGGTATCTATTAACAACTGGATGGCAAATGCGGGGGGACCCGTGCCGGCAGCACTTGGATATCTGCTATCGTTAATCCTGATGATTCCCATAGCACTGGCTTATGCGGAACTTACGCCTATGCTACCTGTAGCGGGTGGCGGTGTCGCTTTTGCTTATAAAGCATTTGGCGAAAAAATCGCATTTATATCCGGATGGTCAGCCATTGGGGCTTTCATTACAATTATTCCTTGGGAAGCAATTTATATTACGGAAATTTCCAGCGTTTTGTTCCCAGGGTTGAAGTCAGGAAACCCACTGTATCGGTTAGCAGGGGTGGATATTTATTGGCAGGCATTATTGTTGGGCATT
>JAVVUJ010000168.1:0-3613 GCA_036653195.1 Anaerovorax sp. | reverse complement strand
CTTTTAGATGTATTCAATAACGAGATTATCGCAAGTTCTGTAACAAATAAGCACCAGTTACCTTATGGTTATCATCTGATTAGAACTATCTAAATACGCCTGTACTGATTATAGCATACACCCCTCTGCATACAAATTGGCATCTTTAAAAGAAAATTGTCATGCCATAATGTCTCTAATATCCTCAATCATACAACACACTTTTTGACAATGCCAACCGAATCCTTGAATATTTTTTTATAAACCCGGCCGCATATGCGGTCTTTTTTTTATATAAGGGTTAAAAATGGTAGCCTCCTATTTGTTTATATAATGCTCTATTTCTGATATTCATGATGAAAACCATCCTTTAGGGGCAGAAAGACCTCGTAGAAGAAATATTTTTTTCCCATGTCCGTCAACTCTGTTAAATAGCTGACATAAAAAGGTGGCTTTATGCCAATGTTGTTCCTCTTGGCCCAATTCAGGGCGGCAGTCAACAACTTCGGTTCATCAAAATTCAACTCTGTCTTTATTATCGTCCTCACAAAAGAGGCATTTTCCAAGGTATGCTCAACCTTTGCCGCATCATCGTCATTTATCAGATGGAAGTCGCTTTTGTAGACCATGGAAGCATAGCAGTCGAAAAGTATGTCCTGTTTTTCTTTCTTAAAAACTGCAGTGGGAAAGCCCACGTCGATAACAGAAGTTTTGGAGTTAAATACATAATATTGCGGAAAAACATAAAAAGTGGTTTTGGGTGATATTTCGGTTTTTCCCAAACATCGTTTAATACGGTAAAACATTTGCTCATAAATATTCAGAACGTCAAGAACTCGGCGGCTTTCGGCAATGGCTTTTAAGCAAGCCTGCTCCTGACGGTAAATGACAGCATGATAATCATCCAAGGTGGACATAACAGTCCTTTGTTTGGAATCCTTAAGGTTAAGATTTAACCGATGTCTACCCACTATGAGGTGGCAAAGATCCCTAATATTCTTCAGTGAATAGAAGTAATATCCGTTCTCATTATCCTTTTCAGGAGAGATAAGCCCTTTTTTTACATAATATCGGATTGTAGAGCGAGGAACCCCGAGGATATTCTCTACTTCACTGATTTGATATTTATCTTTCATGGCAAAATACCTGCCTTTAAAAAAAAATTTCTACAGTAATTTTTTATTCTGTGTAGGGATTATATCATAATATTTTGCTAATCACAAGGTCAGGGCAAGGGTAAGAAAAAACTTAAAGTAAAACTGTGAAGTTGGTACCAGGCTCTTCACAATTTAATATTGATTTATACAGGGAATTCTTTATGCCAAAAGAGATATTGACAATAAATTTGATTCATATGCTATAGTTTAAATTGTAAACGATGCATCGAAAATCAAATAGATAATTTAAAAGTAAGGTAGGTGTTTCCTATGACAATGACCGACAAAAAAAGCGGTTTGATTATGGGTCTTGTAGCAGCCATTTCCTGGAGTACATACGGCATATTTACAACGATTATGGGCAATTTAGGTATAGCCGAGGGTGCGATTTCCATGATCAGTCCCATGTTTCTTATGGTGATGTTCTTCATTTTGGCAATAGTCACCGGCGGCGTAAAGACCTTGAAAGTCCCGAAAAAAGCCTGGATTTTCCTGATCTGCGATGGTCTCTGTTCCGCCCTTTATAACTATTCAGTAGTACAAGCCTATGCTAATCTTTCCATCGGAGTAGTTTCCACTATCGTCTATGCAAACCTTTTCTGCCTGGTATTTATCTGCCGTTTTATTTGGAAAGACCCCATCACTAAGCAGAAACTTTTAGCTGTGGGTCTTGCTATCTTTGGCGTTATGCTGGTAGTTGACGTATTTGGCAGTGGTTCCGGTGGAGTTGATTATATAGGCATCATCTGGGCTCTTCTCGCTATGTTAAGCTGGGCAGGCTTGATGACCTTTGAGACCCTTTGTATGGAAAGAGGTACAGATCCCAATGCTGTTTGCATGTATGAAGGTATTTTCTCCATAGTCATAATCAGCAGCATAGCTATATCTCCCGCTCTGTTTGTTGCCAATATTAGCTCTGTATTCGCTGCCAATGGAGTCATCGTTCTTCTGCCTATCCTTGGCTTCGGCCTCATCACTACGGTGTGCGCATATTACTTCTATATGCACGCTTTGAATAAGGTGCTTCCCACTTATGTAGAGATATGCTATTCCCTGGATCCGACACTTGCCTGTATCTGGGGGCTGATATTCTTCGGACAGAAGCTTTCCGCCTTGCAGTTCCTGGGTATTGCCATCGTCCTCGGCGCTGTTATTTTTGAACAGGTCTACGAGATGAGAGCGGAAAATAAGCGTATATCCGAAGAAGCCGCAGTAGCGGCAACGGTTAAAGAGTAAAAGAAGAGTAAAAGAAAGGAAAATAAGTAAAATGAAATTTTTTGAATATCTGGATAAAGAAGATCTCGATAAGATACATCAATCCACATTGATCCTTTTGGAAAAAACCGGCATCCGTTGCCGTTCTGAACGCTTTCTGCAAAAAGCTGCGGAAGTGGGATTAAAGGTGGATGATGTCAATGGCGAAAAGGTCATTTTCTTCCCTATAGAAAAAGTAGCTGAAGCCCTTGCCTCCGCTCCCTGCAAATTCTCCACCTTTGGCAGAAACCCCAAATATGAAATTAAATGGGGGGAAAGAAGGGCATACAACCGCACCTGCGTAGGCACTCCCTTTATCAAGGATGTTGAGACCTGCGAAAAACATATCGTTACCCAAGAGGATATGGAAACTAACATTCGGGTATGTGACGGACTGGAATTCACCGATATTGTCTCCTGCATCGTATCCCAGGAGGTCCCCCAGCATGCCGCCTTGACGATTCAAGCCGCAGCTATGGTAAAGAACACCACCAAGCCCCTGCGTATCTGTATAGACTCCCCCCATGAGGTCTTTTACGTCAGAGACGTTCTCGCCACTGCTGTGGGAGGTAAGGAGCAGCTGAAAAAACAGCCTCTGGCCTATTTGGAAATATCCCCCATCAGCCCAATGGATTACTCCGACAGCCCTGCTGAGGCCCTCTTAGATATATTGGAAACCGGCCTGCCCTTGGGAATAGTTCCTGCTCCCATGATGGGAGCTACCGGCCCCATGACAATGATCGGTTCTGTGACCATGCACAACGCCGAAATTCTGGCTGGGATAGTCATAGCTCAGCTCATCAAACCTGGTTACCCCTGTATCATGTCGCCCCATGTGACCTTTATGGACATGGCCACCGCTATGACAGGATGGGGCGCACCGGAAATGGGGCTGGCTGCCGCAGCTTCGGCGCAAATGGGACTCTATTACGATCTGCCCACCGCTGGTGGGGGAAAATCTGTTTCCGCAAAGATCACCGATGAACAGACCGGTTATGAATCCATGTTCAATTCCCTGCTGCCGGCTCTTTCCGGCATGGACGTTATCGGCGGCGCCGGGGCTGTAGACAATGCCTTAGTGGCCTGCTACCGCAAACTGGCCATGGATAACGAAGTGTCATCTATGACCCAATTTGCTCTGAAAAAACCTATGGTGGATGATGATACCATGGCAGTGGACGTGGTACACGAGGTGGTGAATGGTGAAAAGAATTTCTTAGGCC
>JAVVUJ010000167.1:0-3677 GCA_036653195.1 Anaerovorax sp. | reverse complement strand
CATAGCCTATGATTGGTTGGTTCATTTACAGCAATCCGTATTTTGTTTTAATTCTATCCAACTTTTCAATCATAGGCTCGGATATAAACCAAAGGAAAAAAGCCGTTGCAAATGCATGGATTATATTAAAAGGAACACCTGTCATATAATAGGTCAGTAGAATGGAAAAAGTGGGATTGGCCTGCCAAGCCAAACATGACCCCGTATCTAAAATCACCCCACATACAAAGAAAGTCATGATTGCGCCAAATATACAAAGGGCCGTTCTTTTTTTTCTCAGAAATCCTTTCTGGAAAAGTACCCCTGCAACCAGCCCTACCATTCCATAGGCAAACATCTGCCACGGTGTCAGAGGCCCCTGTCCAAACATCATGTTGGAAACAAAGGCAGTCATTGC
The DNA here is from genome assembly GCA_036653195.1 of Anaerovorax sp. Classification (GTDB taxonomy): domain Bacteria; phylum Bacillota; class Clostridia; order Peptostreptococcales; family Anaerovoracaceae; genus JAVVUJ01. The sequence continues at coordinate 3,280 of JAVVUJ010000167.1, read as the reverse complement.
ACCTACCAAAAATCCGGTTTCTCCGCCAAAACAAACGCCTGCAATGATAACAACCGCAATGACAGGTTTAAACTGGGGAAGCATAAAAAAGGCGGCACGGCCGGCCACAGCAATTGCACAAAGCACCGCTATAACCATCAATTCTCTTGCTTGCGGCTTTTTTCCCTCAAACAGCAGTGCAAAGGGTAGCATGGCCTCTACCATCACCAATAAACTAATAAAGTAATATTTCCGATCTCCTAAATAAAAAACACCTACATAAATAGTCAATGGTATTGCAATAAACACCATAATCAATGCCGCAACGGTCCGCTTATCAAGCTTCCGTTTTTCCTTTTCAACTTGCACGGAATAATCCGGTGCCTCTATATTATTTCCGGGGAAAATAGTAGCCAATCCCCCACCCATGAACAAAACCAAGGTAAATTGAATCAAATAATTCTTATAATCTACGTATTTCCCCCAAAATAGCAGCGCCGTCACTATAAATCCAATCCAACAACCAACTGAGGCCAAAATTCGCACACGAGATATTGTTTTTTTTCCCTGCTGTGGGGTTTTCTTTTCTTGGGAACTTTCCAATTGACCATCTCTACCCTGATTTTTTTCAAAATCCATAAGCTTATGGATATGCTCCTTGTTTTTTAGCCCATCCCCTATGCTATTTTTTTTAGGAACCTTACCATTGAAAGCCAGGATCACATCCTCAGCAAGCACAGCTCTCGGCAACACCCTTCTTGCCATGCGATTGGCTGCAGTGGTATAGAAACTCTTTCCACAAAAAAATGCCCTTGGTTCATCAATGCTCGTAATTCCACCATCAAAAAACATGGCACAACGGTCTGCATAACTTGCACAGAATTCAATATCGTGAGACACCATAACGATGGTGGTTCCCGCCATCTGAAGTCTTCCAAAAATCTCCGCCAATTTTTCCTTAAAGTGTCCATCAAGTCCCTTCGTTGGCTCATCAAGAAGCAGTATTTCAGGATTTAAAAGCAAAATTTTTGCCAATGCCGCGCGCTGCTGTTCTCCACCCGATAAATCATAAGGATGCATGCCCAAAAGAGGTTCTAATTCACAAAGTTCTGTCACATAGTCCACTCTCTGCCGTTGGATTTCTTTGCCCATCTTCCTTCCGGAGAACATTTCGTAAAGATCCAGTTCTACTGTTTTTTTTACAAATAGAGCCTGTGGATTTTGAGGCAACACGCCCATATTGTTGAGCAAAATTCCACCTTTTTCCATAGGCTTCCCCTTTACCTTTACCGTTCCTCTGTACGGCATAAGTAAGCCGCTGATTATGGAAAGGCTTGTGGTTTTTCCCGTTCCGTTTCCGCCTACAATTGCAAACAATTCTCCTCTGTTGATTGTAACAGACAATCCTTTCACAATATCCGGTGCTTCTCGCTGATAACGAAACCAAACTTCCTCCAACTGGATGATAGGCATTTCCGGTTGATCCTGCCTGCGCTTTTCCCATGCAATATCCCTTGGACTTTGCACTTCTGCAAGCTTGGACACCCATTCTCTTCCGTCCTTTACGGTAACGGGACATGAAAAATCATTTTCAACCGCCGCATATATTTTCATGGGTGTTGGCATTGCCGTAAACATATCATGGGAAAGTTCTTTCAGCTTCTTTCCTACTTCTTCCGGTGTTCCGTCTGCAATAATGCACCCCTCATCCATGACCAGGACTCTGTCGGAAATGGGCAAAGCCTCTTCCAGACGATGTTCTGTTAAGATGACCGTGGTGCCCAGCTCTCTATTTAATTTTTTGATTGTTGCCAGAAAATCTGCTGCTGCTATGGGATCCAATTGGCTGGTGGGTTCATCAAGAACCAACACCTTTGGTTGCATGACCATCACCGATGCCAAATTCAGCAGTTGCTTCTGCCCGCCGGAAAGTTCTGTCACTTCTTTATGAAACCAAGTTTGGATGCCAAAGAAAGAGGCCATTTCAGCCACTCTGCTATGTATTTCTCTCGTGGTGTATCCCAAACTTTCAAGACCAAAAGCAAGTTCATGCCAAACTTTGTCTGTTACAATCTGGTTGTCCGGTGATTGCTGTACAAAACCGATGCACTCAGTTTGACGCCTTAAATCCATGGTATTAATAGAAGTACCCTCAAAACATACGTCGCCCTGACCCACGCCTGTGGGCGTCAACGCCGTTCTAAAATGCTTCAGCAACGTAGATTTACCACAACCTGATTTTCCACATATTGTAACAAACTGCCCATCGCTTATTGAAAATTCCACCTGTTTCAGCACCGGTTCCGCCTTTTTCGGATAGGTAAATGTTAAATTTTTGACTGCAATTGTTTCCATCTTCTGTCCTCCCATCCTTCAATCACCACAGGTGATATGCATAATATAAAGTATGCGACAAATACACTGCAAGAAAACCACGAAATGCCAACACCCTTCATAATCGGAAAATACCTAAAGTAGGTGCCGCCAAGGAAACTCCCTATCAATGTGTAAAATCCGGCGATTCCTATGACCGTCAATGCTTTTTTATCTCTCTTATCAAAGGTGTATATAGAAAAAGCAGTCCTTCCCGGAAGTCCATACCCCCTTGTTTTCATGGAATCAGCTGTTTCTATAGAATTTTCAAGAGCCCATGTGACCATAATAGAGAGGATTCGCAGTCCATGGCGTGCCCTCTCAAAAATGCCGCCATTGGATATATCTCTGCCCACACATCTTTGCCCATTGGATATGACCTGAATCTGTGCCTTAAATTTGGGCACAAATCTTAACACCATGGAAAGAATCAGCGACAATGCGGGAATCACTCTACCGAACAAGTAGATGAATTTATCAGAAGTCATAATCACATTGTAGCAAGAAAACCAAGAAATAACGGCCACCAACATGGTTGCTGCTGCAATTCCATAAACAATAGATTCCAAAGTCAAGGGATTTCCACTGGGTAAATAGGCCAAAATTGTTACGCCTTCATGATTGAACGCAGGATTCACCAACGCGGCCACAAACATCATAGGTAGCAGATACATCAGCTGAAAGCGAAGAGCCTTTCTTCCTTTCAGCACAATGGAATAAGCCACACTGCATCCCAATGAAATTAAAAGACACAATGGATGCAAAAAGAACATGGAACACAGGAGTACAAGTGTAAAATAGAGAAAATTTATAGTTGGATGATAGGCTGCAAATTCACTTCTCATAACACCTTCCCCACATCTGCACCAAGGGTGCAGGTGTAGACCCATTCCACTACATCCCCTTGTTCCAATTGATATCGGCTAGA
>JAVVUJ010000166.1:0-3697 GCA_036653195.1 Anaerovorax sp. | reverse complement strand
AGTTAAGATGATAGATAAATGGAATTTATCATATCGATCGCCTAATCTGGTAATGGTGACCGCTGCAATGGCCGTTGCAATACCCGTAGCTCCGTTGATAATGCCTGTGTATGTAGCCGCACCCGTAAGAGTTCCCAAATTTTCCTGCACGAAGATGGCAATGAACGGGGTGAAAATAGTTCGGGCAATTCTCGCCACGAAAAGTGCAAATAGAACACTGATAATAAAAGGTGTCAACAATTTCATTTTTTCACCGTCACTCTTTTGATATTTATCAGAATCTTTCAGCCGCTGCCCATAACTGTTTGGATCTTCCTTGACTAAAAATACCACCAGCAGAAATCCTATAAACATGATGACACCGCCTACAATAAAGCAAGCTTTATATCCAATGGCTTCTGCCAAAACACCGCCTACAAAAGGCCCTATGGAATAGCCTAAAAAATTTGAAGAAGTCATAAATCCCAGCGCAAAAGACATTTTATTTTCAGGCGTATTGGCGGAAACAAAAGCCATAGAGGCTGTAATGGTTCCACTAAAAATACCCTGCAATGCCCGAAGGGCCATAAAAATCCACACAGCATTGGCCATGCCCATAAATCCCAATATAAAGGCAGATGCAATCATGGCTCGCATAAGCATCATCTTCCTACCATAAATATCGGAAACAGCACCCCAAATAGGTGCTGCCACAGCCATGGTTGCTGCCGGTAACGTAGAGGCCAAGCCCACATAAAAATTCAGGCTGCCCCCTGACACCCCTAATTCCTGCAAATAATACGGTATAAACGGCACCGCAAGCCCAAATCCCATCAAAGAAAAAACCTGCGTCACCCAAATGGTGTACAGGTTTATTTTCCATCTTTCCATCATCTATCCCCTCCTTTTGCTAACATTGCTGCGCCTACAATGCCAATCTCATTTCCAAAATGCGCACAAATAATTTCAGGTATGGGAAAATCCTTAAAATATCTGGCTTCCATGGCTGACTTGCGTATTTTCTCAAAGAACCACTCTCCAGCTTTGGAAATGCCCCCACCTATGACAATTCTTTCAGGATCAATCACCGACACCAGATTCACGATACCAATACCCAGGTACTTTGCCCCTCTGTTTACAGCTTCCAAACAAACAGCATCTCCCAATTTGGCTTGGTTCATGACCATAAGACCATCCAGCGCTTCTAAATTTCCGCCGGTCAAACCCTGCACCGTGCTCTCTCTCCCATCACCTATTATTTTTTTTGTATAATTTACCAAAGCAGTAGCCGAAGAAAAAGTTTCCAAACAACCATTCCTGCCGCAATTGCAGTTATAAAAATTTTCACCTACAATCATGTGCCCTATTTCTCCGCCAATGCCATTTGCACCTGCCAAACAAGTGCCATAGACAATGACTCCGCCGCCAATACCTGTGCCCAAAGTCAGAGCCACGCCTGTATGAACGCCTTTTAATGCGCCTACCTTATATTCTCCTAAGCTTGCAAGGGTTCCGTCATTGCCGGCAAATACAGGAAATCCCAACGCTTCTGTAAGGATTTCACCAATGGGCACCACCGGCCAATTTAAGTTGACACACTTGGTAACCACACCATGACCATCCACAGGCCCCGGAACACCTATACCGGCAGCTTCAACCTGTATACCCTGTTCCTTGCCTTGTTCTAAAATTCTCCCACTTAGAGAAATCATGTTTTCCACCATTTTTTCTAAGCCCAATTCCCCTTGTGTTGCCATCTGATCATGAATCAAAATTTTCCCCAAATGGTTTACCAGCCCCACTTTTATATTCGTACCGCCTAAATCAATGCCTAAATAATTCATTTCTCCCCCAACGCTTCCGTTAAAACATTCTCTTTTCTTTGGTAATTTGCCAAGTTGCATAACTGAACAATGCCAAGGCAATGCCCGAAATAAACAGAATGGTTACGATCATTTGACCTGCAAAAGATGCCGTTAAAATCAAAGGAACAATGTCATCTGAACCAAAGGTGTACTTGAATAGTATATGATAAAAATAAGTTCTTGTATTTGGAATCAGATACAAGAGGACAATCCCTGTCATCAACAATGCATAAATGCCCGTACCTATTTTAAAAGCAACTCGCATAGCCGTCTCTTTTTCTTGTAAAAAAAGCATCACATAACTGATTATACCAATGATGAAAGTAAGGATCAACGGAAGGATTAATTTATCCGCAAAGGCCTTATAATGATGCATGGCAATGTTTTCTCCCTGGCTGAACACTTGCTGATCTCGCCCTCTGTACGTGGCTTCCATCTGCAATTCATCAATCTTTCCAAACATAAAATCAGAAAAAAACTGTGCCAATTGATCGTTTTCAACATCCAAATCAATTTCATCAATGATTTCATTGGCCTTCAGCTGATAGCCGTAAACATCCGGCATTCGAAGTGCAAGACTACTGCCCCCAAGGATTACCACCAGTGGTAGCGTTATAATTAATAAACCGAACAATCCCCTGTAAAAAATTTTCATTTCACTATCTTTCTTCCCTAAAATATGGTACGGATAAGTCTGCCGGTGGCAAATCTTCTTTTTTATTTTTATGAGTACTTGCAATTACGATGACGATGGTTGCCACATAGGGAATCATATCTACAATATACTGTGAAACATGAATGCCCATACTTTGCAGCCTTAAACCCAAAATACTCAATCCACCGAACAATAAGGCACCTAAAAACGCTTTCACAGGATTCCAAGATGCAAAGATGACAAGAGCCACTGCAATCCATCCCCTGCCTACCACAACATTGGCCTGCCAAATAGGCACTGTTACCAAGCCCAAATAGGCACCACCAAGACCGCACAAAGCACCACCCACAATGATATGCACGTACTTGTAAAGGGTCACATTGACACCGGATGCATCTGCGGCTCCGGCATTCTCCCCCACGGCTCGAAGATTCAAACCGAATTTTGTCTTATACAGATAAATTGATACGATGACAATCATCACATATCCCAAATATACAAAGAAATCTTGTTTGAAAAAAATGGTTCCTAAAAAGGGGATCTCTGAAATACCCGGGATGGAGACAGGCGCAAAAAATGCTTTCAGTTCCGGCGGCGTAGGAAATCCAATCATAGGCTGCCCCACAAAACTGGCATACCCTGTACCGAAAATTGTCAAAGTCAATCCGGTTACAACTTGATTTGCCCGTAAAGTAACCGTAAGCACTGCATAAATCAGTGCCCCAATTCCACCTGCGGCGATGGCGCCCAAAAGAGCTAAAAGAGGACTTCCTGTGTTATATCCCACCGTAAATCCCATGACAGCACCCATAAGCATCATGCCTTCTACACCTAAGTTCAGACTGCCGGACTTTTCTGTAATCAGCTCCCCTAAGGTTGCAAATAAAAGAGGTGTGGCCGCCACCACCGTTGCTGCTAAAAAACTTTCCATTAGGCTACCTCCTTCTCTTCTTTGATTCCTATTTTTTTTACAAACACAAGTTTATACTGTAAGAAAAACTCACTGCCAAGTACAAAGAATAAAATAATACCCTGAACGATGGCGGCTATGGCTTCCGGAACCTGCATAGCAATCTGAATAAATGCGCCACCTTGCAGCAAAACAGCAAAGGCCAGGCAAACAAAGAGCACGGCAACAGCATTGAGTCTGGCAAGCCAAGCGGTAATAATCGCTGTAAATCCATAGTTCATAGAAATA
>JAVVUJ010000165.1:0-3722 GCA_036653195.1 Anaerovorax sp. | reverse complement strand
CATTAAAACATGAGCTACACGTAGATTTCCATAGACAAGGGAAGCAGATTAATAAGTACGTTATCCGCAAGAAGGGGGGGAACCATATGAATAAATCTAAAATAGCTTTTTATAGAAAAAGGTTTTGCGACGAATTGGAAGGGATTTTAAAACAGGGTTCCAGTGTGTACATAAATGGGCAGTTTGGTTGTGGAAAAACCACGGCAATACGGGAATGGAAGGAAAAAAAAGAACCCAACGCCCTTTGGTTGGATGGAGAAAATGCTGATTTTGCCGAAAAAATCAGAAGAGCTTCCGGGGGGAAAATCATTGTAGATGACATTCATAAATTAAATGCAACGCAAATTGAGGCAGTGGTTCAACGGATCAAAAAAAACGGAACGCAATTTATTTTTATAGGTTGTGCACAGCTTCCACCATGGCTGAAACAGTTGTTTTTAAATTGGAAACTAGAAGTCATGGGTGCAGAAAAGCTGGTCATGGATGTGGAAGAAATAGAGACTATTTTAATGACCAATCGAATAAACTTTAACATAGAAATTGTCCATGAAATTCAGGAAGAAACAAAAGGCTATCCTATGGCAGTATCTCTTCTGGTGCACTATATGGCTGAAGGCAGAAATTTGGATGAGGTCTTAAAAAAACAAGTGAAGAAGGATATGCTGGACATATTTGAACGGGAAATTTCGGTAAAATTTGATAAAGAGCTAAAGGAAGTTTTATGGTGTATGGTATGGTTCCATGCCTTTTCAACGGAGTTGGCAAATTTTGTTTGTGAAAACCAAGACAAAGAAAGTTGGTTGACGAAATTGCAAAAAATCCCTTATTTTTTTGTAGAGCAAGAGGGAACGTGGACGTGGATTCCTGCATATCGGCAGTTTTTTATGAAGAAACAATCCGACGAAAGCAGAGAAATCAGAAAGAAACAATCTTGTAATCGGGGCGGATTATATTATGAAAGCAAAGGAGAGTTTGTCCGAGCCCTTTACTATTACCATGAAGCGGGAAATGAGGAGAAAGTATCTAAAATACTCTTACAAGACAGTCAAAATTATGCAGGGGTGGGGCGTTTTTATGAAACAGAGCCTTATTACAGAGCCCTTTCAAAAGAATTTATCCTAAAGTCCCCACATTTGATGGCCTATATGTCTATGCTTTGTTCATTGCACAATCAGGTAGAAGAGAGCGAAATGTGGTATTCTGCCCTTGAAAATTACAGCGAAAAACAGGAAAAGGGAAGCCAAGAAGAGAGGACGGCTCAGGGGCGTCTTGGGTATTTAAGACTTACATTACCCCACCGTGGAACCGTGGGTATAGAGCAAGAAATCAAAGAGGTGGCGTTGAAGATAAAAGACAAAGTGTGGGAGCCTTTTAATCTGGATGTGACGGAAAATATGCCCGGCATAATCAACGGCGGAAAGGATTTTTGTCTATGGGCAAAGGATTGGAAATGGGTGAAAGAAACGTTGAGCGACAGCCTTGCACTGGTATTGGGCAAGTCCGGACCGGGCGTTGAAAACATCGGCTTGGGGGAACTTTTATTTGAAAAAGGAGAGACGCCGGCAGAGGCGATGATTTTGGTAAACAGAGGGTTGTTTGAGGCGTCTACCCATGGCAAACCCCAAGTGGAATTTGCGGCCGTAGGCGTTTTGGCAAAGATACTTGTGCGCATGGGATCCTGTGCCAAAGCGGTAAATTTGGCAGATGAATTTTATGGTAGAGCAGAGGAGAAAAACTGGTCTGACCTTATTCCAAATATAAAAGCATTAAGAGTGGAGTTGTCCATGTTTGCCGATAAAAGGCAACCTGTAGTTGAATGGATGAATCGGGAAAAAAATGACGGGACATCACAGTTTTTGGTGTTGGAAAGATATCAATATATGGTTCGGGTAAAGGGACTTTTATGGCAGGGCAAAAATTCGGAAGCACTTATGTTGGCATCAAAATTATTGGTCTATGCGCAAAAATATAAAAGACCCTATATAGAAATCCAAGCACATATTTTTATAGGGGTGGCACTGGATGGAATGGACGAAAATCAAGGCGAAAGCCATATATGGGAGGCAGTTGGTTTATCCAAAAAACTGCAAATTGTAGAGCCTGTAATCAGTGAGGGCAGGCTGGTCATCCATATGTTGAGAAAGTTGAATGTGAAGGATGAGTTTGTGGAGCGGTTGATTGAAGGTGCGGAGCGGCAAGCATCCATGTATCCCAATTACATCAGGGAACAAAGAGGTTCAGGTGAAGCATTGACTAAAACGGAAAAAAATGTATTGAGGCTTCTGTCCAAAGGGTTGAAATACAGCGAAATTGGAGATATTTTAGGGATTAAGCTTAGTACGGTTAAATTTCACACCTCAAATATTTATTCGAAGATGGGTGTAAACGGTAAATCGCAAGCCATCAGGTTTTTAGCAAGAAACGACATGGCAAAGGAATAAAAAAGAAAGAATATACAGATTATTTCGGGTAAACTGTAAAAAACCATACTTTGGTATAGTGACAAGGCAAAGTAAAAAGGTGTAAGTTATAAGCATATAGTATCGGGATGATAGGTTATCTTTTGGAGCTTTTTAGGATTTAAAGAAGAAATAGAAGGATTGAGGGAGCGCATGATTAAATTGCAAGACAGAAAAACGGCGAAAAAAGTAATCAGTTTTATACTGGTGCTTGCTCTCGTTGGAACCGGTGTTCTGGGATCCATGGCAAGCATCAGCATACAACCCAGTGAGGACAAAAGCAAGGCGGCTGTCAATTATCTGGTGGATAATTTTGATTTTATGAAAGAAAACAGGCTGCAAAGGATGGGCGATTTGGTTTCGTTGGTGGGCAAAGAGGAGACATCGGAAGACTACTATAAATTGGCGGCAACACAAATTGCTTCGGAAAAATATACGGACGCATTAACCAGTATTGATCAGTGTATTGCCATGTACGGCGATAAAAAAGACGGTCGATATCTGGATTTGATTATGAAAAAAGGTTGCTTGTATATAATGACGGGCGACTATAAAAACGCATTGAAATACATAGATGAGGCCTTGCGTATTGATCCAAATTGGGCAGATGCCCATCTCATCAAAGCGCAGATCTTTGCAGAGACGGGCAATCAGCCACAGCTCATTGCATCCTTGGAAAGTTACATGAAGTTGCGGCCCAATGACACGGAGATACGGAAACTGTTGGCACAGGCAAAATTTACGTCAGCCGATTATGGAAATGCCATCACAGAATACGAAAAGATATTAGAAAAGAAACCGGATCCACAGATTTCATATCTGTATGGATTGACCGCAATACAGCTTGGAAAATATGCGGAAGCTGAAGAGAATCTGACAAAGGCTATTGGCAAAGATGACACTTACGACGGAATCTATTATTACAGAGGTGTCTGTCGAATGTCTAACAACAACTATGAAGGTGCCGTTTCGGATTTTACAAAATCCATTGAAAAAGCAAGTATGACGCAAGCCAGTTACTATACCAGAGGGGTATGCAGTCTGATGCTTGAGAAATATGATTACGACGCAGTAAAAAAAGATCTTCAAACCGCATCCCAAGGAACGGACAAAGAGGTGGCAGCACAAGCAAAGGATTTACTGCAAAAACTGAAGACCGCAGATGAAGAAGCCATCAAGGCAGCGGAAGAAGCAGCAAAACATCCAAATGCAAGTACGGAGGAGGCAATTTATGCGAAACCATAATCAATGGAGGAGACCCAT
>JAVVUJ010000164.1:0-3755 GCA_036653195.1 Anaerovorax sp. | reverse complement strand
GCTACCTTCCTGAGCTGAGCACTGAGCTGAGATGAACCGAACTTAACCGAGCCGAATCGAACTGAGCACTGAACTGAGCTGAACTGAACCGAACCCACCTAGCCGAACTGATCCGAACCGAATCGAACTGAACACAGAGCCGAACTGAACAGAACTGAGCTGAGCACTGAACTGAGCGGAAAAAAATTGGAAACACAGCACGAAATCCCAATGGGACTTGGTGCAGATGGTTTGTAAGGGATATAAAAAATATGCAAAAAAACAAGACTACATACTCAATGGGACAGCCCTGAGCCCACCAAAAAACCCACCTACTTAAAGGCGGGTTTCTTGGTATTATTACTATTATCGAAGCACTCAAATTCAGCGCGCTACTGTAGCGCTTTATTTTTAGCAAAAAACTTGTAGTGATATTTGTTTTTAGCAAAAAACTTATAGTGATACTTTTTTTTATATTTTCGAATCATATAGATAGATAGAGCAAAGGTGACGATTTCTGCAAAAGCAGGCACCATCCAAACGCCATTCAATCCGAACAAAAGCGGTAAAATGATTGCGCCAATGATAACGACAATTAACCCTCTTGACAATGAAATCATGGCTGAAATTACGCCATTTGCATAGGCAGTAAAGAACCCTGAAGCAAATACATTTAACCCTGTAAATAAACATGCCACGGATAAAAATCTGACGCCCGTTACCGCCATATCATGGGCCGCTGTACCGGCATCAATGAAAATGCTCGCAATCCACGGCGCACCGACGACAGCCAACACGGTCATTCCCAGAGAGGCTACCCAAATAAAACGCTCACAATACCCTAGGCATTTATTTACAATGGTATAGTTTTTAGCGCCATAGAAATAACTGATTAGTGGTGACACGCCTGTAATAAATCCTAAATGTAGGGATACCAACAAATACTGGGCTTCCATAACTACGCTTAAAGCAGTCAATCCCGTTTCCCCTGCAATTCTCAGCGTAATGTAGTTAAATAAGATGAGCGTAATAGCCACGGAAGATTCCGAAACCATTTCTGAAGATCCATTTAGCATACTGCTCCAAATATATTTAAAATCCCATTTTGGTAAAACAAATTTTAAATTTGTTTTTTGTGTAACAAAATATCCGATTCCTACAATCATAACCGCATATTGCCCTGCAATTGTAGCCCATGCCGCACCGGCGATACCAAAGTTCAATTCAACAATAAATACATAATCTAATACAATATTAACAATGCCACCTAGTACATAAAGAAATAAGGTAAATCCTGCTCTGCCGTCCACTCGAATAAAATATTCCAGCAACACCCCTAAAAAAACCCCCGGCACACCCAAAAGAATGACCCAAATATAATCCACGCAATAATCGTGTAATCCCGGCGTCGAACCTAAAATAGACACCAATTCTGTTGTAAACGTAAGACCTAATGTGACAAAGATAAGACCTAAAACAATGGACACTATGCAGATAAGAGAAAATTTTTCCTTCGCTTCTTGTTTTTTTCCTTCACCCATCTTAATGGCAACAATTGCACTGGATCCCGCTGCAAGCATGACGGAGATACCCCATCCAATACCGCAAATAGGATATATAATATTCATAGCCGCCAATGCTTTTGGCCCTACAAAATTCGCTACAAAGATGGCATCGACTACATAGTACATTGCCATAAAGATAAGCATAATCACTGATGGAGTTACAAACCCCGCAAACTTTTTTCCATTCATTCCATTTTCAAATATTTTTTCCATAACCTTCACTTGTGAGTGCTTTTTCCTCACTTGTTTCCTTCCAAATAATATGATAAACTATACGGTAACCATATAGTCAACCCCCTATTTCAAAAAAATTCAAAATGAGGAGTTAAAAGACATGAATCGATATGTGAAAAAAATTACTCACAGCCATTTCACAACAGGAGAGTTTGCCAAACTTTGTAAAGTTAAAAAACAGACTTTGTTTCATTACGATGACATCGGCATTTTTTCTCCTGAAATAAAAGCCGACAACGGGTATCGCTACTATTCCTACAACCAGCTTGAGGTTTTTGCCGTAATTTCTATGCTGAAAGAACTGGATATGCCTCTAAAAGACATTAAAAGCTATTTGGATAAAAGGAGTCCTCAAGCTTTGGTTAAGTTGTTGGAAGAACAGGACAAACAGGTTCAAAAGAAAATAGAGGAACTGGAATGGCTGAGAAGCTTTATAAAGACCAAGTCCAACATCACCAAGTTAGGTATGTTTGCTCAAACAGGTATGATTGTAATGGAAAAACTGGAAAAAGAATATATGGTAGTTTCTGCTTATTCCGGATCCAGCACAGATAAGGACATTGCCGCCGCCGTTATTAAACACTTAAATTACTGTCACAGTCAAGATATTTATAGCGCCTATTCCATTGGCGGTATGATTTCTTCTGATAAACTGCCCGAGAGCGACGACTATGCCTACGATTGTTTTTATACAAAACTCAGCCGTGACGATTACGCCTATTGTTTGAAAAACACGCCCCACTCCAACATTACCATCAAACCCGCCGGGCAATATGCTTCCATCTATCGGAAAGGTGGCTATGAAAACGTACACCTTGACTATTTAAAATTATCTAATTATGTAAAAAAGAATGGCCTCACCATAGGTTCTTATTTTTATGAAGATGCGGTTTTAGACGAACTCTCTATGAAAGGCTATGACAATTACGTTTTAAAATTGTCGGTGGGCATAGAAAGCACTTTACAATTATGATTTTTTACTGAGCGACCCGGATCATATACCAGTTTGTAAATCCAAACTGTTTAGAGCGTGTTTCTCCTATATTTTCAAATCCCAACCCTTCGTAAAAACGTACATCCTCTTGTGTATTGGTAAACAGCATGAGGGGTCTATGCCGCTTCACCGTGTTTTCAGAATGGTGTTCCCACTAGAAGTCTTTCTCCAACACGGACCCTTCTATTTTTTTTCCGGCAAAAAAGAGCACTGCGCTGAGTATCACAACGCCTGACCCAAAGTATCTCAATGCCCCCAACATGCCTGTAAAGCTACTAAATAAGCCCGTCTTATAGGTTTCTAAGTAATATTGGGCGCCCCAGCTGCCTTCATACCAGAAAAGAGCAAAGGAACCTACTATAGCAAAAATTCCCAAGATGCCCAAATAAGCGGCGATTCTAAAAAGATCTCCTTTGGCGAGTTTTGTCTTTTCATTCATTGGAAACAGGTTTCCATTTGTTACGTAACGACCGCCATATTTCCTTTTCAGTATCACATAAGCAATAGGCCCTGTGGCCGTAGCCAAAAGTCCAATAATGAAATAATCTACCCCATTTAATATCAATGCCAAAATTGCAATGCAAAATGGAAGTCCTGTAAACAAATATAATCCCACTTTTCCAAAGGGAATGACAAAGAGACCTTTTCTTTCATGAAGAGGAATTTTCTTTCGAAGAATCACCACGGATATGGAAAGCACCATGTAAAGTGCCAAAATAAATACCACTTCTGCCATAACCAGCGTAGTAAATTCAAACTGTGACAACACCACGGTGACTCCAGCAAGAGACAGGATGCCCACATAAGGAACGCCCCTCTTTTTACTCACCTTTACCAAAAACTTAGGGCAAAGATTGTCATCCGCCAAAACAAAGAACCCTCTGGATCCGGAAGCGATGTATGTGTTGAAAATAGAACACTGAGAGATGACAGCCACGGCTAAAAAAAGGATGCCAAACACAGGGCCGCAAAATTTTGTAAAG
>JAVVUJ010000163.1:0-3939 GCA_036653195.1 Anaerovorax sp. | reverse complement strand
CGGTGGTGTGAGAGGTCGGCTACTCAACTAATGGGTAGCCTCCTACTCGATTGCGTTGGTCAAAGCAGCCCTGGCAGACCATCATTCCTTTTAAAATGCGTAGATCGGGTTGGGCAGGCGGTAGCAGATTCATTGACATTTCCACTAAAAAAGAGCATAATAGAAGTAAGGTATTGTCTATTAAAAACGATTGAAAAGAAGCTATTTAGAACTTGATTTTAAGTGAAAAAAAATCGTTTATTGATTCACTACCATGAAAAGAAAAATAAAGTGTGAAAGACAATTTCATACTTCCACCCATATGCCATTTTGCATATGGGATTTTCAGCAAAATAATGGCACGGGCAGTAGATGGGCTTTTCCCCACCGAAGACAAAGGAGAAACGGCGTTTGAAGGCTTCTTTGTAGGGGCAAGGGAGGGTTTATTGCGCCCGTTAGCCCATATGGAGGAAACTATGAAAAAGTATGATATTATCATTGCAGGAGCAGGTGCGAGTGGTGTGTTTATGTCCTATGAACTGACCAAGTTAAATGTGAATGCAAGGGTATTGATGATTGATAAAGGGGCGGACTTGGCAAATCGGTTGTGCCCTATTAAAGAGGGGAAAACACCCACTTGCATTAAGTGTTCACCCTGTCACATTATGAATGGATACGGTGGCGCAGGAACTCTTTCCGACGGCAAATATAATATTACCAATAAATTTGGCGGAGAATTGTACAAATATGTGGGCGAGAAAGAAGCCTTGACATTGATGGAATATGTGGATTCTGTGCTATGTGATATGGGCGGTGCTGATGCAAAACTGTATTCTACGGGTAAGTCAGAACTGAAGACCATTGCGTTACAAAGCAATTTACATTTACTGGAAGCGAAAGTGAGGCATTTGGGAACCGATAGAAATGCCAAGATTCTAAAGAAAATTTTCGAGTACACGGATAAAAAGGTTGAAACCAAGTTTCGTACACAGATTACAAAAGTGGAAAGACTTTCTGACGGAACGTTTAAAGTGGTTACCGATGGAAATGAAGAGTTTTGCTGTGACAATCTGATCCTGGCTACAGGGAGATCCGGATCAAAGTGGATTTCTACCATTTGTGACCAAATGGAAATCGGGCTGATGAAAAACAAAGTGGATATTGGCGTAAGAGTGGAACTTCCCGCAGAAGTGTTTAAGCATATTACAGACGATGTGTATGAGAGTAAAATCGTCTATAAGACAGACAAATACAATGACATGGTGCGAACTTTTTGCATGAATCCTTACGGAGAAGTGGTTGCGGAAAACACAAATGGCATTGTTACCGTCAATGGGCACAGTTATGCAGATCCTCAACTGGGCACAGAGAATACCAATTTTGCACTTCTCGTTTCCAACACCTTTACAGAACCTTTTAAGGACAGCAACGAATATGGTGAACATATTGCGAGACTCAGTAATATGCTGGGTGGCGGTGTGCTTTTGCAAAGATTCGGAGATTTGGTCAAGGGGAGGAGGAGCAGTGCCAGACGTATGGAAAAATGCTTTACCAGACCGACACTGGATGCCACACCGGGTGATTTAAGCCTTGTGGTTCCTAAGAGACAATTGGATGATATCATTGAAATGATCTACGCCTTAGATAAAATTGCTCCGGGAACGGCCAATGAAGACACCCTGCTCTATGGCGTTGAAGTGAAGTTCTATAATTCTCAAGTGGAAGTCAATTCCAACTTGGAAACCAAGGTAAAGGGACTGTACACATTGGGAGATGGATCCGGTGTTACCCATTCTTTATCACAAGCCTCAGCCAGCGGCGTCCATGTAGCTCGAATTTTAGCCAAACAATATTAGTATGTTAAAGATTTACTATGGGCGTGAAAACCTGGATAAAGATCAATTTATATTTGATGAAATCGGGAATCAAAAAGGGAAAATTTTTCTTTTGGTTCCCGAACAATTTACATTGCAAGCGGAGCGAAATGCTTTCGCTTATCTTCAGGTTGAGGGAATGATGGATCTAGAGGTGATCAGTCAGTCTCGTTTAGGATTTCAGGTTCTGAAAGAAAATGGAGGTGGTCAACGGGCACAGATTGACAAGTATGGCCGTCATATGCTGCTCACCAAAATTTTAATGGAAGAAGAAGAAAATTTAAAAACCTTTCGTGGTATGAGCCGTGTACCTTCTTTTATTGAAATGACCAATAATTTGATTTCTGAAATGAAGCAATTTAGTAAAAGCCCGGAAGACGTGCTGGAGATTATCAGAGAAAATAAGGAAGATTCCATCTTGAATAAAAAATTGCAGGATGTTTATTTGATTTATAAAAAATACCAAGAGTCCATAGGGGGAAAGTATACAGACACAGAAGATTATTTGGATTTGTTTATCTCAAAAATAGGAGAATCACAACGTCTTCGCCAATCCCAAATATGGGTAACCGGATTTGATTATTTTACGCCGAAAAATGCAGAAGTCTTGGAAAGCCTGATGAAGACCGTGACAAATCTCAATGTAGTGATGACATCTTGGGGGATTCAAGAGCAAGAAGAACCTTGGCGAGATTTAGAAGTTTGTCAAATTACAAGGGATATTATTTTTAAACTGCGCGCCATAGCAGAACGTAACGGCGTACCTTGTTCTATTGAGGAAATTCCTCTAAAATACAGGGTTCCTTCAAAATTAGCGTTTTTGGAAAGAGAGTTGTTTTCCTATCCAAGCAAGGCTTGCCCCCATGAACTTCCACAACTGAAACTGTGCGCAGCGGCCAATTTTTATTCTGAAGCTGAAAGTGCCGCCACTTTTATTCTACAACAAATCAGGGAAGAAAAATTGAGATACAGAGATATTGTGGTCATCTGCAATGACATGGAAGCACGTGCTTCTGTGATTAAAAGAGTCTTTGACGACTACGGGATTCACTGTTTTATTGATAAAAAGCGAGGCATCTTGCATAACCCGGTTATTTCACTGATTGTGGCGTTATTGGATTTGATTTCTACGGGCTGGTCAACGGAGTCTATTTTTACCATATTAAAGACAGGGTTGACCCCTATTTCTAAAGAAGATTGTTTTGATCTTGAAAATTATACCATTAAATATCGAATAAAGGGCGGAAAATGGCAACGGGACTTTAAATATGGGAAGGCAGAAAAAGGGGAAGACGCTTTAGTCAAAATCAATGAAATCCGTCAGAAGGTATGGGACTATTTAGAGCCTTTTGAACAGTCTTTTAAAAAAGGGAAAACCGCAAAAGAAAAGACCACAGCCCTCTATCACTATGTAACGGCTACCATAGAATTGCCTCAAGCCATAGACGCTCTTATTGACTATTTGGAAAGAGAAGGCGAGCAGGAATATGCGTTAGAAACAAAACAGGTATGGGAGGTATTCGTGGGGATTTTAGACCAGATTGTCAACCTTTTAGGGGATGAACAGCTGGAAGATCGCCGGTATGCAGACCTGTTAAAGGCCGGATTGGAGGCCGTGGAAATCGGCATTATACCGCCCACATTAGATCAGATTACAGTGGGTACCATGCAGAGGACAAGGGCAAGCAATGTGAAAGCTTTACTGATCATCGGTGCCAATGACGGACTGCTGCCCAGTGCCATGGTTTCGGAAGGCCTGTTAAATGAAGATGAGAAGATGAAACTTTTGAAGCGCGGCGTTGAACTTTGTAAAATTGATGATTTGCGCCTTCGTGAAGAGCAATTGGCCATTTATAAAACGGTTTCTCAAACCACCGGCTATTTGTGGATGGCTTATTCTATTACCGACATTGATGGAAGAGAGAGCAAACCCTCCATGATTTTTGATCGTGTGCGAAAAATTTTTCCCCAGGTGAAGGTGGAAAAAGATAGTATCAGCAAAGGGGAACCTTTGGATTTAATCAGTGCACCGGGTAGCACTTTAAAACACATGACAGAAGCATTTAGAGAAGGAATGGAGGGGCAG
>JAVVUJ010000162.1:0-3961 GCA_036653195.1 Anaerovorax sp. | reverse complement strand
TCCGTGCTATACAATACTTTCATGAAATAGTCCATGGATTGAACCCAGCCTTCTTTGCTGTCTCCAATAGTAATTTTTACCGTATCATTCCTTGTAAATTCAAGAGAAGTACTGTCCTGCCTCAAGTTTTTCAGCATAGGCGTATAGGCCTCATGAATCATATGAATATCCGTTCTCACCATAGGCATCTTCATTACATCGGATTTCAAAACTCTCACACCCACACCGGATCCTACCATCAATAGATAGAAAATATCCCTGAAAGAAGCAAAACTGTCAATCACCTGAAAAGAGCAATTATAGTTGGACATGGGGTAATGCTTGGAAACGTCTGTGCTTCCCACCCAAAAAGTTCTGCCCGAAAGAAATTGTTTTAATTCATAGATATTTTGATACAGCTGTTCTGCTTCTTCTTTAGATGTAGGCACCAAGCTGCAATTGTATTCCACAGAACGCCTCACCGTTTCCCACCAATATTCCCGGCGCATTTCGTCAGGCACCCATCGTGAATAGGTTCGATAATACACAAAACTACCCAACTGACCTAAAGGCGATGCAGAATGTTTAAATTTGCTTATAAATTCATCTGTGATCACTCTGCCGTCTCTTCTCTTTCTTGCATCTCTTGTCTTATCACGTTCATATCGATATATAATAAATTTTTTGGCAGCATCCTTCCGATCACTGGCCATTAAAAAATCTTCCACTAAATCTTGCAGATCCTCCACCTTCACCGGTTTTTCGGATTTTTGTGTTTGCTTTTCAATGGCCGCTGCAATATCATGTGCCAGTTTTGACTCTATGCCTTCTTTCGTTTCCAGCATAGCATTTTCAATGGCTCTTTGGATTTTTAGGCTGTTAAAACTGACCTCTGACCCATCTCTCTTTACTACGTTCATCCTTTTTCCTCCTAATTCCTCCTGAAAAAATATAAGTTTCTCAACCTTTCCCATTGTTTATGATTTGTAATTTATGTAAAGGTTATCCATATGTAGTTACATTTCTTCAGCGAACATCATTATATAGTATATTTTTACAAAATTCAATGGGCAATTTGTTTTTTTCAATGAATCATTTGACTTTTCTTAGAAGAAACTTTATAATTGTATACATGTTTACAATTGTGGCTTATGATTAAATTTACACGGTTGTTTCAAACAGTTATCAACTTTAGTTTCATAAAGGAAAGGATTAAACAATGGGGAAAACATTAGCCTATAAAATTCTGGAAAATCATTTAATCCGGGGAACCCTCACACCCGGCAGTGAAATAACAATTAAAATGGATCAAACCCTGACACAGGACTCCACAGGAACCATGGTATACTTGCAATTAGAAGCCATGAATGTAGATAAAGTAAAGACGGAACTTTCCGTTGCATACATAGATCACAATACCCTGCAAACCGGCTTTGAAAGTGCCGATGACCATGCGTTTATTAAAAGCGTGGCGAAAAGACATGGCGTTTTGTTCTCCAAACCGGGAAATGGCATCTGCCACCAGCTACACTTGGAAAACTATGGAATTCCGGGAAAAACCCTGTTGGGTTCTGACAGCCATACCCCTACAGGCGGCGGAATCGGTATGATTGCCATCGGTGCAGGAGGATTAGATGTTGCCGTTGCCATGGCACAAGGCACGTATAGCTTACCCGTTCCAAAAGTAATTAATGTACAACTGACAGGAAAACTGCGTCCTTGGGTTTCTGCAAAGGATGTGATTTTATATGTTCTGCAACAACTTACCGTAAAAGGCGGCGTGGGAAAAATCGTAGAATATACAGGAGATGGTGTGAAAACTCTTTCTGTCACAGACAGAGCCACTATTACCAACATGGGCGCAGAACTAGGTGCAACCACCTCTCTATTCCCCAGTGATGAAAATACAAAAGCGTACCTTGCTTCTCAAGGCAGAGAAAAAGAGTATGTACCATTACAGGCGGATGACCATGCGGTTTATGATGAACATCTAACGGTGGATTTATCCGCATTAACACCCCTTGCAGCCATGCCTCACAGTCCTGACAATGTGGATTCCATTAAAAATATCGGTGCTGTAAAAGTCAACCAAGTGGCCATCGGCAGTTGCACCAACTCTTCTTACGCAGATTTAATGAAGGTAGCCGGCATTTTAAAGGGAAGAAAAGTTCACGATGATGTGAGTCTTGTCATTTCTCCCGGATCCAGCAAAATATTGAGTAAAATGGCCACCAATGGTGCCCTTGCCCACCTTATAGATGCCGGTGCCCGTATCATAGAAAACGCTTGCGGACCTTGCATCGGTATGGGACAATCCCCCGAATCAGGTGCCGTGTCATTGCGTACATTTAACCGAAACTTTAAAGGCAGAAGCGGCACTTTGGATGCCAATGTTTATTTGGTCAGTCCCGAAACTGCGGCAATTTCTGCTATAACCGGTGTGATTACAGACGGCATGACTTGCGGATTTGACTTACCCACTATACAGGACGAAACCTTCCAGCCCAAAGATCACTTTATTGTTTACCCAAAGGGAACGGATACAAACAACACCCCTGTTGCCATGGGCCCGAATATTAAACCCTTTCCACAAAACACAAAGTTGCCGGAATCCGTCACAGCCAAGGTGACCCTTTTGGCCGGAAATAACATTACCACAGACGACATTATGCCCTCCGATGCCAAGCTATTGCCTTATCGCTCCAACGTGCCTCACCTTTCAAATTTCTGTTTCGGAAAAATTGATGCAGAGTTTTCCAAAAGGTGTCAGGATGCTAAATTATGCGTCATCGTTGGCGGAGAAAACTATGGCCAAGGTTCCAGCCGTGAACATGCAGCCCTTGTACCCCTTTACCTAGGCGTTAAATTTGTTCTTGCAAAATCTTTCGCAAGAATTCACCGTTCTAATTTAATTAACAGCGGCATTCTACCCCTGGCTTTTGAAAATCCGGCAGATTATGAAGATTTGGCACTTGGGCAGGAATTGATCATTGAAAATGCAAAAGAACAGATTAAAAACCCCGTGGTTTTGGTTAAAAATAAAGCCACAGGCAAAGAATACAGGACTTTGACTAAATTTTCTAATTTGGACATAGAAATGATTTTGGCCGGCGGAAAAATCGCACAAATTAAAGGATAAGAGAAAAAAAGGAGAAAGACCCTTATGGATTACATGAAAAAATTTGAAGACATTGTGGCACAGCAGTTAGCCAGAGTTGAGAGACTAAAAGCAGAATCGGAATTTATTGACTACCAAGCACTGGATCAAATCATCATCGGTGTCATCGGCGGTGACGGAATCGGCCCTGCCATTACAGCACAGGCGCATCGTGTTTTAGAAACCCTTCTTTCAGAAGAAGTGAAAAAAGGAAAGGTGGCATTTAAAGTCATCGACGGCTGTACCATTGAAAAAAGAGCGGCTGCGGGGAAAGCCATTCCCGACGACGTTTTGGCAGAAATCAAAAAATGCCATGTTTTGTTAAAAGGACCTACCACCACACCTAGAAAGGGCGATGCTTGGGCAAACGTAGAAAGTGCCAATGTGGCCATGCGTAAAGAACTTGATTTGTTCGCAAATGTCAGACCTGTAAAAGTACCGGAATTAGGCATTGACTGGACATTTTTCAGAGAAAATACGGAATGCCTCTATGCCATGGGAAGCCAAGGTGTGCACATTTCAGAGGATTTGGCCATTGATTTTAGAGTCATTACCAGTCCGGGCACAGAAAGAATTGCAAGACTTGCTTTTGAATATGCAAGAACCAACAAGAAAAAACGCGTAACCATTGTGACCAAAGCAAATGTAGTCAAAGCCACCGACGGTAAGTTTTTGGATGTATGCCAAAGAGTGGGCAAAGAGTATCCCGAGATTGAAGTGGATGACTGGTATATCGACATTATGACCGCCAAGCTAATCGATGAAAAAAGGCGCGGTCAATTTGAAGTGCTGATTCTTCCCAACCTTTACGGAGATATTCTAACA
>JAVVUJ010000161.1:0-3978 GCA_036653195.1 Anaerovorax sp. | reverse complement strand
CAATGATCTGTAATAACGTTTGCGCCTGTCACTCTCCGTAAGGGGAGTGTGGATTGAAATTTGCAGTGCCTGTGATACGTATTTTATCAACAAGGTCACTCTCCGTAAGGGGAGTGTGGACTGAAATCAGTGTGTCGGTACCGTCATCGCTGAAAGTAGGCCTCCGTGGGCAATAGAAATCCATCATTCATTATGAACCATTTATTGTCTTTGCTAAGAATGGTGGACTGTGTCATTTGTCAGAACTATGCAAATGGATTGCAAAGATGAAAATGGGGGAGGAGGTATGAAAGATAGAGGGCTTGTACAGAATCAATAAATGATTGAAAAGAGAAAGGTGGACGTATAATGATTTTTTTTCCGGGATTTGGGTAATATAGTCTTTTTAAAGGAATAGTAGAAGTTTTGAATATGTGATCAATGTAGACTTTAAGTTCCTTGCTATTCAAGACCACAAGGACTCTTTACCAAGAACCCGGAAAGAACCGTATACCGTATAATGAATGAGATGTTGACCCAAAGGTCATAAAGAAAGGAATGATGATTGAAAAAACTATTAAAATATTACAAACCCTATAAGGTAGCCATAGCCGGCGCTTTACTTCTTTTATTGTTGCAAGTGCTGTCGGATTTGGCTTTGCCTAACTATATGGCAAAAATTATTAACAATGGAATCATACCGGGGGATATCAGGTATATCTTTACAGCAGGTATACAAATGCTGGCCTTAGCCTTGATTTGTACCCTTTGTGCAGGGGGCGTAGGATTTTTTGCGGCTAGAATTGGCGCGAAATCTTCCATGAAAATCAGAAGTGACGTGTTTCGGAAGGTGTCGGACTTTGCCAACCCGGAATTTGACAAGTTTTCTACGGCTTCGCTGATTACCAGATCCACCAACGATATTCAACAAATTCAAATGCTGGTCATTGTTATGTTTAGAATGGTATTGATGGCGCCTATGATGGGAATCGGCGCTTTGTTTATGGCATACAAAAATTCACCCTCTATGACGTGGACCATTGTCTTGGCATTGATGGTTGTCTTGGGATTGTTAGGTTCCTTGTTTGCGTTGACAACACCAAAATTTAAGTTGGTACAAAAATTGGTGGATCGGTTAAACTTGGTGATGAATGAAAGGCTGACGGGTATTTTAGTTATCCGTGCGTTCAATACGGAAGTGCACGAGGAAGCCCGTTTTGATGAAACCAATGAGCAGCTGACCAAGTTAAATTTATTTGTCAACAGGGTGATGATGTTCATGATGCCCATGATGATGTTGGTGATGAATGGGGTGTCTATTTTAATTCTGTGGACAGGTGCCAAAAGAATTGATCAAAATCTTTTGGCAGTAGGTGATATGTTGGCATTTATTCAATATACTATGTTGGTGATTATGTCTTTCATGATGGTTTCTATGGTCTTTGTCATGATGCCTAGAGCGTTGGTTTCGGCTCAGCGTATTTCAGAAGTGTTGGAGACAGAAGTAAGCATTATAGATACGAAAACACCGGCTTGTTTCAATGAATCCCTTGAGAAAACCGGATATATTGAATTTCGTCAGGTTTCTTTTAAATATCCGGATGCACAGGATTATGTGTTAAAAGATTTGAATTTCATTGCAAAACCAGGGGAAACAACGGCATTGATCGGCAGTACCGGAAGTGGGAAGACGACTGTGGTCAATTTAATTCCCAGATTTTATGATGTGACGGAAGGGCAAATATTAATAAACGGAACCGATATCAGGCGTTTCTCACAAAAGGATTTAAGAGAGCAAATTGGCTATGTGCCTCAAAAAGCGGTGCTCTTTACGGGTACCATAGAAAGCAATATTCTGTATGGTGTGAATGGCGCTGCTTGTGGGGCAGATGCCATGAAGTCTGTTGCGTACAATGGGGCAAAGACCGCCCAAGCTTTAGATTTTATCAAAGAAAAACCCCAAGGATTTGAGACGGAGGTTTCGCAGGGTGGCACCAATGTTTCCGGGGGGCAAAAACAAAGGTTGTCCATTGCCAGGGCTTTGGCAAAAAAACCACCTATTTATATCTTTGATGACAGTTTCTCTGCTTTAGATTTTCAAACGGACAATGCACTTCGAAGGGCACTGAAAGAAGAGACGGGAGACAGTACCATTCTTATTGTTGCGCAGCGGATCAGTACTATTAAAAATGCAGAACAAATTATTGTTATGGATGATGGAAAAATTGTGGAAAAAGGTACACACGGGCAACTCCTAAAGGAATGTAACGTGTATAAGGAAATTGCGTCTTCCCAATTAGATGAGAAGGAGCTGGATTATGAGTAAATCAGAGGGTATCCGTGCGTCCACTGGGAGAAAAAGAGGTCCCATGGGGAAAGGGCATGGCATGATGCCGGGTGAAAAGCCCAAAGAATTTAAAAAGACTATGAAAACCTTGTTGCGGTATATGGAGCCCTATAAATTTAAAATGGTTTTGGTTCTCTTCTTTGCCGTGGCAAGCACCGTGTTTGCTATTGTTTCACCGAAAATTTTAGGTGGGGCTACAGATTCGATTATCGACAGCATGAGACAAAATGGCACGGTGGACTTTGACACCCTAGGTAGAATTTTAGTTTTATTAGGTGGAATTTATATTGTCAGTGCGGGATTTATCTATTTGCAAAATTTTATTATGGTGGGCATTTCCCAAAAAATCACCTACAATCTGAGAAAAGACATGTCTGAAAAAATGGATAAGTTGCCTTTAACGTATTTTGATACCAAGACCCATGGGGAAATACTCAGTCGAGTTACCAATGATATTGAAACGGTAAATGGCACGTTAAGCCAGAGTTTGACACAGATTGTAACCAGTGTTTGTACCTTGGTGGGTGTGTTGCTGATGATGATCAGTATTAATTGGATGATGACGTTGGTGGCATTCATTATAGTACCGTTGTCAGTGGCATTGATTATGGGTGTTGTGAAGAAATCCCAACGGCATTTTAAAAATCAGCAGAAGTCTTTAGGGCAAATCAACGGGCATATTGAAGAAATGTATACCGGTCATGTAATCGTCAAGGCCTTTAATGGAGAAGAAACTTCCATTGAGGCATTTGAAAAAATTAATGAGGAACTATATGAATCCGGTTGGAAATCTCAATTTTATTCAGGATTGATGATGCCTATGATGAACTTTGTGGGCAATTTGGCCTACGTGTTTGTCTGTGTTGTGGGCGGATATTTGGCGATTTTAGGAAAGGTAACCATCGGGGATATTCAAGCATTTTTACAGTATGTGAGACAGTTTAATCAACCCATTGGGCAGATGGCTAACATTGCAAATGTTTTGCAGTCCACAGCGGCAGCAGCGGAACGTGTTTTTGAATTTGTGGAGGAAGAGGAACAGTCTAAAGAAAGTACAAATCCGGTAAAAGTAGAGAAGAATGCACTGAAAGGGGTCATTGAATTTCGGAATATGGGTTTTGGCTACAATCAAGAGGAGATGATTATCAATGATTTTTCTTATCACGTAGCCGGTGGAGAGAAAGTTGCTATTGTAGGGCCTACAGGAGCCGGGAAAACGACCATTGTGAAATTGCTTATGAGATTTTACGAATTGAATCAAGGTAGCATCACCATTGATGGCGTCAATATTTGCGATTTTACCAGAACGGACTTAAGGGAATTGTTTGGCATGGTGCTTCAGGACACCTGGTTGTTTCATGGAACGATTATGGAAAATATACGGTATGGAAAAATTGAGGCAACGGATGAAGAGGTCTATGCAGCAGCAAAGGCGGCGCATATTGACCATTTTATACACACACTGCCAAAAGGTTACGAAATGGAGATTAACGAGGATGCTTCTAATATTTCTCAGGGACAAAAACAGCTTCTTACCATTGCAAGAGCTATTTTGGCAGACACGCCCATCATGATTTTAGATGAGGCTACCAGTTCTGTAGATACCAGAACAGAAGTATTGATTCAAAAAGCCATGGATAACCTGATGAAAG
>JAVVUJ010000160.1:0-3983 GCA_036653195.1 Anaerovorax sp. | reverse complement strand
AATGGCAATGTTTTTTCCCTTTAACCCTAATTCTATCAATGCAGTTCCCAGGCCATCTATGTCATTGCTTACTTGCCTGTATGAAATGGGACGATATTGCCCGCCCGGTGTATCCTTGACTAAAAACGCAGCCTTTGAATCATACAATTCTGCACTGCTGTGTACCATATCTTTCAGATTTGAAATGTATCGTTTTTCATATAATTCATCTTTATACTTTAGGCTGTTCATTTTGCGCCACCTCTTCTGACTCATCTTCATAGCATTCTACTGTATCCGATGCCCTACCACCATACACAAACCCTGCTACCACGACGATTAATCCCAGAATGATAAACATAATAAATTGTGGATTTGCCAATCCGCCAATCACTACAAACAGGGATCCCAAAATGGCAAATATAGGATAAATGATTCCATAAGCCACACCTTTCACCCTACCCTTTTTCCATAATCTAAACAATTGGAAATAGAGAGGCACATACAACATGTAACTCATGGATATGGCGATTTCAGAAATATCACCATTCAGTAACAATTGATACTTATTCTGCAAGAAATGAATGAGCCACCATACACAGCAGACGATCATGGCAAATTTCGCTGAATTCACAGGCATTTTACTTTTTTCATTGAGCACTTTTAACTTATTTGCGCCCGGTATGGCATTCCGCAGTGCCAAAGAATAAGGAATACGGATAAAGCCAAGCACCACGCCATTTACAGTACCCATCACAGAGATGGTCACAAAAGCGGTAATCATATTGGCAAAAGTAGAACCCAACAAATGTTCTGCTACAAAGGTTACACTGCCATCTCCAAGTTTCATAACCGTCTCGGGTCCTACATACCCACAAATACCCAGGAAATAAATTAAATAAGCCGCCAATACAAACAATGGTGCGATGATTAAAGCCTTTGGCATGTTTCTCTTAGAATCCTTCACTTCATGGGCGACCGCCATGGATACTACCCATCCATCAAAAGAAAAAGCAACAGGCCCAATGGCTGAAATCCATGCCAATGTGGTAGTTGCTGCAATGGCATCGGGGGTTGGATTCATTACAGCAGAAACAGGATCTCCAAAAATCAATCCTGCGACACCTATAATAAATAAGGGAATCAATTTAATGACAACGGTAACTTCCTGAAATTTTCCGCCGATTTTTGCAGAAGCGATGTTGTACCCAAAACAAATAAAAAACCAAATAATACCCACTACAAGCTGACCGTTAAAAGTCAGTTCTAAGTTAAATAATAATCCGAAGTACACACCTACAACCCAAGAAATCAACACAACCAGTGTTGGGTAATAAATAAATGTTTGAAACCATCCAAAGGCAATGGCATATCTTTTCCCTATAAATTCGTTGGCATACGTTACAATGCCACCGGGTTTATCGGTAAAGGATGCCAGTTTGCTGAAACACAAACTGCCAAAAACAATGGTAAAGGCTGCAATACAAAAAATGACGGCAGCCAGCCCTACGTTTCCTTGTGTGGAACTGAGCATGTCATCGGATTTGAAAAAAATTCCGGATCCGATTACAATACCTAAAATCATCGCGATAGCCGTGAACAGACTATATTCTCTCTTCTGACGCATGACAAATGTCCTTTCTTACCGTTTCTATGAACTCGTCTTACTCTTTGATTTTCCGAATTCATCCTACACGTGCCCTTCAATCAACAGTGAAATTCAGGCACGCCACTTGAAAAGGTCTACGATTCTTCTATCTACCAATCGTAGACCTTGCTTCTATTTAAAACAAATCTGCCGATAGATATCGCTCTCCTGTATCGGGCAGAAGAACCACAATATTTTTACCCGCATTTTCCGGCATCTTAGCTAATTTTGTCGCCGCAAATAAAGCCGCACCGGCGGAAATTCCAACAAGAAGACCTTCTGTATTGGCCAAATTTCTTGCAGTCTGAAAGGCTTCTTCCCCTTTCACTTTAATAATTTCATCTATAATTTCCGTATTCAATACGGTAGGCACAAATCCCGCACCGATTCCCTGCAAGGTATGTGGACCCGCTTCTCCCCCTGAAAGCACAGGAGAATCAAAAGGCTCTACTGCTATGATTTTTACATATTTGCTATGCTGTTTCAGCCCTTCTCCAACGCCGGTAATGGTACCACCTGTACCTACACCTGCCACAAAGATATCAACTTGCCCATCTGTATCGTGCCAAATTTCCTGTGCCGTGGTAGTTACATGAATTTGCGGATTGGCAGGGTTTGTAAATTGTCCGGGAATAAAAGAATTTTTAATTTCATCTGCCAATCTTTCAGCCTCGGCAATGGCGCCCTTCATCCCTAAATTCCCCGGTGTCAGTACAATTTGTGCACCCAGAGCCGCCAGCAAACTCCTTCGTTCCATACTCATGGTTTCCGGCATAGTCAGTATGATTTTGTACCCTTTTATAGTTGAAATAAAAGCAAGTCCAATACCCGTATTCCCACTGGTAGGCTCAATAATGACACTGCCTTTTTTTAAGTTTCCCCTCTTTTCGGCATCTTCAATCATGGCCAATGCGGCTCTGTCCTTTACACTGCCCAACGGATTAAAATATTCTAGCTTTGCGATAATATTTGCCTGCTCCGAACCGGCCTCCTTGCTGTAGTTTTTTAAATAAACCATGGGCGTATGCCCGATGAGTTCAATTAAACTTTCTGCTATTTTCATGATGAAATCCCTCCTTTTCAGTTTCTCAACTGTTACTTTAACATTTTATTTTACCATATCATAGGTGCATCCGTCAAAGGCTAAGTCAAAGGTGCAAATGCTTTTATACTGACAATAGGTGCACGCTGATTGGGTTTTTGTCTTTTTTGGCTTAATGTCCATTTTGCCTTCCATGATTTCTTCGCATAGATGAGACACTTTTTGAGATACCGTTTCCTGAAGCTGCTGAAATTCTTCCAAAGATAACAGCTTGTTTGCACTGGTTCCGGAAAAATTCCCTTCCTTTGTCTTTCGCACCGGAATGGTATCCGAATATCCTGTAAATTCTCCTGCTATGCCCTCTATAACGGTGCCCTCATCTAAAACAATGCCGTCTAGCTTAAAGCTCTTACGAAACTCCTTTTGTATTTTTTCCACATACTCCCCATTGGTCATGGTGCTGGCATCAATAGATGGCTCTGCAATTTCAAAATAAAAAACACCCGCCGGCCTACGTTTCTGTTCTTTAGCCAAAGGAGAATATTGGGTAGCCGCATTTAAATACAGCATCAATTGTAATTTCCACCCGGCCTGTACTTCTTTTAGGTCAAATTTTTCTTTCCCCGATTTATAGTCGATAATCTTTACATAATCGCCTTTCAAGATATCTACTCGATCTATTTTTCCTTCAACGGTGAGCACTTTGTCTCCAAATGACACGGTAATGGGTTGAAAAACCGCATCTTTCCCTTTTCCAAACTTGCTTTCAAAGTAAACCTTTTCAATTTGCCCCTGTTGCACATGACGCACCAAGGACCATGCAGCCTGCCCACACACTTTTTTCATTCGGCCCCCTCGATAACGCTCCTCTTCACCCTGGGATAAAATCCCTTCTTTATAATTCCCCATCTCTCCTTCCATAATTTCATCCACGTATCTTTGACATTGTTCCTCGTTAATTTGCATCCACGGAGAACTTTCATGGGTCATTTCTATCCCTTCTACCGTAAGCTTTTCCGACAATTTCATCATGGTTTCATGATAAATATCACCCATTTCTCTTCCTGCAACTTCAAAGATTCTACGTTCTTCCGGTGCGAGTCCGTAATTGATAAAATAGGAAAATGGGCATCGGGAAAAACGCTCTAACTTGGAAGGACTCAATACCTTGTTTTTATAAAGCTGCTCAACCAATCCCTTTTCAATATTTTTCTGCTCATTTGTGAAAAAAAGTCCCCTTTCCATGGGTAAAATCTTTTCCTGCTGCGCCGGATGCTGCTTATACCAATGATAGGTTTTTTGCCATTCCGCCGG
>JAVVUJ010000159.1:0-4000 GCA_036653195.1 Anaerovorax sp. | reverse complement strand
TGCTTTCCGGCATCGTAGAGTTCGATGATACCTACTTCGGCGCAACATCAGAGGGTGGGAAACACGGCAGAGGCACAGCAAAAACCAGTGTCCTAGTCGCCCTGTCAAAAGATGAAAAAGGGAAGCCACAATTTCTGAAAATGCAGGCCGTTGCAGACCTAAAAAGTGCAACAATCGGCGGCTTTGCGGTGCGAAACATCAGGGCGGGTGCCACCGTGCAGAGCGATGCTTTTGGCAGTTATCGCAAGCCGTTGGGAGCAAATTATGACCATCAGTTTGAGGTTTATCGGTCCGATTCTGAGTTGTTCAAGTGGCTGCACACCATAATTGCCAATTGGCAACGCCAAAGCGTTTGTAAATGGCACATCACAGCCTTGCCGCGGGCGGACTCCAGCACTATTTAGATGAGCTTTGCTACCGATTTAATCGCAGATTCTTCCAGCAGGAACTTTTTGCGCGTCTACCCTCCGCCGTCGCCGCCCCACTGTATTTTGGGGTCGGCTGACGAAAGCCGATAGCCAATTTATCAACTAGAAACCACAAGCTATCAACCGTAATAGTAGCTTGTGGTTTCTTTTTTCGGGCTAAAATACTGCTGTTTTTTTAATCAATCTAATTTTGCAGGGGCGAGCATGGCTCTGCGCAACCGCAAAATGGTAAATTAGTACGCCCGAAATTACCGTTCGAGCAAAAAAACACTACAGTTCAGACAAGTGACCGCACTTTTAATCAAAATATGCTACCATTATCTTGGAACTGAACTACGAAAAACACAAGAGCGAATTTAGCGATTTTTCGACAACAACAATGCGATTATGTCCGTGATGCCCCCCAAGGGAAAGAAGGTGCAGGAAAGCCCCAAAGGAAGCCACCGCGTAAAGCCGGTAGGCCTTACAACAAAATCGTGGAATACTGCCCCCTGATTGCTTTTACTGTCCCGCAGAAAAAATGTCGGTAACGAAATAGCTATTATGACAGAACTAGGAGGAAAAAAGATGAAGAAAAAGCTAGTAAGTATGTTCCTTGTTGTATGCATGGTTTTGACGCTGATCCCGACCTTTACCATTGCCGCACAGGCCGCGCCAACCTATCCCCCCGCCTTTGAGGGGTATCAGCTGGATGCCGATGGCATGGAATGGGAAATTTTGAGACTGGTGAATATCGAGCGCGCAAAAGTAGGGGTAGCACCCTTACAGATGACCAAGTTCACCCAAAGCGTTGCCCAAATTCGTGGGCAAGAAATGCTCACGCTCTACTCCCATACACGCCCGGATGGTACGTCCTATTCCACTGCCTTTGAGCAAGTTTTGGGCAAACGTTACGAACCGGATGGGCCGGGGATTACTGTTGGCATGGGTGAAAATATTGCCGGAAGTAGAGCCGCAAATCCGGCGCTGATCAGTGCCGGCACGTTTATGAACGCATGGATGAACAGCCCTCCACATAAAGAAAACATTTTGAGGCCACAATTTAAATTTATCGGCATTGGCGTTGCAAAGGACCCTGCTACAAGAGATGTTTATGCAGTTCAGAACTTTGCAATCGATGGAAGCAAGCGAGATAAAATAACAGCCTCTTGGGGTGAGGGCGCATATAATAACACCATTACCAACGATTTGAACAAGGAGCATTTGACTGTTACCCTTGAGGGAACCTATGCCGCAGCTCACGGCGCCGCGCTGATGCCCCTTGACTATTCCATGGTTGATACAGCGAATCCGGCGGCGCCGAAGATTAACCATGGTGTTACCCTGGGTGATGGTACTGCGCCGGACTATGACATTGGCACAAACCCACCGGGCGGCGGCGGGGGCAGTGCTACAATTATAAAGCAGCCGGACACGCTTTTCTATAAAAACGTTTCCATAGCCGCAGTAGACGCGATGATAGCCGATGCGAATAACACACAAACAACCACTGCACCGTTTTTGCTGATTTGGGCATGGGAACCGTGCCCTAAGTCGGGAGATGCGGCGAAATACGCCCATAAGATTGCCGACGAAAACCATCTGCCGGTCTTTGTACACACTACGGCGAAAGTTTTAGACGTTATTCCGGAGAATTTGCTTGTTCAGGCAGACGTGAATCTGGAAACTGGCTTTTCCTTTCCCATCGTGCTGTATTTTGACGGCACAAAATGGGCAAAAAAGGGGCAATGGGGAGATGGTACTGACGGCTATCCCGCTTATCAAAGTAGCGGCAAGAGCATTGCTGAGTACTTAAAGAAAAATAATTTGTTGGTTGAAAAAAGCGTGTTTGTAGCAAAGGATCTGGAATTTGAAGTTGACCAACCGGGGACAGCCCTGATTAAAATGAAGGATTATCTCAACTATGGCTATGAAATGGCAACCCAAGATTCCATGGATCCTGATCCAAAGAAAGTAACGGCGGCTTGTGTGAAACTACGAGAGGAAGATATGAACCATATTGGTGGCAAAGAAGTGGGCTTTAGCATGGTCTTTGCCGTTCGGGATGGTCCTTTCGGCGACCTCTCGCCGAAAGCCTTTCCAACGAAGTCCAGCACCGGTTTTTTGGAGTATTTGTATGGTGGCGAACGCATCGGAGTCACAAGCCACTTTGTGAAAATTGCCGACACCGCCGCAAAGCTGAATGCAGCCTTCTCCGGCTTCAAAGCTGCGGCAGACCCCACCTCTACCCACACCCTTGACATCAGGCTAAAAGCAGACATCACAGGGCCTGTCACCATTGAGGCGAACAATGACAGAAGCTTTAACCTTGATATGAACGGCTTTTCCATCAATGGCGGAATTGTTCACAAGGGCACAGGCAAATTGACCATCAAAAATGCCACCAATAAAGGTGCAATTTCCGCTGCCGATGCCCCTGCAATCCATGTGACAGGCGCAGGTTCTGTGGAATTAAACGGCGTCACGGTTACAAGCGCGGCAACCGGCAGCAAGGGCACCATCACCTTTGATGCCTCTGGCGCTGGCTCCTCCAGAAAGCTGACCGCCAAAAAAAGCACCATTACAAACACCACCGACAATGGCTATGCCGTTTATCTGACAGGCGCAACCTTTGATAAGAGCGAAACCACCATCACCGGCAAGACTTTCCCCGAAAATATAACCGTTTCAGGCAACACGACACTCACCTATATGGATGGGCTTAGATTGTCAGTAACCGTTGCTGACCCCCACGGTTACAACAGTTGGATTAGACTTTGTAAGGGTAACACAGTGCTTGCGACTGCAAAGTTGGAAGGGAAAAATGCCAACGCAAAAGGCGACCTTACCTATTCAACAGTGGATCAAGGCATTCCCACCGGTGAAACCAATCTGACCATTCAACTGTACGATCAAAACCATGTTTACGACACGGAAACCGTGAAAATAAAAATGGCGAAAAGGGAAGTACACGGGCAGTTCAAGGCAGATACCGAGGCACGATTTAATGGAACGAGTACATTCGAATACGTCCGGATGGAATTTTCCGGCGGCCCTGCTGACGCCCCTGCTTACGGATTTGCCGACGTCATATGTTCCGGGAGCGCGCTAGGCCCCCAGACAGCTACCACAACGGCCATGAGATTAGATAGTTCCAGCGAACCTTGGTTTACAATTGCCAATGAAACAGTCAAAGGAAGCTTGACAGTTATCAAAGGGCAGGGGCTGCCTGTTTCCAATGAGGTCACACTGCGCCCCGATGCGCCCACGGCGCTGCAGCACACATTCATAGACATGCCCCCGCAGATGGGCGCAGCGACCTATACCATTGGCGAAATCAGAGGAAATGTGACGGCTACGGTTGCTGACGGTGTGCTTAGCATAACCCCCACAGCGGCTGCAAAAGTCGGGGAAACCGCCTCCATTCCCGTCACCGTGGCAAGCACAAACTACTTTAATTTTAAGGTCACCGTCAAGGTTAACCTACTTAACAAAGCCAATGTGTCAGACAAAATTACCTTTGCAGGCGCATCAAAGACCTATACAGGCAGCGCAATCACCCACGAAGGGGCAACGATTGCAGGCCACACCGC
>JAVVUJ010000158.1:0-4013 GCA_036653195.1 Anaerovorax sp. | reverse complement strand
GTAGATACCAGAACAGAAGTATTGATTCAAAAAGCCATGGATAACCTGATGAAAGGAAGAACCAGTTTTATTATTGCCCACAGACTTTCCACTATAAAAGATGCAGATGTGATTTTAGTCATGAACGAAGGAGATATTGTGGAAAAAGGCAGTCACGAAGGGCTGATTCAAAAGGGCGGATTTTACGCAACTATGTACAACAGCCAGTTTGAGAAAACGGTGTAATCGTTTAAGAGGATAGGAGAGCATAAAGATGAAAGAACCCAGTTTAAATAAAATGATTTATACAGATCGATTGCATCCGGTGCAATTAAAAGTGTTTTTTACTATGATTACTTTATATACCTTCTACTTTGCTTCCAATTATAATTTGGGCACGGCCACAAAATACATGCAGCAGGATTTTAATTTGTCTAATGAGCAATTTGGAATTTTGTTCACGATATTTACCTTGGGTTTCGGCCTTGGGCAATTTGTAGCAGGCTTTCTTGGTGATCGATACAACCCTAAGTTGCTTATGATCATTGGCGCAGTAGGTGCGACAATTGCCAATTTTTCCTTTGGACTTTCCAGCAGTATGAATCTGTTCTGCATTTTCTGGGGCATGAATGCAGTTTCTTTAGCCATGGGTTGGTCTCCCGGATGTAGCATTATGTTTCGATGGATTCCCGAAAAAAGATGGGGACTATTTATGGGTATCTTTGATGCCTTTGCTTTTCTAGGTGGGATTATTATTTACCCCATCGCCGGATTTGCCATTACGTATAGTAGTTGGCGTGCCGTGTTCTTCATTCCGCCGGTTTTGCTGGCCATGTGGACACTGCTGTTCTTTTTTGTGGTAAAAAGTACACCCCAAGAAAAGGGATACCAAGTGGAATGGGCCAAAGATGAGGTGAAAAAGGAACGGGTTAACTTAAAAGATTATGGAAAAATATTGAAAAGTCCCTTGATGAATTTAATCTGCTTGGTGGCCATTTGCAGTCAGTTTGTAAGGTGGGGCATGGTGAATTGGATTGTCAAAATCCTCACTGAAAATTTTGAAGTGGGTGGCTTTGGATTGACTCTTGTTGTTGCAACGGGTATTGCCTCTATGATGCACTGGGGAGGGGCCTTCTTTTCTATCGGCATGGGACACATTTCGGATACGGTCTTTAAAGGGCAAAGGTGGCAAACCATCTCCATTGGATTTGTGATCAGCGGCGTGTCCCTTGCATTGGTTTATTTTTTAGGAAATAATATTGTGAATTTGCCGGGGGGCATTGGCATTTTAGGAGGGCTTCTTTTTCTGTCAGGCGGTTGCATTCAAGGGGTTCAGGCGCCTATTTTCAACCTGCCTGGGGATATTTTAGGGGCAAGGCTTGGTGGCACCGGTGTGGGTGTTGTAAACGGATGGTCATACATAGGTGCTTCTTTTGCCGGGGGTACCATGGGATTTCTTATGGATCACTACAGTTTGACTTCAGGCATCTTGCTTATGGCTGTTATTTCCATGGTGGGTGCAGGGTTGAGCTATTTGGTAAAGCGATAGAAACTATTTAAACCGTATGATTTCATGGATTTTTGTGCACAATAATCAGGAAAAGAGTGGACGAAAAATGAGGAGGAATCAGATGGAACAATATCACAGAATTCCCAGACATATTGGTGTAATACCCGACGGAAATCGAAGATGGGCGTTGGACAATGGGCTGGCTAAAAAAGACGGATATGCGTATGGAATAGATCCCGGATTTCAATTATATGAACTGTGTAAAAATTTGGGCATTGAAGAATTGACCTTGTATGGATTTACGGTGGACAACACAAAAAGACCATCTTTGCAAAAAGAGGCCTTTCAAAAAGCCTGCGTTCATGCGGTGATGCAATTGGTTGACAAAGACGCCCAACTTTTGGTGGTAGGAAACACAAAGTCACCTGCTTTTCCCAAAGAATTGCTGCCTTTTACCAAACGAGTTAAATTCGGAGAGGGTAGCATGAAGGTGAACTTCCTGGTCAACTATGGATGGGATTGGGATTTACACCATGGAGGGGCGTTGGCTTCAAAGGACATTTCCAGAATAGACCTAATTTTAAGGTGGGGCGGAAGATGCCGTTTAAGCGGTTTTTTGCCT
The DNA here is from genome assembly GCA_036653195.1 of Anaerovorax sp. Lineage (GTDB taxonomy): Bacteria > Bacillota > Clostridia > Peptostreptococcales > Anaerovoracaceae > JAVVUJ01. Next base: position 1,902 of record JAVVUJ010000158.1, on the reverse strand, counting down.
GTCCAATCGGTTTATTCAGATATGTATGTTTTTAGTGAAATGTGGCCTGATTTTAAACCCCAGCAGTTTTATAATGCCTTAAATTGGTATCAAACCCAAGATGTCACATTAGGGGGATGATTGCACAGAAAATAGAAACAAAAGGGAGCAGAAATGTTCCTTTTTTGTTTGTATTTTAAGGGGAATTATGATAATATAGACAGGTTAATAGGAAAAAAATGTAAGAAATACGAATGAAGACAGCAGTATTGTGTAAAAATGTTCGTGTATTTAAATAGTGGAATGATTTGGAGGTAAACAGTGGTTAAACGAATTTATGTGGAGAAGAAACAGGGCTTTGATATTGAAGCGCAAGGGTTGTTTCAGGATATGAAAGAAAACCTACATCTGGAAACGTTAAAAGGGATTCGGGTACTAAACAGATATGATATGGAAGGGGTGGATCAGGCTTCCTATGAGAAAGCAAAGTATACCATATTTGCAGAACCTGCCATTGATCAGCTTTATGAAGAGACTATTCCGCAACAGCCTTATCAGGTCTTTGGGGTAGAGTATTTGCCGGGACAGTATGATCAAAGAGCCGATTCAGCGGCTCAGTGTATCAGTTTGATGGATTCAAGGATTACCGCCCTTGTTAAATTTGCCAGAATCATGATTCCTATAGGGGATATAAGCGAGACGCAGTTTGAAGCCATTAAAAAATATTGCATCAACCCCGTGGATTCTCAAGAGGCTGCATTGGGAAAACCGGAAAAATTGGAGATGGATATGATATTGCCGGCAGATGTTCAGGTGGTTTCCGGCTTTCGAACCATGACAGAGGATCAGCTTGAAGCCTTTAGAATGGCGCAAGGTTTTGCTATGAGTTTTGAAGATATCAAGCATATCAATACCTATTTTTCTGCAGAAGAAGACAGAGACCCTACCATTACCGAACTGAAAGTCATCGATACCTATTGGTCGGATCATTGCAGACATACCACCTTTATGACGAACATTACCAATGTAAAGTTTGCGTCGGATCCATATGGAAAACTGATACAGGAAGCGTTCAAAGACTATTTGGCCATGAGAGATGAAGTGTATGGGGAAACAGAGCGACCCGTTACGTTGATGGATATGGCGGTTATGGGGACAAAATATTTAAAGAAAAAAGGGAAATTGGCGGATTTAGATGAATCCGAGGAAATCAATGCGTGTAGCATTAAGGTGAAGGCGCAAATTGACAATAAAGAAGAAGACTGGTTGGTCATGTTTAAAAATGAAACCCATAACCATCCTACAGAAATAGAGCCATTCGGCGGTGCGGCCACCTGCCTTGGTGGTGCCATTCGTGACCCTCTTTCGGGAAGGGTGTACGTATACCAGGCTATGCGAGTAACAGGCAGTGGTGATCCCCGAACCAAGGTGGAGGATACCCTTGTAGGGAAATTACCTCAGCGAAAAATCACCAAAGGTGCGGCAAAGGGATACAGTTCTTATGGAAATCAAATTGGGCTGGCTACAGGGCAGGTGTCGGAAATTTATGATGAAGGGTATGTTGCCAAGAGGATGGAAGTAGGTGCGGTTATTGGTGCTGCACCGGCAAAGAACGTAAGGCGTGAAGTGCCCATTTCCGGAGATTGCATTGTTTTGGTAGGCGGAAGAACGGGAAGAGACGGTTGTGGCGGTGCTACAGGATCGTCCAAAGAGCATACAGAGGATTCTATTTTAAACTGCGGCGCAGAAGTACAAAAAGGAAATCCGCCTGTAGAGAGAAACATACAAAGGCTTTATAGAAGAGAAGAGGTCACCAAGTTAATCAAACGATGTAATGATTTTGGGGCAGGCGGTGTTTCTGTTGCCATTGGAGAGTTGGCGGATAGTTTAGACGTTAATTTGGATTTGGTATCAAAGAAGTAC
>JAVVUJ010000157.1:0-4041 GCA_036653195.1 Anaerovorax sp. | reverse complement strand
GAGAAATAGGTATTGGGGTTACTCGTAAAACAGTAGCCTCTGATATTGCGTTGCTACAAGAGTTTGGTGTTGATGTTATTTCTGTACGTTCGTCCCAAAATCTATATTACATTGGTGAGCGCATATTTGAACTTCCAGAGGTAAAGCTCCTTGTAGATGCTGTTGCGTCGTCAAAGCTTATTACTATTAAAAAAGGTAAGACTCTTGTGGAGAAACTAAGTAAATTTGTGAGTGTCCAACAAGCAAAAGAACTAAATAGGCATATTTTCATCCATAAACCAGTGAAACCAAATAATGAAAACATCTATTACACTATTGATATGGTACATACTGCAATCAATAATAAAGAGCAAATTGATTTCAAATATATAGATTATAATGGCGAAAAAGAAGTTGTTTACAAGCATCAAGGTATGACTTACAAAATGAGTCCCTATGCCCTTGCGTGGAATGATGACCGCTATTATTTGATAGGCTATTGCTCTAATCATAAAGGCATCAGCAAGTTTCGTGTTGATCGTATGGCTAAGGTGGTGCTATCTGATAGAGTATATGTAAATGCTCCAGAGGATTTTTCGGCAGCTGAATATGTCAAATCAATTTTCCATATGTATGATGGTGAAACTGCAAGAGTTGAGCTTAAATGCACCAACGATTTAATGAAAATAATTATTGATAAGTTTGGAGAAGAAGTGGAAACAGTCAGCTTAGGTAGCAACTGTTTTAAGGCAATGGTGAATGTTTCGGTTAGTCCAACATTCTTTAGTTGGGTATTTGGGTTTCAAAATAAAATATCAATATTAGCACCTTTTAATGTAAAAGATGATTATAAAAACACACTAAAGGCGGCCTTAGAATCTATGGGGGAAATTTAGACGGAATCTATAGTAAGTCTTTGACATTTAAAACGAAGGCTTGGCACAAACTTTAAACCAAAATACGGCGCTGCTCTCTCATATTGGCAGCGTAATTGAGACGCCGATTTTTTATGAGCACCTATCAGCGACAGATAATTTGCAGATGCATCTTTCCTATATGGGAAAAGAAGGCTGCAATGACGCCAAGATGGTTGTACTGGCGTTACGAAAGCTCTTTTGGTTAAAACCCATTTGCGATTATGCCATTGATAACCACCGCATTAAAAAGTCAGTTCAAGAGATACGATCTCATTTTTGGTATTGACACGCAAGGGCATTTGGAAATACCCAACGCCCGCCGAGGTGACAATGTGCATTCCGTCTATTTTCCAATGCCCCCAAAATCGCTCTTTCCCATAGACGGCCTTGGTCACCAAATCCATGGGGAAAAATTGTCCTCGGTGGGTGTGTCCGCAAAGAATGAGCGCTATGTTTCGGGTAGCCGCTTCATCTGCTCCACGGGGATTGTGGTCTAAAACAATACAGGGTTTGGTTGGGTTAAGTTTTGTCAGCATCTCATCAAGGGTTTTTCTGCCAAAAGAGGAATGTTCCAGCGAAACATCATTTCGTCCCACAATGGAAAAATACGCCAACTCCATGGTCTGGTCACTTAACAGGGTAATGCCTGAGCGTTCAAGGAATGTAAGAAAAGACGCATCCGAAGGTTCTGGGTCATGGTTACCTGTGACTGCGATCACGCCGTCTTTTGCGTTCAGTTGGCGAAAGAGGGCCTCCAATCCTTTGATATTGGTACATTCCTTGGTGGAACGACCGTTAAAGGTGTCTCCTGAGATGACGACCATATCCGGCTGCAGCGCATTGACGGATTCCACCATACGACTGATATAGCCCGCTCCAATGCAGCTTCCTAAATGAATATCACTGAGCAGTACCATGCGATAAGGCTTTCCGTTATCCCCCAAGGTGATGGGATATGTTATCGTTTGGATGCGGCGGGCATTCCATGTTCCATAGCAAAATACAACAGCCGAGCCTGCCAATGCAATTAAAAAGAAGAGGGAATCCCATTGCACTGAGTGCCAAATCAGATTCAGCAAAAATGAGAGCAGCTTCCCAGCCAACAGAAACAGCGCAAAGTAGAGAAAATATGCCACATAAGAGTGGGCAAAAACGATTAAAAACTTTCTCATAGGTGTAAAATTCCGGCTGTTTCTCATCACAAGTGTAAGCAGGAACATCCCCAGTAAAAGGGCAAGTACCCACCATCCGGGCCGGATCCCTATGGTACGAAAAACAAACCCGCAAATTTCCTTATATACAAAATAGCAAGCAGCAATCAGCAGCAAGAAAAATGCAGGTACAAATTTTTTGCCGGTAATGTATTGACCAAATTTTGTTAACATATCGTATCCCTTTCTGATTCTGAAGATAAATCATTCTTCAAAATCTGTTGTTTTCTTTTTAATTTTTGATCAACATCTTGGCGAAGCAGGGTATACACAACAGACATTATTGGGATAAAGAGCAGCATTCCGACAATACCAAACATACTGCCTCCCAATGTCACTGCCACCAAAATCCAGATGGAAGGAAGTCCCACACGTGTGCTCATTACGTGGGGATATATAAAATTTCCCTCGATTTGCTGCATTGCCAAGAAGAACACAAGAAACCATACGCCTTGCATAGGGTTCTGTACAATCATAAGAAATGTTCCAATAATACAGGCTATGAATGCGCCGAAAATCGGAATGAGTGCAGTTATTGTAACCAGCACAGAAATCAGTGCGGCATAGGGGAATCGGAATAGATTCATGCCCACAAAGAACATCAGCCCTAAAATGCAGGCTTCCAAAAATTGCCCACGAAAAAAGCTGGAAAAGGTATCATCCACTAAATGAAAAAATTTCGTAATCTTTTTAACAGTATTCTCCGAAAAGTATGCGGCAATCATTCGTTTGGACTGCCTGGCAAACTGTTCCTTCCCTGCAAGAAGATACACTGCAAATACAAAAGCGATTCCAAAGGTTGCAGCCTTACTGAACACCGTTGTAACCACATTAAGGGAACTGGAGATGATCTTACCGCCCATCCCACCAAGGGTATCCATGATATCCTTGGAAACATTGGTGAAGTCCACACCCAAAGTTTCTATCCACGCAAGCAAATTTGACATTCCTTGGGAGTTGGCCGCCCCTTGCAGAGAGAGCAGAAACTCCTTCACATCCTGTTGAATGTGAATGGAAAGAATGGTATCCGAAAGCTTTGGAACGACCACTGCTAGGAGGCCCGCAAAAACAGAAAGCAAAAGGATGATGGTCAGAACAATGCTAAGTGGCCGTTGCATCTTTTGTACATGTCTTTGCTTAAGGTGGCTTCGATGGAAAAGAAAAATCAGTCCCTTTTCCATGGGGCGCATAATGAGGTTCAGTAAAAAGGCAATTCCGCATCCCAGAAGAAATGGGGATACGATACCGATGACGACGCTTGCAACAGATATAAAATATTCCAGATGATTGAGTCCCCAATATAAAAGGACTGTGCCAATCACAAGTCGGATAATGTCTTTTTTATTCATAGATTCATGCTTCATATTCCACCTCTATCTCCAATGCCTATTTATTTGCAATTGCCCATTTCACCTGCCATTTTAAAGCCCTGCTCTGCTGCGAATACAGGGATTACCTCATTGACTCTTGTGATTTCTCTGATAATAAGTCCGGTGCCGCTAAAATAAGTAATCATAAAACAATCGCTCTTTCCTTAAAATACTTGTAATTAATTAGTAGCTATATTATACTATGTATGTAATAAATGCACAAGTATGAATAATAAACTTACTATGTATCGACAACCATACCAAAGGAGATTTTTATGAAACAGGAAAGCTTTGAGCTTTACGCAGAAAAATTGATTGAGCTTTGCACCTCGCCTGCGTGCCCTGCCTGCCGCTCGCTACGGCTCTTTAAGGGAAAATGGAATATTGAGGTGCTGTTTGACATGTTGCAGAACCCTACCATGAGGTTTGGGGATTTAAAAAAGGCAATTCCCAGCATTACAAATACCATGCTCACCGCCACTTTACGAGATTTGGAGCAATTGGGTGTGATCAGCCGCACACAGTACAACGAAATCCCACCAAGGGTAGAGTATTCCCTGACCG
>JAVVUJ010000156.1:2558-4058 GCA_036653195.1 Anaerovorax sp. | reverse complement strand
AAATACCCATGGAGGATTTACTTTACGGATTGATGCTTCGGTCGGGCAACGATGCGGCGGTGGCCATTGCGGAAGAAGTGGGTCCCGGCACCCAACGCTTTGTAGAAAAGATGAATCGTCGGGCGAAAAAAGCAGGGGCTTGTGCTACCTCTTTTGTCAATCCCAATGGGCTGCATGATGAAAATCATTATACCACAGCCAAGGATATGGCGGTGATCGCACAAGAGGCCATGAGGAATGAACACTTTAGAAGGATCGCTTCCGCAAAAAATTGGACGGCAAAACGGGGAATCGGTGGGTTCAACTATTTTATTACGAAAAACAAAGTCGTTTATGAGTATGATGGGGGTACCGGTATTAAAATCGGCTTTACAAAGAACGCAGGAAGAACGCTGGTGGCTTCCGCAAAGAGAGACGAAATGGAGCTTATTTGTGTTGTTTTAAATGCGCCTGATTGGTTTCAAGACACCTATAAATTGATGGATTATGGATTTGAGCATTATCAAAGCAAGTTGATTGTGGGAGGAGAAAGGCCTGTTAGAAGCATTATGGTGTTGGGGGGCGAGAAAAAGCAGGTGAAAATCGGAACGAAAAACAACGCTACTGTATCCATAGAAAAAGGAAAACCCAGTCACATAAGCATTGCCTATGACATACCTAAAGTAGTAGAGGCACCCGTTTCACGATGGGATTTGGCAGGAACCTTAAAAGTTTTTCATGAGGATGCCTATCTTTACGCAGAGCCTCTTTATTACTTAGAAGATATGGAAAGGAAAGATGGAGATGAACAGTAAAAAGCCAAGATGTATGGATGCAGGAAGCGAAAATTGCCCTTGTTACTTAGCCCTCACCGACGATTGCCTAACTTGCAGCAGGCTACAGGGAAAAGATTGTCAGGAATGTGACTGGCAAGGTGTGTGTATTTACAATGAGTTTATACAGGGAAACAAGCGTGTCAATAACCCACGAAAAGAGTTTGAAGCAGACGTGATGGAAGTGAAAAAATATCAAGAGGATTTGATGGTATTGGTGGTAAAGGTAGATCGAGGATTGGCTCTGAAATGCAGCAGACCGGGCATGTATGTGTTCGTTGGAAATGATCAATTATCCAGCTATCATCAAACACCCATCTCTGTTTTAAAAAGTGATGTAACCAATGGAACCCTTCATTTGGCGGTTAAAATTATTTCTGCCAAAACAAAGGCTTTGGTAGGCCTCCAAAAGATTACCATCAGAGGACCTTATAAAGCAGGATTGGTAGGCGATTTAAAGCCGGTAGAGCGTGTGCTCGTCCTGTCCAAAGGGATTGGTATTGCGCCCGGCATTCATTATGCACATTGCCAGTCCAATCATTGTACCGTGGATTTTATAGTAGATACAGAAAAAATCAGCGAAAAGTTGGTGTGTGATTACTTGGAAAATGAAAGCCAGACGAAAGGGTGGGTAAAATTCGTTACTTCAGCTTTGGGGAGCAGAAGACTTTGAAAGAAATTGAAAAGA
>JAVVUJ010000156.1:0-2548 GCA_036653195.1 Anaerovorax sp. | reverse complement strand
GGCAAATACGAAACGGTCTTAATTTTGGCCTCCGATTACTTTGTGGAACTGTGGAGCAAAAGGGCGAAAGAACTGTGCCCAGGCATCAATGTGGTCATCAGCAACAATGCAAAGATGTGTTGTGGAGAGGGAATCTGCGGTGCCTGCACCTATATAGATGAAGAGGGGACCGTCATCAAAAGATGCAAATGCAGAGTCAGCCTATGAGGATGTAAAACTGCATTTGTTCATTTGTGAAAAAATTTATTCGGATTGGGATTCTTGTGATTCTTCCGAGGAAGGCAGTAAGGATATTAAAATTTTGGTAATCCGGTTTCCATCCAATTGGGAAATGGTTATAAAAAGATTGTTGTAGGTGAAATGATCGCCTACATGAGGAATTAAACCCAGTTTTTCTAAAACCCAACCGCCTACTGTGGTAGATTCCAAATCCTCTTCATAAATATGAAAGGTTTCAAAGAATTTATTCAAATTCAGGCTACCGGCAACTTCATATTGGTTGTCGCTGATTTTGGCAAGATCTTTTGCGGCAGCGGCGACAATATCATCATGCTCGTCCCAAATATCACCTACCAATTCTTCAATAATGTCTTCCAGGGTGACAATGCCTTCTGTTCCACCGTATTCATCGGTAACGATGGCAATATGGGATTTGCTTTGCTGTAAACGACGGAGCAGTTTGGAGAGCTTTAAGGTAATGGTAATTCGCAATGCGGGGCGCAATACATCAGCCACCGATTGGCTTCCGTGCATCACCAAAGGGTAAAAATCTTTTTCATGAAGAATGCCAAGAATATGGTCGATATTCCCTTCATAAATAGGTAGGCGAGAGTATCCGCTTTCTAAAAATAAAGCAGCAATTTCCTCCAGAGATTGATTGATTTCCGCAGAGACCAATTCTACTCTGGGGGTCAAAACATAGCTGGCATCCAAATTGTCAAATTCAATGGCGCTTTTAATCAGTTCGTGCTCGTGAATCTCCAGCGTGCCACCTTCCTGGGCTTCATCTACAATGGTCAGCAATTCTTCTTCCGTAATCACATCTTCCTTTGAAATTTTAAACAGTTTGCTCAGACAACCTTTCCATAATTTAAACAAATAATTGACAGGACCTAACAGAAAAGACAAAACTTTGAGAAAGGGTGCGGAAAACATAGAAAATTTTTCCGGGAATTCTTTCGCCAAGCTTTTCGGTGAAATTTCTCCGAATATTAAGACAAGAATGGTGACAACCACTGTGGATATGGCGACCCCTGCCTCTCCGAAATAGCCTACAAAAAGAACGGTGGCCAAAGAGGCTGCTACAATGTTTACAATGTTATTACCAATCAGAATGGTAGATAAGAGCTTGTCGTAATCCTCAGAAAGGGAAAGGGCTAACAGGGCGCGTTTGCTTCCTTTCAGTGCTAAGTTTTTAAGACGTATTTTATTAAGTGATGAAAAGGCAGTCTCTGATGCCGAAAAATAGGCAGACGCCAAAATTAAAAGGACTAGGGCAATAATCAGTCCCGAACCGGGGTTATCCATAAAATATATTCCTCCATAACAGATACAAGATATAGTTCTATTTTATAGGTATCAGAACACAAATGCAAGACTATTACTATGAAATCCCACAAATTCGGCAAAAGGGAATAATCTGAAAATTCATTTTTTTCTTGACAAAGGCTTGTACAAATGTTACAATCCCATTACAAACGTTGGAAAAAGGAAGGAACTTTGAGTTATGAAGAAGTTATCTATGGGACGTAAATTGTTGACAACAATTGTGTGCGTCGCACTTTTAGGCCAAGTAGCCTACGGAACACCAGCCGCCATAGTGGAAGATGATGTGATGGCCATGCCCATCATAACAGAAGAAGAGACACCCAAAGAAATACTTGTAACAACGGTTACAGAACAAGTTCGTCAAGAACCGTCAAGAGGATTTTTAGACAGAAAAACAGCGCCGGTAGCCAATACAAAGGCAACAGCCATTATTGCACTGGCAAAACAACAAATTGGAAAACCTTATCGATATGGAACGGCAGGACCCGGCAGTTTCGACTGTTCGGGACTTATGACTTATATTTTCAAATCACAAGGGGTGAGAGTCCCCAGGTCTTCATCAAGCTATACCTCTATAGGGAAGACCGTATCTTTAGCCAATGCAAAACCCGGCGATATCGCAGTGTTTGATACTGTAGGCTCTAACAACGGCGCAGCCTCTCATGTAGGTGTGCTTGTGGGAAATGGTCAAATCATTCATGCGGCTGTAGGTGGCAGAGGTGTGGTGTATGATAGCCTATGGGCACCTTATTATGCACAGAGATTGATTAAAATTGTAAGAGTTTTGTAGGACAGGCTTTCGTTAATTGAAACTTTGCAAACTTTGTTGGCGACCATGGATTGGTTTGTCCATTTGTTAGCGTGTCCGTTTGAAAAATCAGTTGGAGTAATGGAATAAGAAGAAAGCGCATATGCTTAATTGTATGCGCTTTTTTGTGTAGCTTGAACTGAACAATTTCACAAAATCAAAGATTTTGGAAATTGCTGTATGAGACCCACG
>JAVVUJ010000155.1:1584-4064 GCA_036653195.1 Anaerovorax sp. | reverse complement strand
GAGATCATTAGAACATAAAATTTGTTCAATGAAAGAGAGCAGTGTGTTCATAGCACACAGATTGGGGATGAAAATGAAAGAACGAAATGGTTTTTTTGAACTAAACCATAAAGAAGATGGGACTTATATAATATTGCATCCGGCGATAGGTGGGGGAGAAGCATTAACTTATAATATGGTTGCTGAATATTTGATGCAAAAAAAAATTACGGAATATGATTTGAAAATATTAGCAAAAGAAATATCGGAACTCATAGAAGAAAAGGAAATACGGTTAAATGGAAAAACCATATATCCTGAAAATGAATGCGTAGATATTAGAATGGATGAATCTCACCTAAAGGCAATCGGTACTTTTTATGCACCATCTTTAAAAGCAAATAAAATGTCAAAACAAGATATTATGAGTGAGTTGGTTCACGTAGGAATTAAATGCGGTGTGAACGAAAATAATATTGATGACTTTTTAAAAGAAAGAAGGTATTGCACAGAGATTATTCTGGCAGAATCCATTCTACCGGTTCAAGGAAAGAGTGCCGAAATTACTTATACTTTTAAAGTAGAAGATTTTGGAAAGCCCAAGATGAATGAAGATGGATCCGTTGATTTTCATCAATTGAACATGATAAATATGGTCGAAGCAGGGGATGTTTTAGCAACATTAACTCCAGCGGATTATGGGAAGCCGGGACTTGACATTTTTGGAAAGGTGATTCGTCCCGGAAAGGTAGTTGCAAAAATATTAAGACATGGGGGAAATATACATTTGTCAGAAGATAAACTGATTATGTATTCGGATGTTTCCGGACATGTTACCTTGATTGAAGACCGTGTTTTTGTTTCTGACACCTATGAAGTACCTGCGGATGTTAGTGTTGCATCTGGAGACATTGATTATAATGGAAATGTTTTAGTACGAGGAAATGTGGTTACTGGATTTACGGTGAAAGCAAAAGGTGATATTGTTGTAGAGGGTGTTGTGGAAGGCGGAACCTTAATTGCAGAAGGGCAAATTATATTAAAACGTGGAATCCAGGGAATGGGAAGGGGAAAACTTATTTCAAATGGAAACATAACCGCTCGTTTTATTGAGAATTGTGAAGTGAAATCTGGTGGAGACATAACAACAGATGCCATTATGCATAGCCAGGTATGTGCGAAAGGTAAAATACTGGTGACCGGAAAGAAAAGCATAATAACCGGCGGGAAAGTCAAGTCGGGAAAGGAAATTATATCAAAAGTAATTGGATCCAATATGTGTACAAAAACGATAGTCTCTATTGGAGTGGATGAAGATGTGCTGAAAGAATATAAAGATCTGGAAAAAGAAATAGAAGAAATGAAAGCCAATCAAAAAAAATTGTCCCAAATTTTTATTTTATTTAAAAAAAGGATAGAAAGTGGGAATGAGCTGACCAATGATCAAAAGAAACAATTTATTACTGCAAAACAGGAGTTTACAAAAAAACAGGAAATGTTAGATCAAAAAGAAAAAAGACAGGGCACTTTAAAAGCAGAAATAGATGGATTTAAAGCTGGAAAAATTAAATTTATGGAAAATGTATATCCCGGTGTTCAGGTTGTTATTTCTTCGTCATCTATGTATGTAAAAGAAGAAATAAGTCATGGACAATTTGTACTGGATCGTGCAGACATCCGGATATTGTCAATTTAAGATGAAGTAGAGCATTACTTCATGTCCTGATTTTTCTTCGCAAAAAGGCGTAGATAAAAGTTAAGGAGAAAACGTATGCCAATTAGACCAATTGATGTGATTTCCATGCCAAACCGTTCCCAGGAAGCATCTCAAGTGCATCAAACTGAAAATCAAAAATTAACAAATGCACACGAAAAACTTGGAATGCAATATAATACTACGTTGCAGCACGATGCAAAACAAACGGTAAAAACCAATAAAAGTGAAAATCATGAATACCGCTATAAAGATGGAAAGAAAAAAAATAATGAAAAAAATGCAAAGCAGCAGGATAATAATGATAAAGATTCAAAAGAAGAAAAAAAAGACATTAAATTAAGCGGCTTTGACATGTTCATTTAAATAGTTAGGGTGAAAAAATGTTAGATATTTGTTTAGTAGTAGTTGGACTTGGGTTAATTATAGTAAGTTATGTAATTTCAGACAAAATGGATCAAAAAAAAGAAAAAACAATAAAGGAAATTACAAAAGTTGATATTTGGGATGAAAAAGATGAACAAAGAATTAAAATGAGAATGGATGAAATTTTAGCAGATAAAACAGAAGAAGCTATGGTTAAGACGGATGATCAGCTTAGCCAGATTTCAAATGAAAAAATCATGGCAGTCAGCGAATTTTCGGATCAAATTTTGGAAAAAATAAAGAAAAATCATACAGAGGTGGTATTTCTTTATGATATGTTAAATGAAAAAGAAAACCAACTCAAAGGCTTGCTTCAGGATGTAGATCAAGAAAGAAAAAAAACAGAAGCCGTGATTGAAAA
>JAVVUJ010000155.1:0-1484 GCA_036653195.1 Anaerovorax sp. | reverse complement strand
ATTCTATCCATGGGACAGGGTGAAATAAAACTTGTAATTGATCTATTTCAAGGGAGTAGCGTTCACAATTCTTATAGGGCATAAACAAACTTTTTAAAAAGATAGAAGTAGGAAAGCACATAGATGGGAGCAATTGTTAAATATGAAATTGAAATATTTTTTAAGAGGACTTGGACTTGGAATTGTAATAACGGCGGGTGTACTTCTTATTTCTTATAATTCAAAAAAAGAAGAAGCAATGCTGACCGACCAGGAGATTATAGAACGTGCGGAAGTTCTTGGAATGATAAAGGCACCCTCCCAATCCATAAAGCCAAGTGAAACACCAAAGCCAAGTGAAACGCCAAAGCCAAGTGAAACGCCAAAGCCAAGTGAGACACCAAAGCCAAGTGAAACGCCAAAGCCAAGTGAAACGCCAAAGCCAAGTGAAACACCAAAGCCAAGTGAGACACCAAAGCCAAGTGAGACACCAAAACCAAGTGAGACGCCAAAGCCAAGTGAGACGCCAAAGCCAAGTGAGACACCAATTAAAGAAACCGAATCAAATTATGTGACGGTTCATATAAAAAAAGGAATGTGGTCTGAGGCAGTTTCCAAAGCAATGAAGGAAGCGGGATTGGTTGAGAATGCAGGGTCCTTTAATGAATTTTTGTCAGACAATGGTTATGCATCTTTCATTTCAGTAGGAAGTTATCAGATTAAAGAAGGTTCTACCTATGAAGAAATTGCAAGAAAAATAACCGGGAAGTAGCAAAAAAACGAAAAAAAAGACAGGCAAATAATGCTTGCCTTTTTTTTGCTTTTATGATATCATAAATCGGTACGTTAAAACACACTTATGTTGATTTTTGTAATGGTGCCGGAATTTTCTTTCGGTCTTGCAAAAAAAAGAAACATAAGGAAGAAATCAACCATATGGAGGTAATAAAATGAGCGTTATTTCAATGAAACAGTTACTCGAAGCAGGTGTCCATTTTGGTCACCAAACAAGAAGATGGAACCCTAAGATGGCTCCTTACATTTATACAGAAAGAAACGGAATCTACATTATTGACTTACAGAAGTCTGTAGGTAAAGTAGACGATGCTTACAATGCAATCAAAGATGTTGTAGCAGATGGCGGCACCATTCTTTTTGTAGGAACAAAAAAACAGGCACAGGACTCTGTTAAAGCAGAATCAGAACGTTGCGGAATGTACTATGTAAATGAAAGATGGTTAGGCGGTATGCTGACGAACTTTAAAACCATTCAGGGAAGAATCAATCGTTTAAAGACAATTGAAAGAATGTCAGAAGATGGAACTTTTGATGTACTTCCTAAAAAAGAAGTAATTTCACTAAAAAAAGAATGGGATAAATTAGAAAGAAACTTAGGCGGAATCAAAAATATGAAGAAAGTTCCAGATGCAATCTTTATTGTAGATCCTAAGAAAGAAAGAATTTGTGTACAGGAAGCTCATACATTAGGTATTCCATTGATTGGT
>JAVVUJ010000154.1:0-4143 GCA_036653195.1 Anaerovorax sp. | reverse complement strand
CCAAAACCCATCTCACACGTGCAGATTCTAGACCCTATCAACGAGGAAGATGGTGTCTGCTTGGTTGAAGAAATCTAATTCTAGCTCCTTCATAAATCAATCTCACAAAAACATTTATGGCAAATAATATCATGCTCATTGCCGCTGCCTCTGCAATATCACCAGCATCTCTCATATTTAAAATGGAAATGCTGGATGTTTTTGTCAATGGAGTATAAAGAAAAACCACTGCGGAAACGGTAATCATGGCATTGACGAAAAAATACACCATCATTTCTAAGATTGCACCCATGGACATGGGTAATGTGATCCGCACAAATGTTTTATAAAATGGCACTCGTAATGATTCAGAAACAATTTCAAACTCGGGATCCAATTTCTTCAAAGCGGTTGAAGCCGTAACAAAAGGCACTGAAAAGTAATGGATGGTATTGGCGATGACCAGAATTAAACAGGTGCCATATATGGGGTTAACGGGATTGGTTATGACGTATTCTGTAAAAGGGATAGCAAAGTCTTTTGGATTGAAAAACAACACCAAGGCTAAACCTACAACAGTTCCTGGAATTGCCATAGGTGCAATGGATAGAAAGTATATGCCTTTTCTAAGCCTGGGTAAAATGGTTACTTTCTCCACCACATAGGCAGCCATAAAGGCTACTATCGTCCCCACAATAGCAGTTGAAACTGCCACAAACAAGGAATTAAGTAAAATAGCATTTGCTCCGTCACCCATGACTTTTGTAAAATTATAATGACTCCACGTCAGTTGTAGGTCATAGGGCCACATGGTAGCTAACGAAGCAAATAGGCATACTAGAAAAAATGAAATCATAAATAGGGCAACTACTGTGCAAAATCCAGTTGAAATCCAATCAGAAACTGGTTGACGCTTTATCACATAAGACGTTGACTTTGCATTGATGGTTCCACCTTGTTTCCTTGTGGCATATCGATCCACAAAAAATGAAACCAATGCAGGCACCATCATTAGAATTCCTAGAACAGCCCCCATATTAAAGTTTTGCTGCCCAATGACTTGCTTATAAATATCTGTGGCCAACACGTTGTAATTACCACCTACCACTGCTGGAGCACCAAAATCTGTGAAGCTGTAGGTAAAGCAAATAAACATAGCGCTGATTAAACCGTATTTAATATTTGGCAACGTGATGGTAATCCATTTTTTTAAAGAACTGGCACCCATGGCATCTGCCGCCTCGTAGTATCTATAGTCACAGGATGAGAATGAAATAAAAAGAATCATAAAGGCCACAGGGAAACAAAATATGGTTTCCGCTATTATGATACCCACTTTCCCATAAATGGGTACTACCATGCCTACGTTTGTCAACAGCCCTTGATTTCCGAAAATGTAAATTAAACATACACCTAACAACATGGTAGGTGCAAATATGGGCAACATTGAGATAAATTGAAAGCATTTCTTACCAGGTACATTTTTTCGAGAAATACAGTATGCCATTACAGTTGCCAAAAATACTGATAAAACCATGGATACCGTGGAAATAAACATGGTGTTGTACAGGGATTCTCTCATATTTGGCGATTGAAAATACTGCAAGAATTGTTCAAATCCCACAAAATTTCCTGGCCCATCTTGAAAAGCCCTAAAAAAAAGGATCAACAATGGCATGACTAGAAATACAATTAATGCCACTAGGACTGTTGCAATTACTATAAATTTTATTAATTTTTCACCCTGTATTCGCTTTATGTCTCTTAAAATCTCACTCACACTCCTAGCTATTAAATTTTAGCATTTGATTCTGATCAAAACGCAAATATACATAATCTTGATTGAGCAGTGCCACCGATTCTTTGTCACTGGTAGGTATGTCTATTATCACTTCTCTGTTCCCAGTTATATACGTAATTTTCACTAAAGCTCTGTAAAAATTTCCTCTAAATTCCACATTTTCCATTCTAGCACGCTGAAGATCCTTGTGGTGGGTTCCATAGATTTTGACATTTTCTGGTCGTATAGCCGTCTGCCCTGTCTTTTCATCTCCAATAAAGTTAATGCTCCCTATAAAATCCGCCACAAATTTGTTGCAAGGCTTTTCGTAGATTTCATTGGGTGTACCCACCTGCATAATTTCAGCTTTGTTCATGACGATGATTCGATCTGCCATTGTCAAGGCCTCATCCTGATCATGGGTAACCATAATGGTGGTCAGACCAAATTCTTTTTGAATCCCACAGATTTGCTTTCTAAGTTTTAATCGAACTTTAGCATCAAGGGCTGACAAAGGTTCATCCAGCAAGAGAAAATCCGGATTCACGGCTAAAGCTCTAGCCAACGCTATCCTTTGCTGCTCCCCACCTGAAAGTTGTGAGGGATATCGGTATTGTGCATCTGTCAAACTGATGACATCAAAGAGATGATCTACCGTGTATTTTAAATTTTCTTTTGATATTTTCTTACATCTTAATCCATAAGCCACATTCTCAAAAGCCGTTAAATTTGGAAACAGGGCATAGGATTGGAATACGATTCCAAAATTTCTTTTGCTGGGTGGATCTCGTGTTACCTTCTCCCCATTGATGAAAATTTCCCCCTGAGTTGGCTTTTCAAGGCCTGCAATAATCCGTAGCAGCGTGGATTTCCCACATCCTGACGGACCGAGAAGGCAGACCAACTCGCCCTTTTTAATTTCTAAGTTAATGTTGTTTAAAACTTTGTTCTGCCCAAAATTCTTATGTATATTTTCAATTTTTATAATGGATTCCAATATATACCTCCCCCTATTGACTTGTTACACCATTGCTTTCATAAACCTTCTCCACCTACTTTTATAATTCCTTTGGTGCGCTTTTTCCGTCATAACGGGCTGTCCACTCTGCCAGTATGGAATCTCTATTTTTCGCACACCATTGCAGATCCACGCCCTTAATCAATTGCTCCATAGGATTTTTAGAATATCCCTCCGGTAATTCTTTTGAAACACCTGTAGCCACAATCGGATAGTTGGTTGCATATTTATCCATGGGTTCATCTTCGATCGCCCAATCTAAAAATTTCTTAGCAATTTCCTTTGTTCCGCCATCCTTTTTAATGAGTGCGTTAGCTTCCACATCCCATCCGGATCCTTCTGAAGGAAATACAACCACGCCTTTGTCTCCTAAGTCCTTTGCCGATTTAATGCATCTGTATCCAAAGGATACGCCTATTCCATATTCTCCGGTTGCCGTATTTTTCGCTGGAGCAGATCCAGAGTGCAAGTACACCGCCACATTCTCATTTAGTTTATCCATGTAGCTCCACCCCTCTTTTTCGCCCATCAAGGTAAGAATTCCATTTACTGTTAGTAATCCTGTTCCTGAAGAAGCAGGGTTTGACATGGCTATAAGACCTTTATATTTTGGATCCGCTAAGTCAGCATAACTGGCAGGAACATCTGTAATTCCTTTTGACCGTAAAACAGCTTTGTTTACTAAAAATGCGGTTTCCCACGCATCCATGCCTACCCATTTAGGTGTTGCAGCGCTATCTTTAAACTCCGGCAAAATTCTGTCCACACCCACAGGTGCATAAGGCTCTAGCAGGCCTACTCCATCTAAAACTAGAAGACTAGATGCTGCCGTTCCCCATACTACATCGGCAATTGGATTTTCCTTTTCTGCCATCAATTTTGCTGTAATGATTCCTGTAGAATCTCTGGTAATGTTGACCTTTACATCTGGATATTTGGTTTTAAATCCCGCCAAGTAATCAGTAATCAGATCGTCCTCAAGAGCTGTATACACGTTGAGTTCCTGCTCATTTAGACCTATGTCTCCCTTTTTCTCATTTCCCTCTGTGTTCTTTGAAACACATCCTGAAAATGCTAAGTTGATCACTAAAACTAAAATGACTACAAACAGTATATTGATTTTCTTTTTCATGTTTGATTTCCTTTCTTCCGTCTTTAAGATTTATCTATAATCCTATTGTATAATCCTTATCTATAGATCATTTATGCCATTGGTAAAGTATGGGTAAATTCTCTACAAATCAGCACCACCCTTCTAACGGATGGTGCTGATTAAAAACACACTTATAAACGGAATCTAAACTATTGTTCTTTCTCTGTTGTTGAATAACATTCTTAAAATGCGCAATAGGTTCGGTGGCAAGAC
>JAVVUJ010000153.1:0-4287 GCA_036653195.1 Anaerovorax sp. | reverse complement strand
GCTTTGGCTGCAGACGGCCGATTTGGCGGTCATATTGTTTCAGGGCACATTGATGGCACAGGAGAAATTACAGCCATAAAAAGAGATGATAATGCCCTTTGGTATACCATTAAAACCACCGAAAAAATCCTACACTATATTATAGAAAAAGGTTCTGTTGCCATAGACGGCATCAGCCTTACCGTGGCAAAAGTAACGGCCCACAACTTTTCCGTTTCCGTCATTCCACACACAATCAAGGTCACCACGCTGAATCAAAAAACAGTGGGCGATTCTGTTAATTTAGAAAACGACATCATAGGAAAATATGTGGAAAAATTGCTCTTCCACGACCAACCCAAAAAAACAGAAGGCAACCTAACCAAAGAGTTCCTTACAAAGTTTGGATACTGACCTTAATGCAAAATAAATTACCTTGGATGATACACTGAATGCCACATCCCAATTGAGAAAAATATGGAGGAAATAACATGTTTCAATATAATACAATCGAAGAAGCCTTAGATGCACTGCGCTTAGGCAAAATTATTCTTGTAACAGACGATGACGATCGGGAAAACGAAGGAGATTTTATCTGCGCCGCCCAATTTGCCACCACAGAAAATGTGAATTTTATGGCCATTCATGGCAAAGGACTCATCTGTATGCCCATGGGTGCAGCCTTGGTAAAAAAACTGCAAATTCCGCAGATGGTTTCAGATAATACAGACAATCACGAGACTGCCTTTACCGTTTCCATCGACCACGTAAATACCACCACCGGTATTTCTGCGGCAGAGCGGTCTATCACCGCCATAAAATGCACTGAAGAAACGGCAAAACCCGAAGATTTTCGCCGCCCGGGTCATATGTTCCCTCTTCTTTCAAAGAAAAACGGTGTTTTAGCACGCAATGGTCACACGGAAGCCACGGTGGATCTTGTACGGTTGGCCGGCTTAAAAGAATGTGGCCTTTGCTGTGAAATCATGAGAGAAGACGGCACCATGATGCGCACCCCTGAACTGATTAAATTGGCAGAAAAATGGGATTTAAAATTTATTACCATTAAGGATTTACAAGACTATCGCAAGAAAAATGACAAGTTGGTAGAACGGGTTACCACCACGAAAATGCCTACGAAATACGGCGATTTTACGGCTTATGGCTATATTAACAAACTCAATGGAGAACACCACATTGCCCTTGTCAAAGGCCAGGTAGGCAACGGTGAAAATCTGCTGTGCCGTGTCCACTCTGAATGTTTAACAGGAGACGCCTTTGGCTCCATACGCTGTGACTGCGGGCAACAATTTTCCTCTGCTATGACACAAATTGAAAAAGAAGGTCGCGGCATCCTCTTATACATGCGCCAAGAAGGCCGCGGTATTGGCTTAATCAATAAGCTGCGCGCCTATCAACTGCAAGACCAGGGTATGGATACCTTAGAAGCCAATTTGGCCTTGGGATTTGACGGAGATTTGCGTGAATATTTTATCGGTGCACAGATTCTCAGAGATCTTGGTGCCAAGACACTGCGCCTTTTAACCAATAATCCAAAAAAAGTCTACGGATTATCCGACTTTGGCATGGACATTATAGAGCGGGTACCCATTCAAATGGACGCAACCGCTCACGACTTGTTCTATCTGAAGACCAAGCAAGAAAAAATGGGGCATATCCTGAGTTATTAAGAACCATGCCTGATTAAAATAGATTTGCCCTTTAACTGACACCCTACAAAAAATCATTGGTGGGTTAAATGGCTCCCCTTGTAAAAAGTAACTGCGTAAAGGAGAATTTGAAAATGAAAACTTATGAAGGAATTTTAGTATCCGACGGAATCAAAATTGGCATCGTTGCCGCACGTTTTAATGAATTTATCACCTCAAAATTGTTAGGCGGTGCCCTTGACGGCCTGAAACGTCACAAAGTGGATGAAGACCATATCAGTGTGGCTTGGGTGCCCGGTGCATTCGAAATTCCGTTAATTGCCTCGAAGATGGCCAAAAGCGGAAAATATGATGCCATTATCTGTCTTGGAACCGTCATCCGCGGCAGCACAAATCACTACGATTATGTTTGCAGTGAAGTTTCCAAGGGCGTTGCCACAGTATCACTAAACAGCGATATTCCTGTCATGTTTGGCATACTGACCACGGAAAACATTGAACAAGCCATTGAGCGTTCCGGCACCAAAGCCGGAAACAAAGGCTACGACTGTGCCGTAAGTGCCATTGAAATGGTAAATTTGATTCGAGAAATCCAAGCCTAACCCACCCTTTGACTTCCAACAAATTACTTGCAACTAATCAAAGGGATGACAAAGTAGACTTGTAACCCCACATTGTGATAGGAAGTAACCTAGTTCTTGGACAATCCATATAGATTGTCTAAGAACTGTTTTTCCGTATCATCATGCCTACGCCTCTGCCAGTTCTCTTACTTTTTCCAATTGATACATGAGTTCTTGGTAATCCTCTTGAAGACCCGAATACTCATTTTTTCTCAATGCCTCCACCATGTTGCAAATGACTTGATAGATAGGCGTTAGCCCCATGTTTCCCGCAACACCTTTCAGCGTATGGGCATATTCAAATGCTTTGGCGTAATCCGTTTCCAACAGTGCTTCACTCAGTTTTTCAAAAGATGGATCCTCTAAAAAAACGACAAGGCACTTTTTATATAAATCCATATCATTTAAAAAACGATCCTTTATTCCAGTTACATCCCCACCGTATTCCTTTAATTTTTCAATCATTTCAGTCATTTGCTTTTCCTTCCTATTGTACAGCGTTTCTTTATTGAAATCTCAATGTCCTGTAACTACTGTTTTTTTAACTGATTCTCACAAAAGATGAGCCGCTTTCCTTACTTTGACAAAAACTCATAAAGTGTTTTGTAAAGCAACGCTGCATCTATAGGCTTGGCAAGATGTGCATTCATACCTGCACCTTTGGACTTGACCACATCGTCATCGAAAGCATTGGCAGACATGGCGATAATAGGCACGGTCTTTGCCCACAAATTATCCAAATTACGAATGCCCCTTGCCGCTTGCAATCCATCCATCACCGGCATTCTAATATCCATCAAAACCGCATGGTAAGTATGCTCCGGTGCGGCAGCAAACATGGCAAGTCCTTTTTCCCCATTTTCCGCCACATCAACCAAGGCATTCTTGTATTCCAAAATCTTTTTGGCCACCATAATGTTTAACTGATGATCCTCCACCAATAAAATTCTCTTTCCACTAAAATCATAGGCCACTTTACTTTCGCAGATACAATTTTCCTTCTCAACATCCTCGGTATCCGCTGAAATTTCAAAAGGAATTTGCACCGTAAAAGTTGTGCCCACACCCACCTTGCTTTCCACAAAGATGTCACCGCCCATAAGCTGCGCTAAATTTTTCGAGATAGCCAAACCCAAGCCGCTTCCACCATAGTCCGTGGTAGCACCGCAATGCTCCTGAGAAAAAGGCTTAAAGAGTTTGGGCAAAAACTCTTGACTGATCCCAATTCCCGTATCGCTGATTTTAAAGCACATTCTTACCCTCTTTTCATCAGCCTCCATTTGTGAAATGTCCAAGTGCACCATTCCGCCTGATGGCGTAAATTTAACGGCATTAGAAAGGATATTAATTAAAATTTGCTGAAATCTTACCCTATCACCTAAATAACTATCTGCACAACCCTTAAATTCAGTGACTGCATAAGATACGCCTTTTTCCGCCGCTTGTGTGCCAATGATGGTATGAATGGCCTCTAAAAAATGCTGGCAGACAATCCTTTCCTTTTTAAGCACCACTTTTCCACTTTCAATTCTTGACATATCCAAAATATCATTGAGCAACAGCAACAGATATTGTGAAGAATATTGGGACTTCTCAATACAGTCCCTAACAAATCGTTTATCATCCAGATTTTGTAACGCAACTTCCGCTAGCCCCATAATGGCATTCATAGGCGTTCTGATTTCATGACTGATGCGAGAGAGGAACTCTGATTTTGCAGCATTGGCATTTTCCGCCATTTTCACCGCCGCAACAAGTTCTCGGTTCCTCTTTTCCTGTTCTTCAACCGCCACTGTAATATCAATTCTCGTCATCAGGAAAATTTGAAGTCCACGATTAATATAACTAAACCGCAGTTGCTTTTTCAATAGAACCCCTTCGCTGTCCAGCATATCATAAAATATGCTGTAAGTTCCATAGGTATTTAGTTGCTCAAGGATATTTTCCACCGTAATTTCCTTCTCTACGCGAGAAGAATCCTTCGCACAGACATACTCTTTTACATACTGTTGTGT
>JAVVUJ010000152.1:0-4293 GCA_036653195.1 Anaerovorax sp. | reverse complement strand
CATGTCCAGCGCATAAATAATCTTATCCTTTAAACCCTCCGGTACATCCCCGTTTAAAATTCTTTGCGCCAACCCTTCTACAACAGCCGTCTTACCCACACCGGGTTCTCCGATGAGCACCGGATTATTTTTGGTTCTTCTTGATAAAATTTGGATGGTATGGCGAATTTCGCTGTCCCTGCCAATGACAGGATCTAATTTTCCCTCTCTTGCCAATTCTACTAAATCTCTTCCATATTTATTCAGCGCATCATAATTTTCCTCCGGATTTTGATTGGTAATCCTTTGATTCCCCCTAACTTTCGATAAAGCCTGTAAAAACCCATCTTTTGTAATGTGATGCGCCTTAAAAATCTTGGCAGATGGTGTATTTTTTTCTTCAATCAAGGCCAAATAAAGATGTTCTACACTTACATATTCATCCTTAAATTCTTGGACTATTTTTTCCGCATCCACCAAAAGCTGGTTAAACCTTCTGGAAGCATACATAGATTCACTGCTCCCTTGAACCTTGGGTAATTTATCAAGAGCTGCCTGAACTTGTCTGCCCATCTCACCTCCATCCACTTCCATAAACTTTAAAAGTTTGGAAATCAAACCATCTTGATTCCGTAACAAAGCCAAATGAAGATGTTCTCCTTCCAGTTGTTGATGGCCTTCTTCAATGGCAATATTTTGACAATCAACCACCGCGCTCTGCGCATTCTGTGTAAATTTTTCAAAATTCATAATGAATCCCCCCATTTATTCTCTTTTAAAACAGATCCTATTTTCTTCTACAATCCGCTCTGTCCCTTTATTTTTACCACAAAATTAGCACTCTAAACCTTAGAGTGCTAATTTTTTTAAATCCGTTCATATAATTGCGTTACTTGGTAAATCCGTTTCGCCAATGGATCCGTCAATACCTGAGAGGACATGCGCCATGTCCAATTTCCTCCTAAGGTAGACGGCACATTCATCCTGGCACTTTTTCCAAGACCCAGATAATCCTGCATGGGTATGATGGCCAAGTTTGCTACACTGGCAAAAGCACCTCGTATCAAACCCCAATTGAAACCTTCTTCTTCCGTCAATCTTAAATAGGCCTTTGCATAAGCCTCATCTTCCTCAGACATTTCTTGAAAGAAATCCATAGCCGTAGTGTTGTCATGGGTTCCCGTATACACCACACTGTTATACCTATGTTTATGAGGCAAATAATCACTGGCCTCCTTTGCATCAAAGGCAAATTGCAACACACTCATTCCCGGAAACCCGGAATCTTTCAACAACTGCTTCACGCCCGGTGTCATCAGCCCCAAATCCTCTGCAATTATTTGATCCGGTTTCAGCTCTTCTTTTAATTTTCCAATAAAATCCATACCCGGCCCTGTCTCCCACCTTCCGTTTTTCGCCGTAGCTTCCTGAAAAGGAATGGTATAATAGGAGTCGAAACCTCGAAAGTGATCGATTCTCAGAACATCAAACAGGACTAAATTCTTTTTAATGCGGTTAAGCCACCATTGATAACCATCCTTTTTGTGAACGGACCAATGATAGATGGGATTTCCCCACAATTGTCCGTCTTGAGAAAAATAGTCAGGTGGGCATCCTGCTACAACAGAAGGATTCCCTCTTTCATCCAAACAAAATAAATCAGGATGAGACCAGAAATCCACGCTATCCATGGCTACATAAATAGGTAAATCGCCAATGATTTTAATGCCCAATCCATTGACATAAGCTTTTAAACGTGCCCACTGTTGAAAAAATACATATTGGAGAAATACCCAAAATTCAATTTCCTCTTGCAACAAATGCCAGTAGTGACCCATGCGCTCCGGATCTCGCCTCTTGATTTTTTCATCCGGCCACAAACGCCATTCTTGATTTCCAAAATGGGCCTTTACAGCCATAAAAATGCCATAATCAAAAACCCAATCATGATGATCGGCCATAAATGCATCTATAGATGCCTGATTCTGCCCCTTTTTTTCTCGAAAATGCCCAAAAGCTTTTCTTAAAACCTGATATCTATTTTCCCAAAGGATTTCATAATCTACAGATTCAGGTGTTTTCTGCCAAATACAGCTTTCCAAGTCTTCCTTTGCTAAAAGTCCGTCTTCACAGAGTAGATCCAAATCTATAAAATAAGGATTTCCTGCAAAGGTGGAAAAAGATTGATAGGGTGAATCCCCGAAACCCGTGGGTCCTAAGGGTAACACCTGCCAATAACCTTGACCCGACTTCTTCAGAAAATCAGCAAATCCGTAGGCCTCTTTCCCAAAGGTACCCATTCCATAGGCGGAAGGTAAAGATGATATATGCAGTAAAATACCGCTACTTCGTTTCATATGCTGTCTCCTAAAAGAAAATATTAAAAATAATCCCATACACAAAATTCATGGCTGGCACTAAAATTCGATCTGTTATATTAAAAAGCATGAGTAATAACAGAATGGCAAACCCCTTATCATACACTTGATAATAAAAGTTTGTATTTCTCAAATTAAATACCTGCGTGACAATGTTAAACCCGTCCAAAGGTGGAATGGGCAGCAAGTTGAAAATCATAAGCACAATATTGGTGGATACAATAGACAACAAAATGTCTTTTACAATGGTGCCCACAGAAGAGTATAAGATAAATTCCGGCGCAAATTGAACCAACAGCCTAAAAATACCTACAAATACAATGGCTAATATAAAATTCATGACCACACCGGCAATGGCTACAAAAAATTCATCTCTTCTTGGATGCTTGTAGTTTGCCGGATTAATTTCCACCGGTTTTCCCCATCCAAATCCAATAAACATGAGTGAAATGAATCCAATTGGGTCAATATGTGCCGCCGGATTAATGGTAACCCTGCCTTGAAATTTTGGGATATCGTCCCCCAACATAGTGGATACCTTGGCATGAGCGAACTCATGAAAGGATAACCCTATCACAATGCCCGGTAGCATGATCAGCATACTCATAAGCCACTCTATGGGATGGGCAAACCGACCGCCCAACAATGCTTGCGCAGCCATAAATACAATAAAAAGCGTTGCAATAGGGTTGTTCCTTAAAAATCTTAACATGTTACCTCCTGATTTCACTCATTGACATACGCGGTTACAGTGTGTTCTTACTATTTTTCACTTGTACCAGTTCCTATAATGTGCTCATATTTTTCAAATAATTGATAAATTGTCTGGCCGTTCTTCCCGAGCGTCCGTTATGGCGAACCTCCCATTTTAAAGCCTCTGCTTCCAACAGATCCGGTTCTATCTGCAAATCCTCTTGCCTTGCCAATTCTTTTACAATTTCCAAATATTCCAGTCTACCAGGAGAAGAAAAAGTCAATGCAAGACCGAAACGCTCAGACAAAGACATGCGTTCTTGGATGCCATCCCCTTGATGAATATCACCTAATTGATCGCTTCTTTCCTTCCAAGTTTCCCGAATAATATTCCTTCTGTTAGATGTAACATAAATCAAGGTGTTGCCACTGATCCCTTCAATACCGCCTTCTATGGCCGATTTGAAATACTTATACTCCACATCATCTTCTTCAAATGTCAAATCGTCAACAAATACAATAAATTTACAGCCCCGACCTTCAATCTCTTCCATAATTTTATCAATATATTTAATATGATTTTTGTTGATGGATACCATCTTTAATTTTTCATGTTTAAACATATTTAACAGGGCTTTTACAGAAGATGATTTACCTGTACCCCGATCTCCGTAAAGCAAAACATTATTTGCCTTGGATCCTTGTAAAAGAAATTTTGTATTTTCGATTAATTGTTTTTTTTGCATCTCATAACCCACTAATTTTTCAAAGGTTACATCTTCATAGTGACCAATGCCTACCAAACGGTCTTCCCAAGCAAAAGCCTCATACTTTTCAAAAATACCACAGCCATTTCCAAGGTAATATTCATATAAGGCCATAGCTGATGCCTTGTTTTCCTCTTCTGAATTGGCCGTACTTAACAACGCTCCCAGAGCTTTTCTCTTTCCAAAATTTTCTTCTGACATATTGGCTAGGCAAGTGCCCCCATCATTCATATAGGCGCTCATTTTTTGCCAGTCTAAAGCAAAGAGCCTTTTCAGAAGGAACAATTCCCGACAGGTCATCTTTTGTAAATTTTCTTTTTTTTGCCCCAATTCAGCCATGAGACTGAATTTATTTTCACTTTCCACAATGCGCTTACAAAGATAGCTTTGCCAATAAGTGCCTTGCATATCCTGCTCATCCAAATTTGCTAACAAACCACGTTGGACAAAAAAATAATCCTCTGCCAAAGCGGTAG
>JAVVUJ010000151.1:0-4344 GCA_036653195.1 Anaerovorax sp. | reverse complement strand
CCACTTTTTCTTTCAGTCCGCCCCCGGTTGTTGCCCTTCTTTCTTCTATAGCAACAAGAGCCGTCATTATTTTGGTAATGCTGGCAGGATACGCCTTTTCTTCCTCTTTTTTTCCATACAAAATCTGCCCTGTTTTTCCGTCTATTAAAATAGCTTTTTCTGCCGAAACCGTGGGCCACCTTGCGCATTCCATGGCTTCTCCCATGGAATATAATCCTAAAGAAACCAGCAGGGCAAGTACTGCCACAATTATGATTCTTTTACACATAAAAAATACTCCTTATGAACCCATTTTATTAGTTTCATAAAGAGTTATGCGCTGTTTTTTCGTCAGTCTTGTACCAAACTTCTTGAATCCTCTGGCGCTTCCACCTTCTCAAAATCGCCTTCTTCCTCAATAACCCCATTGATCTCATCAAGATTCGGCAATTCCTTCACCGTTTCAAATCCAAAATTTTTCAGAAACGTTTTTGTGGTTCCATACAAGATAGGCCTGCCGATTCCTGTGGATCGACCCATTTCACAAATCAGTTCTTTTTTTGTCAATCCTTCTAAGAGTCTGTCACTCTTAATTCCTCTGATGGATTCTATTTCTCCCTTTGTCACCGGCTGTTTGTATGCTACAATGGCCAGCACTTCCAACGCTGCCTGACTCAACCGTTTTTCTTTGACAGGCGTACATAATTTTTCAATATATATGCTGTTTTCAACATTGGTCACAAATTGAAATTTTTTTTCAATTTCTCGGATGAGGATGCCTCTGTCGGCCTGTTGGTATTCCCTTTGCAATTCCTTGAAATACCCATAAGCCTCTTTGGGGCTGATATTAAAAATCTCTGCCGCATCTTTCACATCCAAAGGGTCTCCCCAGACAAACATCATGGATTCAAAGGCGGATTGAATCGTCTTTTTATCGGTCATTAAAAGGCCCCCTTTCACAATTTTTATCTGTTTTATCTTTTACTAAGCTGATTTGAATTTCCCCGAAATTCACTTTTTGAGCCACATTGACGCTTTTCAGCCGAATCATCTCCAACATGGAAACAAAGGTGATGACCACATCATACCGTTTGCTCTCCTGTGGAAGCAATTCTTTAAAATTAAGCATGTTCTTTGCTTTCACGAAGAACAATTCTTTAATCTGTAAAATACGAGATTCAATGGTCTGTTTTTGCCGTTCTACCCTTGTATAATGCTGCCTGACCTCTTTTATTTTTTTATTTTTTTCAATAAAAAGACGAAAAGCCTTTACAAATTGGCTTACATTCAGGTTTAAATATTCATCAGGTTTGTTGGTATATTGAGCCATATCCTCTTGTGGTTTTTCAAAGATCCTCAAGTTGCGTTCTTCCTTCAATTGTAACAATTCTGCAGCAGCCTTGAATCCCTTGTACTCCAGAAGCCTATTCATCAATTCCAACCTTGGATCCTCCTCCGACAGGTTGTCCTCATCCTCCTGAAATCTGGGTAGCAACAGTTTCGATTTAATCTCGATGAGAGATGCCGCCAACACCATAAATTCACTCCCCAAGACCACATTCATTTCCTGCATTTTACCCATGTAGGCCAAGTATTGCTCTGTAATCAAAGAGACTTGAATGTCATAAATGTTCATTTCCGCATTTTCAATTAAATACACCAACAAGTCAAAAGGCCCTTCAAACTGATCTAGTTTTACTTTATAGGACATGGTAGGTCTCCCCCATTTTCTCCATCATTTCTCTCGTGCTTATTGTAATATAAAAGCCCACAGATAACGATGGTACCACCCACAATCTGCCATACAGTTGGGATTTCTCCAAACAGAAATATGCCTATAATCGTGGCAATCACAGCTTCCGCATTTTCCCAAGTGGCTATATACAGTGCTTCTACGTATCCCAAAAGCCAATTAAACACTGCATGTGAACACACTTGACAAATGAGCGCCATGGCCAAAATCCAAAGATAATCTGTGTGGGCATAGCCTACAAATGGGGTTTTCGTCAGCAACATGCCCACGGTAAAAGAAAGCCAGCAGGCACTGAATACGACAAATACATAAACAGGGGCATTGACGGTTTTTCGGTACTTTCTCCCTGTCAAAAAATACAGAGCCATACAGACTGCCGCACAGAGGGCAAAAAAATCACCCATGAGGGCTTGTCCCGAAAAACTATAATCACTGCCTGAAATAATGGCAGCACCTAAAAAAGCTACCATCACGCCGATGACTGCTTTGACATTGGTCTTTTCCTTGAGAATTAATGCGGTAATGACTAAAATCACCATAGGATGGGTCAACCCCAATACGGTAGCACTGGCAATGGTCGTCAATTTTAAAGCGGTAAACCATGAAAAAAAATGGCCTGCCAAGAATACACCGCCCAAGGCACATCCCAACAATTCTTTTTTGGAAATTGCAGCCAATTCTTTCCGATGCCACCCTAAAACGGTAACCAGAAAAAAGGGAACCGTAAAGGCCAACCTATAAAACCCGATTACCACAGCCGGTGCTTCTATAAGCCTTGTAAAAATAGGAGACATGGCTCCCGCAACGACGGCAAGCAAAACAATTTTTTTTGCATTGCGTGCAAATATATTTAATTTTTTTGGCATATGTACACTCCTCAAATAATCAAAATTACAGGTGAACTCTTTTGTTATGCTTTGCCCTTGTTCTGTAACGCCAACAGTTTGTCTTTTACAATTTTTTCTACGGTATCTCCAAGGGCATTGGCCTCTTTTTTACCCATCCCTTTTGTCTCAATGGGGTCGTGAACAAAAAAATCCACTTCTACAGGCACAAAACAACCCTGTTCTTCGAAACCTTGATACGTTCCGCTAATGGTGACAGGCACCACCGGTACGCCGGGTTTTGTAGCCAGCCTTAAGCTACCCCTTTTAAATTCTCCCATTTCAGGCCCCTTGGATCTGCGCCCTTCGGGAAAAATTCCCATGGAAAATCCCAGTTTCAAATGCTCAATGCCTTTTTCAATTACCGCTACGGCACCTCTTGCATCTTCACTGTCAATATAGACGCTTCTCACAGAATAGATAAACTTTCCAAATGCAGGAAGCCTTTTTAAACTTTTCTTTGAAATAAAACCCATCTGCCGATCAATAGCCGCCGTAAACACGGCTAAATCTAAGTAACTTTGGTGATTTGCCACAAATACACAAGGCTCCGGCGGTATTTTTTCCAATCCCACGGCGTTAATTTTAATCTTACCTTTGCCTGTCACGTCCAAACCCCACTTATGCTGCATGCGTCGGATGGTGTCCCTTTCCAGTTCATATTGTTGGCTTTTTCTGTATTTTTTTACCGTTCTATACAATTTTGCTATCGTAAACAGATGGCAATACATCCAAATAGCAACGCCTATATTCTTCACTAATTTCATAAGACACATTCCTTTCCATTAAAAAAGTAGTCAACCGAAGCCAACTACTTTAGTTTACTATTTAGATTCTTTTTTTACAAGCCATTCTTGAATTTTATTGCCCTTTTTATCTATTTTATTTGCTGTTTTACGCCTTTTACATGGGGTAATTCGTCAAATCCTTTTTTCAAATCTTCCTCTGATGGAATATAATCTTCCATCTTCCCTGCGTTAAAGGCCTGATAAGCAGTCATATCAAAAAAACCGGTTCCCGTTAATCCAAACAAAATGGTCTTTTCTTCTCCTGTCTCTTTACATTTTAAAGCCTCTTGAATGGCCCCATAAATAGCATGTGCAGACTCCGGCGCAGGCAAAATGGTTTCATTCTTTGCAAAGAGCACCGCCGATTCAAATACCTTCGTTTGTCCTACGGAAATGGCTTCCATATAGCCATCATGATACAATTTGGAAATAATGGGCGACATTCCGTGATACCTTAACCCCCCTGCGTGATTTGATGAAGGTTTAAAGGTACATCCTAGGGTATACATCTTTGCCATGGGTGTAATTTTGCCCGTATCGCAGAAATCATAGGCATAGACACCTCGTGTCAAGGAAGGGCAAGACGTAG
This sequence comes from Anaerovorax sp., assembly GCA_036653195.1. Classification (GTDB taxonomy): domain Bacteria; phylum Bacillota; class Clostridia; order Peptostreptococcales; family Anaerovoracaceae; genus JAVVUJ01. The sequence goes on along the minus strand of JAVVUJ010000151.1, from coordinate 351 downwards.
GTTCCACGGCAACCATTCGTGGATTTTTCTTTCCTAAAATTTTGTCCTGCATAAAAGGTGCAATGAGCCCACCAAGATTGGAGCCGCCTCCTGCACATCCCACAATCACGTCGGGATACTCTCCCAACAAATCCATGGCCTTTTTTGATTCAAGACCGATGATGGATTGGTGCAGCAGCACCTGATTTAAAACAGATCCCAATACATATTTGCAATTCTCTGTTGTAACGGCCTTCTCTACCGCTTCAGAAATGGCACAACCCAAGCTACCTGAATTCTCCGGATCTTCCGCCAAAATCTGTCTGCCTGCGTTGGTGGTATCGCTGGGACTTGCCATGACATGGCCGCCGA
>JAVVUJ010000150.1:0-4474 GCA_036653195.1 Anaerovorax sp. | reverse complement strand
TACTGTGTCGTGACCGCCGCCACCGCTAGGCGGATTTGGCGCATTTACTTTCTCATAAACGATGTTTACTTCAAATTGTTCATCGTTAAGGAGTTCAATTAATTCTCTCGCAGCCATGTCATACTGAATGTTCTTTTTTTCTCTACCAATGGTCTCCTTCAGTTGACTTTTTGCTTGGCTCAAAGCTGCTGCATAAGGCCTCGTAATCTCATTTGCACTCATCATCGCAAATATGACTTCTTCATACTGCCCATCTGCCTTGTGTTGTGCTTCTTTCAATATCTTTGTCGCTTCATCCAGTTCTTTTCTTTCATGGGATTTCGCCGCATTTCCAAGAGCCTCTGATGTAGCTTCCACTGTAGCCTTTTCAAGGTCGCTTTCGGCCTTATTCAGTCCGCTTTCCTCTCTCAATTGAAGGAATTCTTCTTCATAAGCCTTGATATCTTCATACAGTTTCTGTGCTTCTACCTGTTTAGATTTTGCATTATTAAGCTCTTTTTCTGCCTTTACTGCTGCCTCATACTTTGTGTTCGCTTCGGAAACTGCTTGTTGTGCTTTTTCATAAGCAGGGTTTACGCCCATGATAGGTGTTCCATCTTCGTTAGTTCCCGTTTGTATTTGACTGTCCGTTTCGCTAAGCGTCTTATTCGCTTCTGCCAATGATTCTGCCAATGATTCTTTCTGGCCTGCCAAGTCCTTCAATGCATCATATTGATCTTTTGATGTATCAAGGGCTTTCTTTGCTTCCGCTTTCTTCATTGCCAATGCATCTGCCGTTACAACTTCATCTTCTCCAAATCCGATGGCACCTTTGCTAGGTGCATAAACAGCCGGATCTTTTTCTGTTGCTTCTGTTATTTTCCATTCGCCCTTTTCTAAAGCAGCATTGCTGGTATTGAAGATGCCTTCTGCCGTAGTTTTTATTGCTGAAAGGGTTGTAATTTCATATTTTTTATTGGCTTCTGCCTTAAGTTCATCATGCTTTGCTGCGTATTTTGCTTCCTTATCAACTTTTATGGCTGAAAGAGTTGCAATCTCATTCTTCGCATTTGCCGTTGCTCTTGCTTCCGCTTTCTCTTTTTCATTCAAAGAATTTGTCTGCGTCATATACGCACTATTGGCTTCGGATACCGCACTTTCAAGTTCTACGATAATCATAGGAATCACCTTTTGATTATACCAGATGCCTATGGCCTTATAAGTGTCATTTAGGGTATTGACCAAATCTGAGAAAATAACCGATAGGTTTTTTCCTTCTTCATGTAGGTTCAAGGTCTTATCATCTACAATGTCAATGGCGCTGATTGTGGAAGCCTCTCCATCATAATGATGAATCAATAAGTTCTGTGCTTCGCCCTTCTTGTAAACAAATTCTATCGTCATATCTTCGCCGATCATTTTTGTGTTTACATAAGCACCTTCAATTTTTTCACCATTGATGGTGATATAGTCTAGTTGATATCCATATTCCCTTTTCATGGATTCATTTACGTTGTTACCGATCTGCGTTTTAACACCGTCTTTGGTAATCAAAATTTCTTTTCCCGGATAATTGTGCTTCACTGTCAACGTTGCACCTACTTGGTTAAAGTACATTTTCAGCACTGCACTTGCATCCCCTGCTACCGTGTAAACGTATTCGTCTAGCTTCTTCGGCTCCTTAGTCTTGGAATTTTCACCTGTGCTATGAGAATACGTAAATCCTTCCATTTTGGAATACTTGTCATACAAGGTCACACCACTGAAAGTTGTCTTTGTAAGTCCTGCACCTGTGGTAGTCTCTACCTTTTTGTAAGTTTTTCCACCAAGTTCACTTTGTTGATAAACTTCAATGGTGTAAATGACACCATCTGCCGGGTAATAATTTACCTTTATCACATTATGCTTTGCGTCTTCCGCAATTACTAATTTGTTTTCATCAGGCCACGTAATTTGTTCTGTATAGCCCGGATTTTGATCCTTATAACTCTTGACCTGCTCTACTTTTTCACCTGCATAATACATGTTTGAAGTGCTGTCATCTGTCCACTCTTGTTTGATTCCATCCAGATAGTATTCCACTGTGTAGCCATACTTGCTATCTTCTTTGTACACAATCTTAAATACGTTCTTTGTTTCATCCTTTGAAACACTTAATTCTGCATTATAACCAGGTATCACATGGTATTTTACGCCTTTCTCTGTTATATTGGCTTTCACATACTTGTCAGCATCCAATGTAACCTTCGTTCCTTCATACAGGCTTACTGCCGATTTTGTAGTATCAAATGGTTTATTGCTTCCTTCCAGATAGTACTCCACTGTGTAGCCATACTTGCTATCTTCTTTGTACACAATCTTAAATACGTTCTTTGTTTCATCCTTTGAAACACTTAATTCTGCATTATAACCAGGTATCACATGGTATTTTACGCCTTTCTCTGTTATATTGGCTTTCACATACTTGTCAGCATCCAATGTAACCTTCGTTCCTTCATACAGGCTTACTGCCGATTTTGTAGTATCAAATGGTTTATTGCTTCCTTCCAGATAGTACTCCACTGTGTAGCCATACTTGTTTCCTTCCACATACAGTACCTTAATGACGTTATTACTAAAATCTGTTGTAATACTTAATCCCGGTGAGGTAGGTGTCACAGAAGCTAAAACATAATTTGCAGGTTTGTGAAGATTTTGCTCATCATGAGATAATTCTACTAACGTTCCTACCGGAAGCCGAGTTCCTGCTTCTGTTGCAATAAATGTCTCTTCACCACCGATTGTCTTTTGATAATACTCCACTGTGTAGCCATACTTTGGAATTGCTTGATAGTAAACATTAATTATGCTTCCCCTTGTCACTGTATTTTTCGGTTCCTGTACAACGCCCTTTGCATAATCAACAGTGGAAAGTATTTCGTCGGTTCCACGGAAATAGTCTTCATAACCTGTTGCTGCTGCTGAAAACGCAGTTCCCTTTTTGACAGGTGTTGGCACTGTCATAGGATTGTCTTTCTTATTACGTGTATCCTCAACTTTGACAGGATTTTTACCATTCACATCTGTTGTATAGTACTCTATTTTCAAATCATCGTAAAAGGGCAATTCTCCTTTTACACTTGGAATTTTTAAATCTACAGGGTGTGATTCCAAAGTGCCGCCAACTTTGCCTGTTGTATATTTTAAAGTCGTGGTTTTATTGGTATTATAAGTCCCCGCTACAAAGTTTTCCGCTTCCGTATCAAGAACAATAGAATATGTTAAAGTATAAATATGTTCACCATTTTCGGTCTTCATATTTTTTTTCGCTGCTTCTGATCGCAGATTCCATACAAATCCCTCTTGGTTCTCATAAAATTCTACACCATTCTCCGCTGCAAACTTTGCTTTATCTTTCTCATTAATCTTTATAAACTGCCCCATGGGATCACTTACAGTCCATGCTTCTGTCAATATGGCAATTTCTTTTTGAATGGTTTCATATATGGTTTCAAGTTCTCCCGCTATATCGCCCTCAGGTCCGCTATAATGATTGGGCGTAGAAGCGATAATATTTTGAAGCAAGTTTTTTGCCGTGGAATCATTTTTCACACCAAGGCCGATGGTATACCTTACAACCCCATCATTCTTCATGTCATCTACGGCGTCACCGATGGCGATTTTTGCATACTTAGTTCTATCAGCATCTTCAAGCCTCCACGACTTATCCTTTTGCTTCTGATGCTCATTGCAGTTAATGACAGAACCCCAACCGATGACTTGGTTTTCATTATAGATCCTTTTAGCAGAACCATTCATCAGATCCCAATCAATAACATGACGATTCTTCCCGTCATGTATGAGTGAGCCTTCTGCCACATAGGCTGCATTAGGGGCGCCATCTCCTAAAAAAACAAGATATGGGGCATTCGCCTTGTCTGCTCTGTTGGAAATCAGCTTCTCTGCCTGGTATAACCCAGCATGCATATTTGTACCGCTACCCGTCTCTATCCCGTCGATTTTCCCGTTCAAGACAGCGGCTGAACTTATGAAACCGCTTTCCACCGTTGCCGCCTTGTCAAAGGTGACAAGCGCAATACGATTTACGTTCTTAACGGGCTTACCTTCTATCGTCTTTTCTTCCAAGAAGCTATCCACAAATGTAGTGGCAGCAGCCTTTGCCTGCCCAATTCTATCATCTGTTGTCATGCTACCTGACCGGTCAATCACCAACACTACATCTGCACCTTTTGCTTGTTTCGTTTCCTCTACAACAATGGCATCTTTCGTTTTGACTTTCAATGTAATGTCAAAAGTATTTTTACCGGTCTGTACGATGGTCTTGGCCGTCTCAATATCTTTGTCATTCACCGTGGACGGAACGCCTCCTTTAAAATAGGAAGTCCCTCCTTGGTTTACAATCTGCGTCTCTTGCGTTCCGCTATTTCCGGCAAAAGCTGTCGTCGGTACTGTATACGTACACACTAACGCTATAGTCAGCAAGAATGCCAACGCT
>JAVVUJ010000149.1:0-4490 GCA_036653195.1 Anaerovorax sp. | reverse complement strand
CACACCACAGCGGGGGTCTAATGTGAAAGAAATGACAGTGGAATAAAAATTAAAAATTGTCTCGTCAATTGGCAATGGGTTTCAATAGGATTAGGAGAAGCTGAAAAGTCAATTGAAATTGCACATTGTTTGTTGGGTTTCTTGTTTTGGGTAACATTGCATTACAGGGATCATAATTCAATTGGCAATGGGTTTCTTCTAAACAAATAGTCAATAAACGATATGAGCCAATACCGTTGGAAATAAAGAGGTAATTCATGAAAAAGAGAAGCACTGCAATAGGGTTTTTAGTCATTTTGGTTTTGCTTGTGGTGGGATTCTTGTATTTTACAAGTGACCATTTTAAAGATGCCAAGTTGATCAAAGAAATGGTTCCCCAAGGGGAAAAAATAACAGAGGTAAAAGAGGTGGAAACGGATTCCTTCATTTCCAAAAACTTTCCAAGTGTAGTGAAGGTTTATCATGTTGGCCATGAATATGGTGCAGTATTCACTGAAACCGTTGGATACATGGGCACTGTAAGGGTTTTGTCCCTGGTTGACAGAAAAGGAGAAAAAATAAAAGAAATCAAAATCATTTCTCATGAGGACACGCCACAATATGCAGATCCTATTTATGAGCATTGGTTTACGGACAGATTTAAAAATGTACCCATGGCAAACTACTTGAAGTTGGTGGTGCTGGATCAGGTGAAGCCGGAGGAAATCATTCAGGTGACAGGGGCAACCATTACCAGCCAAGCTGTGGTAAACGGCGTGAATGCTGCCATAGGTGTGATGCAGTATTTGGACAATGGGGTAAAAATGGGAAAGGTAGGGCAGACAGTTCCCAAAGAATTGTGGAATATGGATGACAATAGTTTTGCCATCAATTGGGAAGGGGGCAGTGTTAGGCTGACTATGGAGGATATGAAAAAATATCCCCAGGTGACGGTGGATGCGGTTTTAAAAAAGACCACCGGAACCAAATCAAAGATTAAAATTCAGGGACCTGAACTTTCTCAAGTGTTGAAAGAAGAAGGGGTGGATTTAAAAGACTATGCAGGCATTGGCATTACAGGCAGGGATGGATATTATACCATGGTAGATGAGGACAAACTTTCAGGATCCATTCTCCTTGGCTGGAAATTTAACGATGAAGAAATCCGAAAGGATGAAAAGCCAATTCGAGTTTGTTTGCCTGACGAAATGGGTCCTTATTGGGTAAAATTAGTGACAACCATTGATCTTTACAAGGAAATATCCCCGAAAAACATTACGAAAGTACATATGTTTGATGCGCTGACCAGAGATATTGAACCTTATGAGTATGAGTACTATGGCAGCAAGGATAAATCCATTGAAGTGGGTAAGATTTTGGCCAAATTTGAATCTGTGGATTTGAAAGGCTTTTTTTCCATGTATGCCGTGGATGGACTGGAAAAAAACGAAACCATTTCCTTAGTTCGTGATCGATACTTTATTAAAGTGGAAGGTGAAAATGCACCTATGAACATTGCCCCCAACTTTAAACTGGGTATGAACGTAAAAAATATGAGTCATTTTTCTACCACAAAGGATTCTGTTATTTTCCCGTGGAAGATGGAAGCCATTAGCAGAACCAAGAAAATAGAGGGTAAAACCTATTTGTATTTAGAGGATGTCTTGGTAAATGCAGGCTTGCTTTGGAAGGGTGAAGATCTGTTCACAGGGCTGGATACAGAGGGTCATCAATTCCAATTTCAAGGAAGTGATTTGGACACTTGTTATATTTCACAGCAAGGAAAGAAGGTCACCTTTTTAAAGGACGGGCAAGAGATGACCACGGATTTGCTTACCATAGAAAAGATGCAGTAGAAGCCGGAGATTGTTATGAGAAGAAAAATACAGGGGATTGGGTTGATGGTTGCCGTGGGCATGATGCTGTTTCACGTGACCTTTGGCATTTCTCTGTCCATTGCCATAGTGGGCGTGACCCTCATAGGCGGCCGTTTCTTTTGCAGGTATGTGTGTCCCCTTGGAACCTTGCAGGACGTGAGCAGCTATCTGGGAGAAAAGGGAAACTGCCCTCAGGCGGATCTTCATGGAAAATCAGAAAAACTGCTCTATATGAAATATCCTGTGCTCATTGGGGTCATTCTTTTGTTCCTGTCAGGACAGGGGATTTGGGTCAGCAGAATTTCCCCCTTTCAGGCTTTTTTCAATATACCCCGACTATCCGCATTTTTTTCTACCCATTGGCCGGGTGTAGTGCTATTGGTGCTTCTTTGTGTTGTGGGAATGGTCATTCCAAGAGGATTTTGCAGAATACTGTGCCCTGTAGGTGCATTTTTGGTATTGAGTGGGGCGGTGAGCAGTTATCGGGATCAGCCTACATTAAAATGTGCGCCCTACGAATGTGTGGGCTGCTGTTCTTGCAAAAATGTGAAAACCCAGACGGTTCTGTTTGGCCGCGTTCGTAAGGAAACCCACTACGTGATGGTGATGGTGACACTCTTTATAGGCTTGCTGTTACTCATACCTGTAGTAGGCAGCGTCATACAGGGAACGCCTCTCCACTATGGTGTGCATTCATATCAATCACAGGAATCAAGCCGAGTTTTGCCATATTGTGCAGACGGAAACTATGTGGGAACCGGAGAAGGATATAAGGGTGCCATTGTGGTGGAAGTAACCATAAAGAACCATGAAATCAGGAATATTCAGGTTCTTTCTCACAGAGAAAGCGCCGGATGGTATGAGCCCGTATTTGAAAGGGTACCGGAAAGGATTATAGAAGGGCAAAACAATGAGGTAGAGGCCATAGCCGGTGCCACCAGAACCAGTGATGGTGTCATGGAAGCGGTTGGAAATGCTTTGGAAAAAGCCGGGGCACCTTCCCATTGATGGCGGATGAAAGCCCTTGGCAGTTTGCAATTTGCAGTGTGAAATGGAGACGTTTATGAAAGAAGGATTCCTGAGAAAATTCAGCATATTTGATTTGATCTTGTTGGCATTTATGGCGGCTGCCGGTGTGGCGGTAAAGCCCATCGTCGTGTCTGTTGCCCATCTGATTACAGGGCCACTCTTTATTCCGGGAGGGGCTTTGGCAGGGGGCATCTATATGATGTTTGTGGTTCTGGGCGCAGGACTTGTAGGGAAAAGGGGCGCCGCTACCTTAATCTGCATTGTGCAGGCACTTTTGGTGGTGGTAACCGGCGTTTATGGAACCCATGGTATTGTCAGCCTGGTGACTTATACGCTTCCGGGGATTTGTATTGATCTACTGTGGTTGTTGATGAAGCATGGTGGCTGTTGTCTGTTATGTTGTTTTTTTGCAGGTATTGTGGCCAATGCCAGTGGTGTGGTTTTGGTAAATTTGGTTTTCTTCCGATTGCCACTGATTCCTTTTCTTTTATCCCTGACCATTTCCATATTTTCCGGGGGTATAGGCGGCATAGCGGCTTGGTCTATGATTAAAGCTTTGAGAAAGCAAGATTTATTGAAAGCAAAATAATGGTATGGGCGGATTTACGCCGCCCGTCAGCCCATGGGGAGGGAAAAATGAAAAAACAAACAAAATTTATCATAGGGTTTATGATTCTATTGATTATCATCATCGGCGTGTTGCTTTTTTTCAACAGAGGCAGTGCATTGGAAGGGCAGGGGGCAGAGCAGGATCGAACCTTTACGGTGAAAGTAGACGGCAATGAGGTGGTCACCTTTACATTGGATGCGCTGAAGGAAATGGAAAGTGAAACCTTTCCTGCGGTGATCAGAAGCAGTGGGAAAAAACCGGAAGAGGTTACGTATACAGGTGTAGAGATAGGCTTGCTGTTAGAAACGGCAGGCATAGATTTAAAGGATAAAAAACAGCTTACGTTTACGGCATTGGATGGATATGTGGTGACGGCAGGGGTAAAGGAACTGGCAGAAACGGGGAATTTTTATTTGGCCTATGGGTTGAATGGGGAAGATTTGAAGACAAAAAGTGAAGAGGGAAATGGACCTTACCAGTTGATTATCAGGAAAGATCCTTTTAGCCAAAGATGGTGTAAATATTTGAAAGAGGTGGATATCCAATGAGTGTGCTGCTAAAAGGAGAAGGACTCTGTTTTTCCTACCAGCAAGGAGGCGCACCCTGTGGAAATTTTTTGCTTGATCACGTGGATTTTTCGTTAAATAAAGGAGAAATTGTAGGATTTATGGGGCCATCAGGCTGTGGCAAAACCACCTTATGCTATATTTTGGCAGGGATTATTCCCAAAATGTACACGGGCGATTTAAAAGGCCGGGTTTCTGTTTCCGGTGAGCCTATTGAAGAGATTCCTCTTGCCGGCATGGCTGAAAAAATAGGCTTTATTTTTCAGGATCCGGACACACAATTATTTTCAAATGTGATAGAGGAAGATTTGGCCTTTGGACCTGAAAATTTATGCTTGGATTGGGAAGACATTCATGGGCGCATTGCACACGGCTTAAGGCTTACGCATATGGAAAAATGGCGGTTGTCCTCCCCTAAAGCGTTGTCCG
>JAVVUJ010000148.1:2047-4539 GCA_036653195.1 Anaerovorax sp. | reverse complement strand
AAGGTGGCGTAGGCACTGCAGGCAGTGCAAATTTAGGAAAACGCTATTCCATGTTTGAAGCCATTCACGGCTCGGCGCCTCGTATGGTGCAAGAAGGTCGTGCAATTTATGCGGATCCTTGCAGTGTAATCCGCGCAGGGGCTATGCTACTGTCCCACATCGGTTATCAAACCCTTGCCGACAAACTCTATGATGCCATAGAAACCTGCACCAATGTAGAAAAGAAATTGGTACTGACGGGAAAATCCGACGGTGCAACCGGCGCAGAATTTGCAGATTATATCTTATCAAAAATATAGAAATGATTTTGAATGGAGAGATTATGAAATTAACTTATAAAGAGACTTCAGGCATAAAAGCCACCGGCGCTCCCCTCTCCACTGATTTGTTTGCAAGGCTGCGAAAAGATATTTTACAGGGGATTCTACAACCGGGGGGAAAACTGGTAGAACAACAAGTTTGCAATCAATACCAGGTTAGCAGAACGCCTGTAAGAGAAGCTTTTAAACAGTTAGAATTGGAGGGTCTGATTGAGATCATCCCAAACCGCGGTGCTTTCGTAATCGGGTTTTCCTCTCAAGACATCGAAGACATGTATGAGCTTCGTAAATCCTATGAGATTTTGGCGGTAAAATGGGCTATTTTGCGAATGAGCAAAGAAGACTTGGAAGAATTGGAAGAAGCCTTTGAGTTTATGGAATTTTATACCCAAAAAAATGACATGGATAAAATGCTCAACATCAACACCAATTTTCACCAACTCATTTATGCCGGCGCCAAGAATAAAATGCTGATGCACGTGCTCTCTTCTTATCAGCTCTACATTAAACAGAGCAAGGTGAATCAAATCTATAGTGATGATTATTTGCCCACGATTCTGGAAGAGCATCGTAAAATCTTTCACGCCTTTCAAAATCGTGATGTGGAAGCCGGTATTCTGGCTATGTCACATCACATGGATTGTTCAAAAACCCGGGCAAAATAACCCGGGTTTTTCTTTTTTTAAGGAACGATAGTCCCAAATAGTTCTGTAAAATACCCCTTTCATAAACAGAATATTTAGACTCATCCTATTGACTTTTCAACAAAATCGGGTATCATTATAGTTGATTGCCCATTTTTCCACAAATTTTTTACTATAAATTACTGCAACGTTATTCAGAAAGAGGTGTTAAATATGAACCCTGAGATAAAAAAAGACGAAAAAAAATTACAACGTAGTCTAAAATCCAGGCATCTGAATATGATCGCTATCGGTGGTGCCATCGGTACGGGATTATTCGTCGCATTGGGAGATTCTTTAAGCACAGCAGGACCCGGCGGCGCATTGGTCGCTTACGCAATTATTGGTATTATGGTCTATTTTTTAATGACAAGTTTGGGCGAAATGACCACATTTATGCCCGTAGCCGGTGCTTTTGAAACCTACGGTACCAGGTTTGTTGACCCCGCATTTGGTTTTGCTCTAGGCTGGAACTATTGGTATAACTGGGCAATTACAGTAGCCGCCGAATTAGTGGCCGCCGTTATCCTTGTTAGATTTTGGTTACCCGAGGCACCCGCACTTTTAATCAGTGCCATCTTCCTCACCCTCTTATTTCTTCTCAATTATTTTTCTGCAAAGGTTTACGGTGAAAGTGAATTTTGGTTTGCAGGTATCAAAGTTGTCACCATCATTATCTTCTTAGTCATCGGTGTTCTGATGATTTTAGGGATTATGGGCGGATCTTCTCCCGGATTCCAAAATTGGACAATCGGTGAGGCCCCATTCGTAAACGGCGCCGTAGGAATTTTAAGTATCTTTATGATCGCCGGATTCTCTTTCCAGGGTACTGAAATGATCGGTGTTGCTGCCGGAGAAAGTGAAAATCCGGAAGTCTCCATTCCAAAAGCAACAAAAGCAGTGTTCTGGCGTATTCTGGTTTTCTACGTTTTGGCAATTGCCGTTGTAGGTTTTATGATTCCCTATACAGACGAAAGCCTGTTACAAGGTGGCTTGGACAATCTTTCAGTCAGCCCATTTACCCTGGTCTTCCAGAGAGCCGGTTTGGCAGCAGCAGCTTCTGTAATGAACGCCGTTATCTTAACTTCCGTACTTTCTGCCGGAAATTCAGGGCTTTACGTTTCGTCTCGTATGCTTTACGCTCTTGCAAAAGACGGAAAAGCACCGAAAATGTTTGCAAAATTAAGCAAGCATCACATTCCCCTAAATGCATTAATCTTAACCACAGTGGTTGCAAGCCTTTGTTTCTTATCTTCCCCTTCAGGAGAAGGTCCTGTCTATGTATGGTTGGTCAGTGCCTCCGGTTTGGCAGGATTTATCACATGGGTTGGCATTGCCATCTCTCATTATCGTTTCAGAAAAGCATTTCTGGCTCAGGGACATGACATTAGCGAATTAAAATACAAAGCAAAATGGTTCCCATTTGGACCGATTTTCGCTCTTGCACTTTGCTTGATCGTTATAGCCGGACAAGGTGCCTATGCCTTTA
>JAVVUJ010000148.1:0-2037 GCA_036653195.1 Anaerovorax sp. | reverse complement strand
TGTGGTTTCCTACATAGGAATTCCTTTCTTCCTCGTTCTATGGCTTGGCTACAAGATTAAACATAAGACAAAGGTTGTTCCACTGGAGGAGGCTGATTTCTCCGGAAACTATCAGGATGAATTAAAAGCACAGGAAGCAGCCGATAAAAATAAAAAGTAATAAGTAATAAGAACAGAATACTTGACAAACCCAAACACAACTAAAAATGCGGCTATTCTTTTGGAATACCCGCATTTTTCTATTGATTAAAAACTCAATTGACCATTTTCCACGTGGATGGTAATGGTATCGCCATCCTTTACTTCTCCTTTTATAATTTTGGCCGCTATTTCTGTCTCTATATGTTTCTGTAAATACCGCTTCACAGGCCTTGCGCCATAGATGGGTGAATACGCTTCCTCTGTAATAAATCTCTTGCTGGCAGGTGTCAGCTGAACAGCCATGTTTCGATCCTTCAACCTACGCTGCATATCCATCATGGAAAGGTCGATAATCTTCTCAATCTGCCCTTCTGTCAACGGTGAAAATACGACGATGTCATCAATTCGATTGATAAACTCCGGCCTAAATTGGCGTTTCATTTCCTCCTCTACCCTTTCCTTGACTTCTTCCGAAATGGTTCCATTTTCTGAAATATGTTCCGTCAAGTAGGCACTCCCTATGTTGGAAGTCATAATGACGATGGTGTTTTTAAAGTCTACCGTTCTTCCCTGGTTGTCTGTCAGTCGGCCATCATCTAAAAGCTGCAATAAAATGTTAAACACATCGGGATGCGCTTTTTCGATTTCATCAAAAAGAATCACACTGTATGGTCTTCGCCTGACGGCTTCCGTTAGCTGACCGCCTTCGTCATAACCCACATATCCCGGAGGCGCACCTACCAATCTGGATACGGAATGTTTCTCCATATACTCTGACATGTCAATTCTGATCATGTTTTTTTCCGTATCGAACAAGGCTTCTGAAAGTGCTTTTGCCAATTCTGTTTTGCCCACACCAGTAGGTCCTAAGAATATAAATGACCCGATGGGTTTGTTGGGATCCTTTAGCCCCGCTCTGGCCCTTAAAACAGCCTCAGACACTGCCGAAACTGCATCCTCCTGCCCAATAACCCTTTCATGCAAAACATCACCTAAACGAAGTAATTTCTCTTTTTCTGCTTCTACAAGCCTGCTAACCGGAATTCCTGTCCAATTTGACACCACTTCCGCAATTTCTTCTTCCGTGACCTCTTCTCTTAAAATTCTGTTTTCCTCTGCTTTTTCCTGCAATGCGCTTTCAGTCTGTAGCCGCTTTTCCAATTCCGGCAAAGTGCCATACTTAAGCTTTGCCAATACCTCTAAATTATAAGCCCGTTCTGCTTCCTCCATCTGATGCTTCACATCTTCCACTTCTTGTTTTGTTTCCTTTAATCCTGAAATGGCCTTTTTCTCATTTTCCCACTGGGCACGCATCTGCGTACTTTCCTCTTTAAACTGTGATAGTTCTTTTTCTATATGATCCAGCCTTGCCTTTGATGGGTCATCCTTTTCTTTGCTCAAAGCCTGTTTTTCAATCTCCAACTGCATAATCTTTCTGGAAATTTCATCAAGTTCTGCCGGTAGACTGTCAATTTCAATTCTGATCTTTGAAGCTGCCTCATCCATTAAGTCGATGGCCTTATCCGGTAAAAAACGATCGCTGATGTAACGATCGGAAAGGGTCGCACAAGCAATCAATGCGCTGTCTGTAATACGTACCCCATGATGAATTTCAAATCGTTCTTTTAACCCTCTCAGAATGGAAATGGTGTCTTCTACCGTTGGCTGATGGATTAACACTTTTTGGAACCGCCTCTCCAAAGCCGCATCTTTTTCTATATTTTTTCTGTACTCATCCAAAGTCGTGGCACCGATACAATGCAATTCTCCTCTTGCAAGCTTTGGTTTCAACAAATTGCCTGCATCCATGGAACCTTCCGCCTTACCTGCACCTACTATATTGTGAATTTCATCAATAAATAAGATGATCCGCCCTTGAGATTTTTCAATTTCGTT
>JAVVUJ010000147.1:0-4553 GCA_036653195.1 Anaerovorax sp. | reverse complement strand
ATTGTCTAAGAAATACAAATCCATGGCATCGTCTTTACGTTTCAACGCAGTAGAAATGAATCTCGGTCCCAAAGCAGAGCCGCCAATACCAATGATCAGTACTTTCTTAAATTGTTCTTTTTGTGCCGTCAGTGCAAACTGTGTAATATCCGCAATGCACTGTTCAATTGCAGCCCGGATCTCTCCTGTTGGTGCGAGACTTGGATTGCGCAGCCAATAATGTCCCACCATTCTATGTTCATCCGGATTCGCAATTGCGCCCCCCTCCAGCGCGTCCATCTCTGCCAGCGCCCGATCCAAGCGATTACGGTTTGTATTTTTTATTTTCACATCACTATAGTCAATCATCAGATGAAGATCTTGATTATATAATAACTTCGCAGCATACTCACGCGTCAATATCCTCGCTCCTTTTTTCCCTGAATTCTTTCATCTTGCTTCGAACAAGCGACAAATCTCCGACATTCCATTTCCAATTTCCCACTGTGGTTCCCGGTGTGTTCATTCTCGCCTCTTCCCCCAGACCCAAAATATCCTGTAAAGGAAGAATGACCCGCTTTGCTTTTGAATTGATGATATCCGTGATCACGTTCTCATGATCTGCCGTCAGACCCGCCAAGGGCATACTATCATGTGTACTGGAATATAAAACGGTATTTTCGTCTAACTCTGTGAGATGAGGAAAAAATTCGTAGACTGCCATGCTTGGTAAATAGAAAGAATTTCGGAGACAGTTCACTTCTTTTGTAATAAAACCCAAATCCTCCACAATCATGGGGAGCTGCTTGAATTCTTGATAGAGGGCATCTAAGAACCGCTTCCCGGGTCCGCGTTTCCACCTACCCTGCCCATGGCAATCAATGTTCCAATAGCTCTCTAAGCCACGAAAATGGTCAATACGAAAGAGATCATAATCAATCAATGCTTTTTTAATTCTTTCTTTCCACCAAGCAAAGCCGTCTTTCTCCATCTCTTTCCAATTAAAAACCGGAACCGACCAATTTTGTCCATTGGGATTGTAATCATCGGGCGGCGCACCGCCTTGTGCGGTGAAGTCAAATAGCGTTTGCGCAACCCAACAGTCGCAACTGTCATAGTTTACATAAAACGGCAAATCACCAATGATCTGAATGCCTTTCTGATTCGCATACGTTTTAATGGCCTGCCATTGTAAATAGACGGAATACTGTGAAGAACGATATCCTTGTATCTCTTCCTGAAAGCGTTCTTGACAAGCGGCCAAGGCGTCAGGCTGACGGTTTCGAATCTCCTCTTCCCACAGATACCATGGTGTGTTAAAATGCTTTTTCAGAGTCTGATATAAACAATAATCATCCAGCCAAAAATCATTTTCCAAACAGAATGCGTTGTAATCTTTCAAAACCGTTTTTGCTTGCATATAACTTTCTTCATATGCAAAAGCGGAAGCGGAACTATAAGGAGAACCGTAACAATCCAAAGGATTGAGCGGTAATATTTGCCACAATTTAAACTCGTTTTCTGCCAAAATGTCAATGAACTGTTCTGCACGACAAAATCCATTTAGGGAGGAAATCGGAAGTAATACACCCACTTTTTTTGTTTCAGGAAAAACTGTCATGTTTTTTTCATAAATAATTCTCAGATCCCCTTCCGATACAACAATCTCGTCCTGTACGATTTCTCCCGTTTCCAAATCCACTGCCAAAGTCTCCGTTATTTTAAAACGAATTTCTTCCCTATTTTGATTGATGAGCAGTGTAATTTTTTCGTCTGCCTTGGATCTTGTAATCAACAGTGCGTTCCCTACAAACGAACAATAGAATGCGCCATCCGTCAAAATGGAATACTGTTTTCTCAGATTGATGATTTTGCGATATAGCTGTAACAGTGCCTGATTTTCACGTCCCCAAGGATAGGTTTTTCGGTTCTCCGGATCCTTGCCCCCCTGCAAACCGGCTTCATCGCCATAATAAATATAAGGAATGCCGGGCATACAAATTTGAAAGTAGAGTGCTTTTTTGACGTTTTCGCCCAGAACGCTAAAAATGCGTTCTGTATCATGGCTTCCCAGCAAATTGGCAAGAGAATAAAAACTTTCTTTCGGATAATTCTCACAAAGGCAGTGATACGCAGCTACCACCTTCTCCGCTGTTATTTGTCCGCTTACATACATTATAATTTGATCTCGAAATGGATAGTTCATCACGGAGTCCAGCAAGTTCCCCTGAAAATAGTTTCTCATTTCTCCATAAGTCACTTTGTGGGACGCATCCTCCCAAACCTCCCCCAAAAGGATCTGATGATGCTCTTTTGTTTGCTTTTTCATGGCCGCCAGAAAGGCAAGCGGCAGTTCGTCAATCACGTCCAGACGCCAGCCCGCAATTCCAAATTTCCCCCAATACTCCATCATAGACAGAATATAGCTTGTATACGCTTCATTATTTTCCTGCACACTGGGTAAGTCATCCACACCCCACCAGCACTGATATTGATCCGGGTACTTTTCAAACACATACCAGGGGTAATAGGGAGAACTTTGATCTTGGTACGCGCCAACAGTGGGATAATTCCCATATTTGTTAAAATATCGACTGTCACAACCGGTATGATTAAACACACCGTCTAGGATGATCTTCATATCCCTTTTCTTGGCTTCTTCGACCAACTGACGGAAACTCTCCTCATCCCCATAGGCGGGGTCAATCGTCATATAATCTCCGGTATCGTATTTGTGATTGCTGCTCGCTTTGAAAATTGGATTTAAATAGAGAATCGTAACCCCCAAATCCTCCAGGTAATCAAGCTTTTCACAGATACCCGACAGTGTACCACCAAAGAAATCCCAATGCGTTACACGACCTGTTTCATCTTTCAAATAACAAGGCTCATCTTCCCAATTGAAACGCAAGATGTTTTGTGGACCCTTTTTGGGTTCTGCAAGCGTCATAATACGCTTTGGGAAATCCTTACCTCTGAAAAAACGATCCGTGTAAATTTGATAAATGATCCCATTTTTAAACCAATCGGGACTCTCATTTTTTTGATACAGTGTAATTTGGTAGGAAATAGGATTCGCTTCGTATATTGCCCCCTCTCCCCCCTGAGATGCGGCATTGTTACCATAATAATAGCATTTGTCCTGAATCCAAAATTCAAAATAATACCATGTTAAATTCGAAGCCGTCGGTGTAAACGTCAGGCTGAAATATGCGCCATTCCGTTCCATGGCTAAGCTTGTACGGTCAACGATGAGGTGACAAGCATCTGCATTGACCTTGATCTGAATTGTAATTGCTTCGCCTTGCTCCACAGCACCCACGGGAAAACGGTATTCGGGTAATCTTGAATTATGATAAGCAGTTAGCATAATTGATTGTATATCTCCTTATATTGTTTCGCAGATGCTTTCCAGCTAAAATCAACCTTTCTGCCGTTTTCAATGATTTTTGTCCATGCCTCTTTGTGGTTATAGTAAAGATCCAAAGCCTTTTGAATGGTAAAAAGCATTTCATGCGCATTAAAATGACTAAAACAAAAGCCGGTACCCTCTCCGGTATATTGATTATAGGGGATCACGGTATCACGCAGTCCGCCGGTTTCTCGTACAATGGGAATTGTGCTGTACAAAATCGCCAACATCTGGCTGATCCCACAGGGTTCAAAGCGGGAGGGCATCAGCAACATATCACCGGCTGCATAAAGACGACGTGCCAATACATCGTCAAAGGTGACACAGAGTTTAAATTTATTTGGATATTGAAACGCAAAATATTTGCAGACTTCCTCATATTTTTGCTCCCCTGTCCCCAAAATCACCAATTGCAGATCATTTTGCAACAATTCCTCCAAAACCGCAAAAATCAGGTCAAATCCTTTCTGTTCTACCAAACGGCTCACCGAAATAATCAGAGGAACCTCTTTTTTTACAGGCAAACCCAATTGCTCTTGCAAGGCTGTTTTGTTTTTCTCTTTTTTGCTCAGGGAAGTTTTATATTTGACAAACAGTGCGGAATCGGTATCCGGATTATAGGAGTGATCATCTACCCCATTGATGATCCCTTTCAGTTTCCCCTGCTTTTCTCTAAACAGGTAATCCAAGCCTTCCCCATAATAAGGGTTTTGAATTTCCTGCGCATAAGTCGGGCTGACTGTGGTCAAATAGTCACATTCATAAATACCCGCCTTCAAATAGTTGATGCAATCCCCAAAATCCAAGCGTGAGAACACGTCATCTCTTGGATCAAACCCTAGGACATCCGTTAAGACCGAATAAGGAAACACACCTTGATATTTTAAATTATGGATGGTTAGCAGGCTCTTGATCTTGTTCTGTTCCGGCCGTCTCCTTTGGAACACCGGGACTAGGGCGGTATGCCAATCATTGCAATGAATCAAATTCGGACAAAACCCACCTTTTTCCGCCAGATAGGGCAAACATTCCACAATTGCTTTTGAAAAATAGGCGGTTCTCTCGGCTTCATCCTCGTAGCCATAGGCGGCCGTTCGATTGAAATAGTATTGATTATCGACGAAATAATAATGGACATCATGGTAGATCAATTCTTCTATGA
>JAVVUJ010000146.1:0-4608 GCA_036653195.1 Anaerovorax sp. | reverse complement strand
CCTGCCGGGATGCATATTTCCATATGCGTCAAAGAAATATTGGAATTTCTGGAGATCAAACCGGGACAAATAGGTTTAGATGCAACCTTGGGATATGGTGGACACACGTTGGAAATGCTAAAGTGTTTAGAGTCTCGAGGGCATCTTTATGCACTGGATGTAGATCCCATTGAATTGGAAAAAACCAGAGATCGTTTGGCACACTTAGGTTATGGCGCAGAGATTCTTACGGTTCAACAGCTAAATTTTGCCAATGTGGATCAGCTTGCCTCTCAGGCAGGCTTATTTGATTTTGTGTTGGCGGATTTGGGCGTCTCATCCATGCAAATCGACAATCCGGACAGAGGATTTTCCTATAAGACGGAGGGCCCCTTGGATTTGCGACTAAATCCACAAAAAGGAAAATCTGCGGCAGAACGGTTAAGAAAGATTACCCAAGCAGAATTGCAGGGTATGCTGACTGAAAATGCAGATGAACCCTATGCAGAAGTCATCTCTAAAGAGATTGTCTCAACAATTAAAAAGGGAACTGTTATATCCACGACTACAAAGTTGAGGCAGATTATTGAAGGGGCGCTTGGATTTATTCCTGCAGATAGACGACAAGAGGCCATTAAAAAATCATGTCAAAGAACATTTCAGGCATTGCGAATTGATGTGAATCGTGAATTTGAAGTCCTTTATGAGTTCTTAGAAAAACTGCCTCATATCCTTGCGCCGGGTGGGCGTGTGGCCATACTTACGTTTCATTCCGGAGAGGACAGGCTTGTGAAAAAGTCTTTTAAAAATTTATTTCGTGAAGGTGTTTATATGGAAATTGCAAAGGAAGTGATTCGACCATCGGGAGAAGAATGCAACCGAAATCCCCGTGCCCGTTCAGCCAAGATGAGATGGGCGATAAAAGCGTAAGTTTGCTTTTTTTAGGATGTCCGAATTCGGTAAAAAACGTGTTTTTTCGGTAATTTCATAAACATATGTACAGTGAGATTGTAAAGTAAGTGCAAATATACTATAATATAAGGGCATTTAACAGAATATTTGTAATTTCATAAAAAATATTTGTAACAACCACCGTTTTGAAATGAGAAGGAAGGGTTCTATGACGATAAGGGACGAAAGGCAAACCATCAAACAAGATAAAGAAACCATGCTTGTGGTTGATGATGTGGAAATGAATCGTGAAATGTTAAAATCTATATTCGAGGATTTTAATATTATTGAAGCTGTCAATGGAGAAGAGGCTCTTGAAAAGATGAGGGCGTTTAAAATAGATATTTCCGTGGTGCTGTTGGATATTGTTATGCCGTTAAAAGATGGACTGGAAGTCTTAAGTGAAATGCAGTTTGATGACGAAATCAACGGCATTCCTGTCATTATAACCAGTGGCGCCAATGAAATTGAACATGGACTGAAGGCCATTGAATTGGGTGCTATGGATTATGTGACAAAGCCTATTGAACCGGCACTTGTCAAGCTTCGTGTGGCCAGTGCACTTCAAAAGAGAGATAACGAGCGTTTGCGTGTACAGAATCAATATCTTTTGGTGCAGCGTGAAGAGGAATTGCGTCATCAAGAAGAAATGCGCTATATTACAGAGCATGATGCCTTGACAGGCATCTATAATCGAGCGGTTTTTTATAGAGAAGTTCAGCGGTTGATTACTGAGAATGAAAAAAATGAATATATGATTATCAGTTTTGACGTGGAACGTTTTAAAATAATCAATGAATTGTTCGGCTTTCAAGAAGGAGATCGGTTGCTCTGCTATATTGCTGAAAAAATGAGAAATTACGCAAGCCCTGACGAAGTTTTTTGCAGAATGGACGGAGATAATTTTGCACTGTGTACACGCAATTGCCCGAAGAGAATAGAGAAAATTTTAGAAGAAGTGGAACGAGATATGGCTGCCTATACACTTCCTTTTGAAGTGGAAATTGTTTTAGGATGTTATGTCATTCGAGACAAAGAACTGTCTGTGGAAACCATGTTGGATCGTGCAGTAATGGTCAAAAGGAGTATAAAAGGAAAATATCAAAAGCATATTGCATTTTATGACGACGAATTGCGACAAGCTTTGCTTCATGAGCAGCAGATTGTCAGTCAAATGGAGAATGCCCTTCAAGACGGTCAATTTAAAGTCTATTTGCAGGCGCAATATAACTATACTACCGGTGCGTTGATCGGTTCCGAGGCGCTTGTCAGATGGATTCATCCGGAAAAAGGGATGATTCCGCCTATTGAATTTATTCCCATCTTTGAACGAAACGGTTTTATTTTGCGATTGGATGAATATATGTGGGAAGAATCGTGTAAATGTATTCGGAAGTGGTTGGATTTGAAAATGGTAGCATTGCCAATATCAGTGAATATATCTCGTATGGATATTTACAATGAGACCCTTTGTAATGTCATTTATGGATTGATTGAAAAATATCATATTTCGCCTGACTATTTAAGGTTGGAAATTACAGAGTCCGCCTATGTGCAAAATCCAAAACAATTGATTGAGGCGGTAGAAAGCTTAAGAAATCATGGATTTACCGTGGAAATTGATGATTTTGGGAGCGGATATTCCTCTTTAAACACATTAAAAGATCTTCAGGTGGATGTGTTAAAGCTGGATATGAAATTTTTGGAGGATAAAGGTAAATCAGATCGGAGGGATCGCATTTTATATCATGTGATCAACATGGCAAAAAGCCTGGGGTTAAAAGTCATTGCAGAAGGTGTAGAAACGAAAGAACAGGCAGATTTTCTCTTGTCCATTGGTTGTGAATTGATGCAAGGCTATTATTTTGCAAAACCTGTTCCTGTAGAGGACTTTGAAAAATTATTAGGAGAAGGTTTATGATAAAGGCACGACATGGGGAAAACAAGCGGCGGAAAAATTTATAAAGCGTTAAGGAATTTTATGAGAATTAGTAAAAAACAGGAACTTTAATTTTTGATGAAAAGGGAGAAAATGGGATGAGTGAGTGTAGGGAACCATTGCTGGTAGAACTGGAAAACATGGGCTGTGACAGCAAAGGCGGTTTAAGGCGGTTTGTCAATAATGAAAAAATGTATGTAAAGTATTTGCATGGATTTCCCCATGAAAAGACCTTCACCAAGTTTAAAGAGGCTTTTTACCGCAAAGCCTATGAAGAGGCTGCCATAGAAATGCATACCTTTAAGGGAATTGTTGGTAATTTGGGATTTACGGATTTATATGACCTTGCACAGAAAATCATGGTGTTGCTGAAAGAGAAAGACTATGAGCAGGCAATCCTTTGCACTGAAAGGTTATGTGCGAAGCATGGAGAATTGATTGGCGTTCTCGAAAAATCAGGGCGATGACCACCGTATAATTGGGAAACTGGTACGATTACCATTTGACCCAGGGATGACAAGGCAATCTAAGGGTTGACAATAATGTAAAAATGTTAACCGATAGGAGGATGCGTAGAATGAGGAAAATTATTTGGGAAGTGCAGTATGAGGGAGAAAAATAAAAATGAACAACCAAACCATATGCCCCATTCAATATGAAAATGATCGATTTTTGATTTTAGATCAAACAAGACTACCTAATGAGATGATCTATGAGGAGATGCGGACAAAGGAAGATGTTTGGGAGGCCATCTATCAACTAAAAGTTCGTGGTGCACCGGCCATTGGTGTGGCTGCGGCCTATGGACTTTATATTAGCATTCGGCATATTCCTTGGACCAATAGGGAAGACTTTATAGAAGCATTTATTCAGGTAAAGGACTTTTTAAATACTGCTAGACCCACAGCAGTTAATTTGTCGTGGGCGTTGAACAGGATGGAAAATTGTCTACTGTCATTAGGCGATATTGGTGAAATTTCAACAAAAAATGCCATCCTGGAAGAGGCGGAAAAAATAAGAGCCGAAGATGAGGAAGCCTGTCTGGCTATGGGGAAATTTGGGCTCACCTTATTAAAACCGGGCATGGGCATTCTGACCCATTGCAATGCGGGAACGCTGGCAACTGCAAAATATGGAACTTGTTTGGCACCTCTTTATGTAGGTCATCAACAGGGATATGGATTTCAAGTATTTGCCGATGAGACAAGGCCACTTTTGCAAGGAGCCAGACTGACAGCGTGGGAATTGAAGCAGGCGGGCATAGATGTGACTTTGATTTGTGACAATATGGCCTCTATGGTCATGAAAAACGGATGGATTCAGGCAGTGGTTACGGGCTGTGACCGCATGGCGGCAAACGGCGATGGGGCAAATAAAATCGGAACGTCCGGTGTGGCCATTTTAGCCAAAGAATATGGAATTCCGTTTTACATGTTTGTGCCTACTTCTACCGTTGATTTGCAAACAAAGACAGGAAAAGACATTCCCATAGAAGAAAGAGAAGGGGAAGAAATTTATAAACGGTGGTACAAAAAAGACATGGCACCGAAAGGCATAAAAACCTACAATCCGGCTTTTGATGTGACGGATGCCAAGTATATTACAGCGGTTGTGACGGAAAAGGGGATCGTCTATCCGCCTTATGAGGAAAACCTGAAAAAAATAATTGAAAAATAAAGGGGAGAGGGGTCGTTTGTGGAGATTTATGGGGTGGGAGATGATTCCTATAAAAATAAAAT
>JAVVUJ010000145.1:0-4614 GCA_036653195.1 Anaerovorax sp. | reverse complement strand
GTCCTTTGCAGCTAAATCCTACTGCATCGGATGTGATCATCATGGGTGCAAAAGCGGGTATACCCAGTAATATTATTTCTATGGCATTGTCCGGCGCAACGGCACCGGTGACCCTAGCAGGTGCGTTGGTTACACACAATGCGGAAGTTTTATCGGCGGTAATACTGAGTCAACTTGCTTGCAAGGGCGCGCCGGTTTTATATGCCAGTTCAACTTCAATTATGGACATCAGACACCTGACCACACCCGTTGGATCACCTGAACTGGCCATGATCAGTAACGCTGTTGCCCAGTTGTCCCAATACTACTTGCTGCCAAGCTTTGTAGCAGGTGGATAGGCAGACAGCAAAGTTCCGGATGCGCAAGCTGCACATGAAAAAACCATAACTGCAATGTTAGCTGCCCAGGGTGGTGCTAACTTAATCTATGGTGCAGGCATGTTAGAGCTGGGCATGACTTTCGACTTAGCGCAACTTTTAATAGACGCTGAAATTTTTAAAATGGTACTTCATACAATCAATGGATTTGAAGTCAACGAAGAGACTTTGGCACTTGATGTCATTAAAGAAGTGGGTACAGGGGAATTTGTTTCACATGAACATACGAGGAGTAATTTCAATAAGATTCAGTCCCATTCTAAGTTGATTGACAGACAGGCGAGAGATGCTTGGGTTGCCGATGGCAGCAAAGATTTGACGGAGAGAAGTTATGAGAAAGCAATAGGGATTTTAGAAAATCACAAACCGGAGCCATTGGCACCCGGGGTTGCTGAAATCATCAGAAAAATCGTTGATGATGCCGAAATTGAATATGGTATCAAGAAATAAAGATTTAATGCAAAAAGGGCAAAGTATGAAGAACGTTCATATTTATACCCATTGGCAAGATGGAGGAAATCATGAGTAAAATTTTCAAAAAAATCAGCGAGGCTGTTGAAGAAGGAGAGCTTGAAGATATCGTGTTATTAACGCAAGAAGCCCTTGATGATGAGGAATCACCGCAAGACATTATGAACCTTGGTTTAATTGCAGGCATGAATATTGTGGGAGAACTTTTTAGAGACGGAGATCTTTATGTGCCGGATGTACTGATTGCCGCCAAGACCATGGATGCGGGCATGGAAGTGATCAAACCTTTTTTAAAGGTTGGAGAGATAAAGAAATCAGGAAAAGTGGTATTCTGTACCGTATTGGGAGACCTTCATGATATTGGAAAGAAATTATGTGTTATGCTTATGGAAGGCGCCGGCTATGAAGTCATTGATATTGGCGTTGACGTGGGAGCCGATCAGATCGTAGAAGCAGTTAAAGAACATAAGCCGGACATTGTAGCCATGTCTGCTATGTTGACTACAACTATGGTCACCATGGAGGATGCAGTGCAGGCATTGAGAGATCACAACCTTTTGGATCAGGTATGCATTATGGTTGGAGGCGCACCTGTTTCTGCTAAATTTGCCCAAAGCATAGGGGGCAATTATTCGGAAGATGCCATCGCAGCAGTAGCATTGGCTGATCAATTAATGAAAGCCTAGAAAGTAATAATTTCGTGAAAAAAATGTCATTTCTAGGTGCGGATAGTCAGACACGTACAAGGATTATCGCTGCAAATGGCGCCCAGGTTGTTTTCTCAACCGCAAAAAATATACGCACAGGTGATGAAAAAAACCATTAGTGGGCAATGAAAAAAATCATCAATGCAATTTAAAATTGAAGAAGGGCTAATTCAGTGGGTTTAAACGGAATTCTTAAGAGGGAAAGAAACGTTGCAAAAGCAGAATGGGTAAAAATGAGTAATGAATAAAATCATTGATATTTTTATATCAAACTGCGAAAAAGAGATAAAAAGAGGTGAAACTGTTGAAATTTAAAGGATTTAAAATAAAATTTTCAATAGTTAAAACTTGGCATAAGAGTTGCTCTATATAAGGGTATGTTCGTGACAGACAAGTGAACAGCCTGTTTACTCGTGAAACATAGTTAGTTAACAAAAGTTAAGGAGGAAATGAGATGACGAAATATTTCACCAGACTCGGTGACGGTGAAGGCATATGGATGTCTAAGGATGAGATCAAACAAGATGTCTTAGATGGTATGAACGATGCCGTAACTAAGGGGAAAACCCCACCAATGACAGAAGATGATGTAGAAAAATTGGTAGAAATCCTGACTATGCCCGAAAAGAATGTGAGTGTCGAAAGAGGCAACGAAGGTGTGATGACATTTGATGCAGGAACTTTAAAAGTACCTGTAAGAAGTGGTGTTCCTATGGACAGAATGAGCGCGTTGATGCTTCATGAAAGAGTTCTTTGCTCAGATACCATGGAACTTTGCAATGTAGACTATAGTTATAAAGCCTTAAAGAATATTATCTTTGAAGAATGTATGACCATGGAATTTGCACAGAAAAATTGCATGATGCCTATTTTCTACGGTGCAATGCCAAATGTAGGTCAATATACAAAGCCTGATGGTCCTGTGGACAACTGGTCAGAATTACTGCCTCAGGGAAAAATCAAAGAAGCCATGGAAGCACAGGAAGTGGCAGCAGAACATGCGGCAAAAGATATGATTTACATAGGAACGCATATGGCAGAAGCAGGGGCTGACGGAATTCAGTTTGATACATGCGGTGCCAGCGGAGATGCAGACATATTGGCCTCTTTGATGGCGGCAAAGGCCTTGTCAGAAAAATATCCGGATCTATCTATTGAAATGGGCATGGCCAATGAATTTCATTTGGGTATGCACGGAAAATTAAAATTTGAAGGACAAAGACTTGCTGGACAATATCCGGCAAAGCAGGTAAAATCAGTAGAAGCAGCAGGCGGAAAAATTTACGGATGCGTAGTCAATACAAACAGCAGTAAATCTTTTCCATGGAATTTATCCCGTTCAGTCACTTATGTAAAATCAGCAGTGGCAGTAGCGGATATACCGGTTGTAGTAAATGCAGGAATGGGCGTAGGTGGTATACCACTATCTAATACCTCACCTACAGATGCAACCACAAGAGCGTCTAAGGCATTGCTTGAAATCGGCAAAGCCGACGGATTGTAGATTGGCCACGGAGACGCTTATGGAATGGCAATCATGCATGAAATGGCATCCGGAATGGGTGGAATACGTACTGCTGGAGATCTAGTAGCTCGTATGGTCATGACAGGTATGAAGTTGCAACCGGCGAAAGAATATGTAGCAGAGAAATTAGGATGTACCGTATTTGATTTATCAGACTCAGCAAAGATGAAGGAGATCAGGGAATCTCTAGACATCGGAACTGTATTGGTAAGAAATGGTGCGGCAGTAGGAATGGAAGCGAAATTAAAGATCGCAAAATTATTGGATATTAAAATTCCAAGTGTAGAAATTTATAAAAAGAAAATTGGCTTACTTTAGTCTTGAGCAAAGGTTATAAAATAGTAATGAAAAAATAGTTGCAACCAAGAAGGCTGAAGGAGACTTTTATGGATAGTAAAAACATAAAGACCAATAAACTGAACATTGATTTACCAATGACAATTATAAGCGTAGCATTGCTTTTTGGATTCGTATTTTTTATGGTCATTAAACCGGAAGAGACACTCAATGGCGTAACAGCAGCATTTAACGGCGCTACGCAAGTTTTTGGAACCACTTTGATGATCTTTACCTTTGTAACATTCTTGCTGGCTGTTTATTTAGCATTTGGTAAATATGGAAAGATTAAACTTGGAGATTGTGATCCCGAGTATTCTACATTTAGTTACATCGCCATGATGGCTCTTGCAGCATTGGCTTCGGCTGCGTTGTTTTGGTCATTTACAGAATGGGCGTATTATTATGCGGCACCTGGATTGGGAATCGAAGCCTATTCCACACAGGCAGCCGAAATTTCTCTGGGGTATGCATTCTTCCATTGGGGGTTTGCAACACAGGCACCGTATGTGCTGACAGGCGTGGCCATTGCTTATGCAGTTTACAACAAAAAAGTAAAATTTATGAAGGTAAGCAGCGTTTGCGAAGAGATGATGGGGAATTTCAAATATAAAAGACCTCTTGGTAAAATCATTGATTTATCCGTTATATTTTGTATTGTAGGCGCCTTGGGTTGCACGTTAGGCTTAGCGGTACCCCTTGCATCAGGCGCATTAAAGCAGGTATTTGGGCTTGAAAGTACATTTATTGTACAGGTGTCTATCGTGGTGGTAATTGCCTTGATTTTCACATTGACGTCGTTCATAGGAACGGCGAAAGGAATGAAAAATCTAAGTAATTTTTCCGCAATCCTGTGCATTGCTTTTCTAGCGTTTGTATTATTTGCAGGACCGACAATCTTTATTCTTAAGAATTTTGTAAGTAGCATGGGTTGGATGGTTGACAGTTATGTAAGGATGAGTTTCTTTACAGATCCTATTGAACAAACAGGATTTACAGAGTCTTGGACTCTATTCTTCCAAGCATTTTGCTTAACTTACACCGCACTGATGGGTATCTTTGTAGCGAAGATTTCAAAGGGGCGTACTATAAAACAAGTATCTCTTTGTTGCTTCCTAGGTGTTAGTGCAGGCGTGTGGGCATGGTTTGCAATTGATGGCGGATTTGCCATCCACTCAGAAGTGTCAGGCGCTGTAAA
>JAVVUJ010000144.1:0-4621 GCA_036653195.1 Anaerovorax sp. | reverse complement strand
AAGCATACTTTTTTGACAAAAACCCAGAATAGGTGTAGGATAGAAGCAAAATAGTTGATTGTAACGGAGCAAAAAGAAATGATAGAGTACCAACTGATACGTTCTAAACGTAAAACCTTATCTATGAGCATTACGAAAAATTTACAGGTACTTGTGCGAGCACCTTTGTCTGTAAAAAAAGCGCAGATTGACGCATTTGTAAATAGTCATGG
Organism: Anaerovorax sp.; assembly: GCA_036653195.1. Classification (GTDB taxonomy): domain Bacteria; phylum Bacillota; class Clostridia; order Peptostreptococcales; family Anaerovoracaceae; genus JAVVUJ01. Next base: position 4,409 of record JAVVUJ010000144.1, on the reverse strand, counting down.
GGATTGGATCGAAAAGCACAAAGCCTTGATGCACAAGAGACAACAGGCAAGACCTGACAACAATTTATCGGAAGAAGACATTATAAAATTAAAGCGTGAAGCAAAAAAAGTCATTCCGGAAAGAGTGGGCTACTACAGTCAAATCATGGATGTGGTTCCCACGGGTGTGAAAATCACATCGGCAGCTACACGGTGGGGCAGTTGCAGTGGAACGAATAGGCTTTGCTTTAGCTATCGGCTTCTCCTTTATCCAAGGGAGGCCATGGATTACATTGTTGTCCACGAGTTGGCGCATATTCGTGTAAAAGATCACAGTAAAAGGTTTTATGAAGAAGTAGAAAAATATATGCCTGACTATAGAGAGAGAGCAAATCTTTTAAACATGAAATTTTAAGAAAAGGAAAAGTGATGTAGAACCCTTCGAAATAAATCTGAAAACAAATGAAAAAAAGTATGGTACAGCTAGAATCCGTTGCATATGCAACGGATTTTTCTCACATTTAAAGGTAAACTTTGGGCATGCTAAAAACAATCAAGGATATCAAAAGGATATTCATGAAAAGTGGAGAACAGGGTAGGATTCATTCCGCCCCCCTTAGTTGATAGGTAGGAAATATGGAGGAAAAAATGGAAAAAATGTTTTGTTTTCAATGTGAGCAGACAGCCAAAGGCACAGGCTGTACGGTAAATGGTGTATGCGGCAAAAAGCAGGATACCGCAAATTATCAAGATCAACTTACAGGGAAATTAATCGCTTTGGCCAAAGCTGCACAGGACCAGCCCACTGTGGAAACGGATCGGTTGATTATAGACGGTCTTTTTACCACCGTAACGAATGTGAATTTTAACAATGAGACCTTACAGGAAATCTGTGATTCCATTGACCAAGCACGAAAAAAATACCAAGAAAAAGGAGAAATGAACCTGACTGTTTTATGGGAGGAACAGGAAGATCTCCGTTCCCTGAAATCCTTGATTCTCTTTGGAATTCGCGGCATGGCCGCCTATGCCCACCACGCTTATATATTGGGAAAATCCAGTGAGGAAGTGAATGGATTCTTCTATAAGGCACTCTCTGCATTAGATCAATCTCTGTCTGTAGAGGAATTGTTAAACTTGGTTATGGAGACGGGAAGCGTCAACTTAAAGTGCATGGAATTGTTGGATGAAGCCAATACCGCCGCTTATGGCACACCGGTGCCCACAAAAGTGGAGTGGAATTTTGAAAAAGGCCCATTTATTGTGGTATCAGGCCATGATTTGCACGATTTGAAATTGCTTTTGGAACAGACCCAGGGGAAGGGGATCAATATTTACACCCATTCGGAGATGCTGCCGGCTCACGGATATCCAAAGTTAAAAGAATACCCCCATTTAAAGGGAAATTTTGGAACCGCTTGGCAAAATCAACAGAAGGAATTTTTAGATATACCGGCACCGGTACTGTTTACTACAAATTGCATTATGCCGGTCAAAGACAATTACAGAGACCGCATCTTTACCACATCTGTGGTATCCTATCCGGGTATGGTTCATATTGATGAAAAAAAGGATTTTACACCGGTTATTGAAAAAGCTTTGGAATTAGGCGGATACGCAGAAGAGAAAAAGACCACAGGTATCAATGGGGGAACGTCTATGATGACGGGATTCGGCCATGGTACGGTATTGGCCATTGCAGACCAAGTAGTGGATGCCGTCAAAACAGGCGCAATCAAACACTTTTTTCTGGTAGGTGGCTGTGATGGTGCTGCACCGGGACGCAATTATTATACGGATTTCGTAAAGAAGACACCGGCGGATACTATTATTTTAACCTTAGCCTGCGGAAAATTTAGATTTAACGATTTGGATTTAGGCGAAATTGGCGGTATTCCCAGGATTTTAGATATGGGTCAATGCAATGACGCTTATAGTGCCATTAAAGTGGCTCTGGCGCTTTCTGAAGCCTTTGAATGTAGTGTTAACCAACTGCCACTGACCTTGGTTCTTTCTTGGTATGAACAAAAAGCCGTGTGCATCTTATTGACCCTTTTGGCACTGGGTATTAAGAATATATTACTGGGACCCAGCCTTCCTGCCTTTGTCTCTAAAAATGTGTTGGATATTTTGGTAAAAGAATTTAACCTGACACCCATCTCCACACCGGAAGAAGATGTAAAGAAAATTCTAGGTGCTGAAGTGAGAAAATAGGCAAAAAAGCAAATTTTCTCCACACCATCTAACAGATAGAAAAAGCAGGAAAATATGAAAAGAAGACCAAGAGGCTATTAGGCTTTGGTCTTTCTTTTTGCAGAAAAGAAAATGCCTATGACACAGATTACCGTAAAAATAATAAACGATAGGCGCATAGTAGCAATCAGTTGCGCCGGTGTTGCACTGGATAAAGGGGCATTGCCCATTTGGGTAGAAACTACCAAGGTGACGATGACCATGCTGAAGGTATGACCCATACTTCTCATGGTGGCTAAAATGGAAGAGGCTACCCCGTAGTCTTTTTGATGGACGCAAGACATGACGGCATTGGTATTGGGTGAAGAGAAAAAGGCAAAGCCGGCGCCGATAAACATGAGGACGGGAACGATTAAAAACAGAGGGGTGGATTCGTTGATAAAGACAAAGAACAACAACCCCAGTGCAGAGGCACCCATGCCCATGGAGGCCAGCTTAAAGGGGGAGAAACGATCGGATAAGTGTCCTGCATAGGGAGATAAAACAGCCATAATTAAAGGTTGGCTAATCAATATCAATCCTGCTATTTGGGAATTAAAGCCAAGGACGGATTGCAAATAGATGGACAGCAAATAGCCCAAGGCAAAGGTAGCACCGTAATTCATTAAGGCGGCTAAGTTGGAAAGGGCATAAGCGGGATTTTTGGTAAAGAGGGTAATCTGGATGATGGGTGCTTGGGTTTTCAATTCGTGGCGAACAAAGAAGACAGACAGTAACAATCCCATTCCAACGGCACATTTTGAAAGTACGGAAGTTGTAAACGACGATAACCCATACATGATCAGTGCAATCATAAAAATATAAAGGAGATTGCCCAGCGTATCCATAGGCATATCCATGGGAATGGAAGTCTCCTTGGGCAGCTTTTTTACGGCAATGATAAAGATGATCAACCCAATGATGCCTGTAAAAATAAAAATAGAGCGCCAACCCAGAGAATGGTTTAAGAGCCCGCCTACTACAGGACCGGCTGTCAATCCCACATAAGTGGAAGCGATGGAATAGCCTAGCACTTTTCCCTTTTTATCCGGTGAAAAACTGCTGATTAAAATGGCTGTGTTGGTGCTGAAAATCATAGCACCGCCAAAACCTTGAAGAAGTCTGCATAAAATCATGGCCGGTAAAGACCAGGTAAAAGCCGACAAAAAGGAGGCAAGCATAAAAATGAAGATGCCCACGGTTAAAACCTTATGACGTCCTCTAATATCGGCTAATCTGCCAAAAGGCACAGATAAGGTGGCTGCAGTCAGCATATATGCAGTGACAATCCATCCCAGAAGTGCAGCACTTGTTTGGAATTCGTGACCAATGGTAGGTATGGCTAGATTCATGGCACTGCCGGTAAAGGTGGTGATAAAAGCGGTTACAATGGATACCATTAAAATTGCGGTTTGATCCTTGGAAATTTTCGTTTTATTCATACATATCTCGATTCTTTTATAAAATAATATTTTTGTGCGTTAAAAAAGGTATACTCTTTATTATAAACAAATATACAAAAAGTAACAAGAACTATGGTATAATCATTTTTATCGGATTTGAATATCATTTGGAAAAAGGTGTCGGAATTTCAGTTTTGACCCAAGTGACATAGACCAAAGATACCAATAAAAGAATCAAATGAAAATAATAGTACAAGGAGATGGAATAAATGAAAAGAAAAATTGTATTTATGTTTGTAAATGGAACCATTGAAGCGGCACAGCGGATGATCATGAATGTGGGCAAAGACGGCGAGATGATTGTGGTGGGTGTTGCCGATTATCAGATGGCGTGTGAAGAGGCTGTAAAGCTTGCAGATGAAGGCGCTGTAGTCATTGAACTATGCGGAGGATTTGGAACGTTGGGACATGCAAAGGTGACAGAAGCCGTAGCAGGAAAATTGCAAGTGGGTGTCGTTAGATTTGATAACCATCCCGGTTACGATGGCGCTTCAGGCGATTCGAAGTGGATGTAATTGGAGGATATACACAATGGAAAAAGGAAAAGAAATGATCGAAAATCTCACCACGGATTTTAGAAGCTACCACAGATATTATCCTAGTAAAGAAGGATATTTTGGTGATCATGGTGGTGTGTATTTGCCTGAGAAATTAGTGCCGGCTTTTGCAGAAATTACAGAGGCTTATCAGACCATTTGTAATTCGGCACAGTTTATCAATGAACTGAGACGAATT
>JAVVUJ010000143.1:0-4643 GCA_036653195.1 Anaerovorax sp. | reverse complement strand
AATCCGGCATGTGCCTTTTCAGCCCAAGGCTGAAATTCTGGCACGCCACTCCAAACGGATAATAACCGCCTGATGGTGGTTATTATACCATAAATGCAACGCATTTTGGGATAATCCGGCATGTGCCTTTTCAGCCCCAAGGCTGAAATTCTGGCACGCCACTCCAAACGTATAATAACTGCCTACTGGCAGTTATTATACCATAATAACCGTGGATGTGCAACTTGTGTTCCACATCCACGGTGTACCCCTTGCCTGCCTATCAGCTTTTCGTTCCCCATCTACGCAGACACAACCTATTCCTATTTTTAAATTTAAAATCCATTTAATTCATGACTTTTTCCTTTTTATGATGTTTCTTTTCACCTACCAAACTACAGATAACCGGTATAAATACCAGTGTCAGCATGGTTGCAATCAACAGGCCACTAATCAATGCAATAGACATTGGCGTGAACAATCCGCTTCCCGAAAATGCCAAAGGTGCTAATCCAATAACCGTGGTAATCGTGGTAAGCATAATGGGTCTAAATCTACGCTCTACCGAATCTCTAATTGCTTTCTCATATTCCATACCTGAATCCCGCCCTTTATTTATAAAGTCGATAAGCAGTATGGCATTGTTTACAATAATACCCATCAAACTAATGATACCCAACAATGCGGTAAACGAGAGGGTTTGCCTAAATACAAACAATCCGATAATTGAACCTACCACTGCAAGCGGCATGGTTGCCATAACGATCAATGGCTGTTTGAAGGAATAAAACTGGATCATCATAATCAAGAAAATAAGCAATACCGCCAACCCCGCATATTTAATGGCATCACCAAAATATTTTGCAATTTTAGCACCTTCTCCGTCAAAAGCAAAGGAAACATCTCCAAAATCATTATTAGCAATAAATTGTTTCATTTCTCCTTCCATACCTACCGGACTGCCACCTTCCACGATATCACTAAACACGGTGATGGATCGTTGACCGTCATACCGCTCTATATCCGGAAACTCCGAACGCAATGACACTTTTCCAATCTGTGATAAATAAACCTTATTGCCCGTTACACTGGATGCAATGGGTAAGCGCTCTAGCGCTTCAATACTGTCAACCTGCCCTTTTACAATGATATCCTGCTCTATATCCCCAGTCTTAAAAACAGACGCCTTATATCCGCTTAAAGCGATGTTCAACTGTTTTTGTACATCGTAATTTGTAATGCCTAATGCCGATGAAACATCCCGATTTACATGGACATAATACTCAAACTCTTTTTCTCTCAAGTCACTTCTCACATTGAACGCATCTGGCACCTTTTTCATCATAGAAAGCATCTTATTTTCGGCACTTACCAATTCATCCATATTTTCGCCATAAAGGCGTAATTTTACCGGTGCTTCAGCAGGTTCTGCATGTTCCAATTGTTTTACTACCGCTGTTCCGCCGACTAAAATGCTGTCGATTTTTTTCTGCAACGCAAAGGCCAGTTCTCCATTGGATTTATATTCACCTTTTTTTAAATCAATGCGCAGCATGATTTGTGCTGCATCGGTATTTTGAGCGCCTTTCTCTAAAGTAACATAAAATTTCGGCAAACCACCGCCTACCGCAGACGTATAATTCACAATCTCAGGCTGTTTCTTTAGAATCGTTTCTACAGTTTTGGTCAATTCAAGGGTATTTGCAATGTTTCCACTGCCTTCACTTGCAATCTTGATCTGCATCATATCCTTATCTGCATAAGGGAAAAAGCTAAGCCCCATTTTCACCACAATGATCACTGCAAGAAACAAAAGTGCAACACCTAACCCAATGGTCTTCCCTCGGTTATTCATTCCTTTATCTAAAAGTTTATTAAAAATTCGTCTGACAGGAGCCAAAAGATCTTTCGTTCCCTGACCATTTACTTTGAAAAACAAAAATGCCAAAGTAGGTACCACAAGCATGGCATTCACATAAGAAGCTACAAGTGCAACAATGACTGTAAAAGGAACACTAAAAATATATTCTCCCGCCGTTCCACTCATCACAGCCAAGGGAATAAAGGCTACAATAGTGGTTGCCGTAGAAGATAATATGGGCATGGACGACTGCTTTACCCCCTGGGCGCACGCTTCTATCCGTTCCATGCCTTGATCCAGTTTTACTTGTATAGCATCGCTGACCACAATGGCATTGTCCACCAACATGCCCAGGGAAATAATTAATCCAGCCGTTGAAATCTCATGAATGGGTATATTGGCAACTTTCATGGCAATCATGGTCATCAATATAGATAAGGGAATTACAGTAGAGATGATGATGGCATTTCTCCAACTCATGCCCAACCAGACAACCAAAATAACTAAAAAAATACCACAAATCAAATTTGTCATAAAGCCATGAACCGCTTTTGAAATTTCATCAGGCTGAAATAAAACAATTTTAGCCCACACATTGTCAGGATATTCGGAAGAAACCTCTTTAATAGCCTGTTTCAGTTGGTCGCTCATGCTCAACACATTCTTGTTTTTCTCAAAATATCCCGTAACCAAAGCAACCCTGGCTCCATCATTGTAAATGCTCATCCCCGATGTATCGTCTACCAAATTGACTTTTGCCAAATCTCTGATTCTCAAAACAGAACCGTTTTCTGACGAAACGCCTACAATACTGTTTTCAATTTCCGTTAAATTCTCATACCCACCCGGAATATTCACCATAATTTTATTGTTGTTTTCTTCAATATATCCAGAAGGAATTTCCAAATTTTCCGACGTTAAAACCCGAACAATATCATCTAGAGATAAATTAAAATAGGCTAACTTTTTCGTATCCACAACCACTTCAATGTTTTTTTCTACGACACCTTCCAGTTGAACTTTTGAAATGCCTTTGATCGTCAATAGCTTTTCTTTCATCTTTTCCGCATAAGGTTTTAACTCTGCGGCAGAGATCTCATCGCCACCCACCGTGACCATGAGCCCAGCTGAATCCGCTAAATCTGTATCCACATCAATGGCTTGACATTCTTCCGGCAATGTTTTTTGAACAGCGTCCACCTTTTGCCTCAGCTGTTGCCAAACCTTATCCACATTAGAATCACTGTCAATCCAAACCACGATAACCGATACGTTTTTTTGTGAAGTAGAGTGACAATAAGAATACCCTTCAAGGCTCCTAACTTCATTTTCTAAAGGAATCGTCACTAATTTCTCAACCAAATCCGGACTGGCCCCCGGGTAGATACAAGTGAGTATGGCCACCGGTGCCGTTACATTTGGATTTTCCTGTTTTGACAACATGCCATAACTGATTAATCCTATGATTATGATTAAAAACACCAAACACAGGGTTACTTTCCTCTTTTCAATAATATAGGTAAAAAAACTTTTATTCATCTTGCACCTAGTTCACAATTTTCACAAGATCGCCTGATTCCAGCGTTTTCATTCCTGACACAATGACTTTTTCTCCCACCGAAATACCTGTAACGACCACACTTGTTTTCTTAATTTCCTGTACCTCAACCGACTTTTTTTCAACTTTTCCCCTATGACCAACCGTATAGACATAACTTCCATTATGATCCATCAGTGCTGTAATAGGCAGTAAAATACCGGTGCCCGTTGAAGACGGAATTTTCACATTGACAAAAGATCCTACTGTAAAAGTGCCTCCCCTCATGGTAATTTCCACCGGATACGTTCGCGTGGCCATGTCGGGCAATTTACCAATATTTTTGATGCTTCCCGCCAGTTCCTTCTCATCTGAAGAAACCGTTACAGCTTCTCCCTCTTTTATTTTATTTACATCGTCAATAGCCACACCAATTACCGCTTTTTGCTCTTTACTGCTAACAACGACTACAGGTGTTCCCGCCCCTACCATTTCGCCCGATTCAAATAAAACATCTGCCACAATCCCATCAATATCTGCCTTTAAAATGGTATTTTCCACTGTAATATTGGCATTATCATACGCTGCGGCAGCACTGGCAAAATTGGATACAGCACCATTCTTAGCCTGTAAAGATCGATCCAGATCATCTTTTGAAATAGCACCTTCATCATATAGTTTCTTCATGTTTTCAAAATTATTTTCTGCATATGAAACTGCACTTTTAGCAGACTCATAGGTGGCTTTTGCAGCAGCTTGACTAATGCCGTAATTTTCAGAATCCAGTGTTGCCAATAGGGTTCCATTTTTCACTTCCATGCCCAAAAAAGCAACCATATTTTCAATTTTTCCGCCATTTTGAAAACTGTATTTTTTTAATTTCTCCGGTTCAATAGCACCAAAATAAACAATCTCATTTTGATAAACAGATTGTTCCGCTTCCATCACGTTGACAGGTTTGGCCTCAACCACAGGTTTTGATGGTTTTCCACACGCCGTTCCAATGAGCGAAACCAGAAAAACCATAAACACCACCATAATCAATTTACTTTTACATTTGTTTTGCATTTTTTTACCCTCTAGTTTGTATTATAGCAGTGTCATTTGCAATTGTAAACAAAATCAGAAAAGTTGGTCTATTATCTATCTCCTAACTACCGCGCGCACGTGGCACGCCGTACATACGAAAAAAACGGCTACTTACGTAACCGTTTTTTCTAAACCAGCGATGTCCTACTTTTCCAGGCGGCTGCCCACCAAGTATCA
>JAVVUJ010000142.1:0-4661 GCA_036653195.1 Anaerovorax sp. | reverse complement strand
TACTGTATAATAAAAGTGACAGTCTGTATACGGGTGTACGGACATGATGATCCTTGTCCGATTGCCAATGGCCCATACGCCGGCAGTGGACGGTTGGGTGAAGTGAAAAAAATTTAAGGGGGGTTCATGCGCATATTAATCGTAGAAGATGAGAGAAGTTTACGGACGGTCTTAGAGGAACGACTAAAAAAAGAAGGGTACAGCATAGACAGCTGTGACAATGGATTGGATGCCATAGATTATATAGAGAGCGCAAGTTATGATGTGGTGCTTTTAGATATTATGTTGCCAAAATTAGATGGACTGGGGGTTTTAAAAGCCATCCGAGGGAGGCAAAACAAAACACCGGTCTTATTGCTTACTGCCAAAGACAGCATTGAAGATCGGGTAAAGGGGTTAGATTGTGGGGCGGACGATTATTTGGTAAAACCTTTTTCTTTTGATGAACTGTTGGCAAGATTGCGTGTTCTGACAAGGCGTAAATTTAATAATGTGACAAGCGTTTTGCAAATTGCAGATTTGACTTTGAACACGGTGTCAAAAAATGTAAGCCGAGGGGGGCAAAACATTGAGCTGTCTTCAAAAGAATTTGCATTGTTGGAATATTTTTTACAGAACAAGGAAACGGTGCTTTCACGTAGACAAATTGAGGGACATATCTGGAATTATGATTATGAGGGTGGATCTAACGTAATCGATGTCTATATTCGTTATTTGCGTAAAAAAATAGATGATGATTTTGAGCAAAAACTGATTCATACCATTCGGGGACAAGGCTATGTGTTGAGGGACAGACCATGAAAAAGTTATCCATAAAAGGAAAGATCACACTTTGGTATACGACCCTTGTAGTGGTGATTTTGTTGGCGGTGCTGTCTTTTTTATTTGCTTCCGCAGAGCAGATTATCTATTCAAATGATCAGAACCTGTTGACCAATGTAACCATGGAAGCCGCTGATGAAATCGATATTGAGGAGGGGCAGGTTGAGTTTGACGATGATATAAAGGGTTATGAAAAAGGCGTCATCCTTTTAACCTTTGATCATGGGCAACTGATGACGGGGCAATATCCTGCAAATTTTCCTGTTAATACAAAACTGCAAAGGGGGAACACGTTTACCGTTAAAAATAATGGAAACCAATGGTTGGTCAAAGACGTGCCCATAGGAGAAGAAATTTATATTCGGGGTATTCATCCTTTAGATGAGATGACGGCAGCCATGGGTCAAACGATTTTGATTGCCCTCATTGCATTTCCCTTTATTATTTTGATTGCCGCCTTAGGTGGGTATTGGATTTCTAAAAAGGCCTTTGCCCCCGTTTCAAAAATTGCAAAGACGGCAAAAGAGATCGGAAACAGTTATGACCTTTCCAAGCGCATTCATTTGGCAGATACCGGTGATGAAATTTCAGTGTTATCGGATACCTTTGATGAGATGCTTGAAAAATTAGAGCGTGCATTTGAAGATGAAAAACAATTTACCTCCGATGTTTCTCACGAATTACGCACGCCTATTGCAGTGCTGAAAACCCAATGTGAATACGCATTGACACAACAAAACAATGGGGAAACAGAAAAGGCACTTCAGGATATTCTTTGCAAGACGGATCAAATGACCAATCTGGTGGCACAGCTTTTGGAATTATCCAGAGCGCAGCATCAGACCGACACCGTAACCTTTGAGCGTGTGGATATTAGTGAACTTTTGGAAATGGTGGCTGAGGAAATGATGCAGCAGGCAGAAAAAAAGGAAATTGCCATTGTTTTAGAACATGAAAAAAATGTGTGTATCTATTGTGAACAAACGCTTATCATGCGCCTTTTGATTAATTTGATAGAAAATGCTATAAAATATACAGATAAGGGGGGGCAAATTGTTTTGACTCTTGTACAGCGGGAGGGTGACATTCAGTTGTCTGTGGCAGACACGGGAATCGGTATAAGCCAGGAACATCTTCCAAAGATTTTTAATCGTTTTTATAAAGTAAATACAGCGCGAACGAAGGAGGCCGAAAGTAGTTTTGGCTTTGGACTTGCTTTTTGTAAATGGATCGTGACGGCCCATAGAGGCACCATACAGGCGGAAAGTGAAATGGGAAAAGGCAGCATCTTTCGTATACAATTGCCCAATGGACAATAAGGGTTGGTTTCATGAGCCGCCCTTGTTGTAATTTGCACATGTTTTGAGAAATTCTTTCATAAACTGTTAGTGTATTGGCAGGAGGATCTTTGGTAAAATGGTGTAGAAAGATTTTTTGTCAAAATTCAATGGTTCAGTACACGAAAAACTTTTAATGAGTCAGGAAAGCTTGAAAGGAGTGAAAACATGTATCAGCATTATAAATTTGAAAATCCGCCATTGCCTTATGACTATGATGCGTTAGAACCCTACATCGATACGAAAACCATGCAGGTTCATCATGATAAACATTTGCAGACGTATATTGACAATTTAAATAAGATCGTGGAGGAATACCCTGCATTGCAGAGTTTGTCTCTAACAAAATTAATTTTGCATGGAAATCGACTGCCCCTTGCCATTCGGACGGCTGTGAAAAACAATGGGGGCGGTGTGTTTAATCATGAGTTTTACTTTGAAGGAATGGCCAATATGCCGGTAAAAGTGCCGGTAGGCCAATTGGCGGAGGCCATTAATAAGCGATATGGGTCCTTCGAAGAATTCCAAAAAATGTTTAAAAATATAGGGATGTCGGTCTTTGGATCAGGTTATACTTGGTTGGTTATGGATCGAAGCAGAAGGCTGCGCATCGTTGGGACAGCGGATCAAGATACACCTTTGACGCACAATCAATGCCCTATTTTGGCATTGGATGTTTGGGAACATGCCTATTATTTGAAACATCTGAACAAACGAGGGGATTATATTGATCATTGGTTCCAAGTTGTTAATTGGGAGCGAGCCGATGAAAATTATTTGCATTGTAAAGAAATTTTTTAGTAAGTGTTCCCATTGGCAGTAAAATAAAATGGAAAAAGGGCGCATGCAATAGATATAATAAATGGAGAAAAAAATGATGACAGATTTATTTGATAAAATAGTAGAAAAATTAAAAGCATATGGGCTGGCCATTGAGGATGTTGGATTTGCAGCACCGGAACGGGAAAAATTAAAGGAAATGCCTAAAACGGAAGAGGAATTGTTAGATGTAATCACCATGGTTTTGGATGCCAATGATGAGTTGAATAGAATTTGCGATGGTAGCAATACCAGTATGTACGTTTCAGATAAAGACGGGGTAACCTTGCGGATAAACAAAGTTTTTGAAACCATGGTCAAGGGTAAAAGGGAAGAATTTTTAGGTAAAAATGTATGGCAACTGGATGAAGAAGGTATATTCAGACCATCGGTCTGTGCGCTGGCGTTAAAGGAACGGAGAACCGTAGCTGTTTTGCAAGAAGTGAACGATGTGACGGATATGGCTGTGACAGGCGTTCCTATATTTGATCGAAATGGTCACTTGTTTCGCGCGGTAACCAATGCACTTCTGTTGGAATACATAGAATCTATGACCAAGTATATCAATGGACATCAGATGGAAGAACATGATTACTCTCTTCGGGAAATTATTGCGGAAAGCACAGCCATGAAGGCTGTTTTGGATTTGGCGGACAGAGTAAAGAATACGGAGTCCAGCATCTTGATTACGGGCGAAACCGGGGTGGGAAAGGGTGTTCTATCTAGATATATTCATGAGACGGGTAATCGCAAAGAAAAGCCCATGGTGAATATTAATTGCGGAGCAATACCTTTTACCCTTTTAGAGTCGGAGCTATTTGGGTATGAAAGCGGTGCGTTTACAGGGGCGGGATCAAAGGGAAAACCGGGATTAATAGAGCTGAGCAATGAAGGAACTTTATTTTTAGACGAAATTAGTGAATTGCCCCTTTTGTTGCAGGTGAAATTGTTGCATTTTATTCAGAGTAAGAAAATGATTCGAGTGGGGGGGACAAAAGAAATTACCATCGATGCACGTATTATTGCGGCTAGCAATAAGCCTTTGGAAGAAGAAGTGCGGAAAGGTCTTTTTCGTGCAGATCTCTACTATCGATTAAATGTTATACCCATTCATATCCCACCATTGAGAGAGCGTAGAGAAGATATTATTCCGGCTGCTACCTATTTTTTGCAGTACTATATGGATAAATATAATAAACATACCAATATTGATGAGGGCACTTGGGATGCAATCAAGAACAGCCAGTGGATGGGGAATGTAAGAGAGTTGGAAAACTATATCGAAAGAGTTGTGGTAATCAATCAGTCGACAAGGCTTCCGGAAACCAATGAACCTGTCATGCCATCGAATCATATGGGGCAGAACAAACAGAAAGAGGAACCTTTTCAACATATAGAAAAAGGGAAACTTAACCATAGCGTGAATTTGGTTGAAAGAGAGCTTGTCCTAGAAGCTTGGGGGAAATACAAAAGCAGTTATAAGGTAGCGGAGGTTTTGGGGATTAGCCAGTCTACAGCCTATCGGAAAATAAAAAAGTATAGTAAATCAGAAAAGACTTAATAAATTAAAAATGACTTAAAATAATGCAATTGCGACTTGATCGTGGTTGCATTATTTTAATTTACAGGTAGAAAATATAAGGGCAAAACGTGTATATGCGCCGCTTATTACAATATTTTGAA
>JAVVUJ010000141.1:0-4695 GCA_036653195.1 Anaerovorax sp. | reverse complement strand
AACGAATAGAATAATACAAGGAAAAAGCCTCTAGTAAAGGGGGCTTTTTTCGTATGCCCACACCTTTATTTGCATTGAGATATAATAAAATTTAGGATGCCAAAGGGAAATAGAGAAAACTTTAGTATTTCCGAAATTCACTGGGAGAACAGCCCACATGACTTTTAAAAACTTTTGTAAAATAGCTTTGGTCTTCAAAACCGCAGTGCTGTGATACATCAATGAGGCGAAGGGTTGTTTTTTTAAGGAGTTCCTTGCTTTTCTTAATTCTGCAGGAGGTGACGAATTCGGTGAAACTGTGTCCCATTTCTTTCTTGAAAAGGGTGGACAGATAGGAATCATTCACGTGCAGGTAGTTGGCTAAATCAATCAAACGCAATTTGCTTTCCAAATTGGAATTAATGTAGTTGACGGCCTGCTTTATAATTTGAGACTGACCGTTATAGAGAGATTCAAATACATTTTTACAGAAATGATTGACCAAAGATTTTGACCAAGGTGTTAAGGCCTGGATATCTTCGATGGCGTTGAGGGTGTTGATATAGTCAAAGTTTTTGCTAATGGTTTTTTCTAAGGCAGTGCCTGATTCTACAGCAGCTCTGGAAAGTAGCGTACACAACTCCAAAAGGCGTATTTTAATGAACTCTAAATTGCCGGCTTCCATTAATATGACGGCATTAAGCAACTTTTTTACAGTGGCATGGGCCTCTTCTAAGTGCCCCTCTTTAATAGATTGGATGGTTTTGGTTTCCAATTCGTAGGGATATTGAAAAGTGGCATGAGACTTTTTCTGTTTTTGCAGGTTCATGCCAACCTGCACCTGATCTTTATAGTTGGTATTGACTTTACGATAGTCAATGCTGTCCAATAAGTTGGCAACGATACAATTGTTTAACAACACGGAGATGTTTGTAACCTCCCTTGTGCCGAATACGCGCATTTCTTTTAGAACGGAGAGCACATTGGCTAAATAATCTAGGTTAATATCATTTAAATTTGCGTTTAAATCGCTGTTGAGAGAGAGGATGTTATTGACGGCTTTGCGGTTCAGCTTGCCCATGACCAGTGGACCGGCAATAAAGCAACCCACCACTTCCCCTTTGATAATTAGGGAGATGGCAATGTTGACGAATCCTGCACTGCAAGTAAAGATGTAAGGTTCCCCCAAAGTAGAGGCAATTTTAATAGAAGAGATCAGCTTTTTTTTGCAGACACTGTTTTCTTCATGGTAGGAACTTAAAAATTTACAAATTTTGCGGCCTGAATTATATTCACAATTTATAATCGCTTCATTATTGAAATAAGTAACGGGAATTCCTGTAATATTGGAGAATGAAATCAATGAAACTTCAATCTCTTTAGAAATTTGGGAGGGATAGGTGGCCGTGGCAATACTGGGGTTCATCTCAACTTCTCCTTTACAATGAAAGTACAAAATATTGGTAGTATATTCAGATAATTCTATCAAAATTGCAACCATATAGCAAGGAAATTTAAAAAGTATGCAATGAAATTCCTAAAAGTTGCAATGGAAGTCAAATGAATAGACCCATCAAAGAGCGTATAATGAAAGAAACAATTCGTTAAAATAACCAATAAACCAGGAGGAAACTATGGGAAAAGAATTAATCTTTAAAGCGTTGAACCATGAGGATATTACAGAAATTCCTTGGGTGCCATTTTCGGGCGTACACGCAGGCTTATTAAAGGGATTTACAGCAGAAGAAATGTTGCAGGATGCCGATAAAATCGTAGAATCTCTAATTGAAGTGAACAAACTTTATATGCCCGATGGATTGCCGGTAATCTTTGACCTTCAAGTTGAAGCGGAAATTCTAGGTTGCGAACTGCTTTGGGCAAAGGATAATCCGCCTTCGGTAAAGTCTCATCCTTTTGCGGATGTGGATACAATGCCATGCAATTGCATGATTCCCACAGAAGAATCGGGAAGAATTCCCATGATTTTAGATGCCATGAGAAAAACAAAGGCGGCCATAGGTGATGATGTAGCCTTATATGGATTGATTTGCGGACCCTTTACCTTAGCTTCTCACCTTCGAGGCAGCAATATTTTCATGGATATGATGAAACGTCCGGAATACGTTAAAAATTTAGTCAGCTTTTGCGCTGAAATCGCCTGTAAAATGTCAGAGATGTATCTTGCAGCCGGCATGGATGTTATTGCCGTGGTAGACCCATTGGTTAGCCAAATTTCTCCAAAGCATATTCAGAAAATGTTGGCGGAACCTTTTAAGGCTGTATTCGATTTTGTTAGAAGCAAAGGCGCTTATTCTTGCTTCTTCGTTTGTGGCAATGCCACCAATCAAATTGATGTCATGTGTCAAATGGGACCGGATGGCATTTCTGTAGATGAAAACGTGAATTTGGCAAAAGCAAAACTGATAACGGACAAGTATAATATTTGTATCGGTGGAAATATCCCTCTGACAACAACCATGCTTCACGGAACACAGGAAGACAACATGAAGAGCGTGATTGAATTAATCGACAGTGTAGATCATAAAAATTTAATTGTCAGCCCGGGATGTGATATGCCTTATGCCACACCTATGGAAAACACCATTGCCTGTGCCCAAGCGGTAAAGAACCCTGCCAGTGCCAGAAAAATGATTGAGAATTATACAGCGGTAGTGGATGATATTGATGTGGAAATTCCCGATTATGCAAATTCAGAGAAGGTCATTGTGGAGTTGTTCTTGTTGGATCCCGATCAGTGTGCGGCTTGCACCTACATGTTGAACAGTGTCGTAGATGCATTTGATGAAGTGAAAGACATTGCGGAATATAGAGTGTATAAGTATTTCATTAAAGAGGATATTGCAAGAACCAGAAAAATGGGGCTTACAAACTTGCCGTCCATGTGCATTAATGGGGATATTAAATGGGTTTCCATTATCCCTAGCAGAGAAGAATTTGTAAATACTGTAAAAGAGTATGCAAAAAAATAATTGCTGTGTAAGTAGAGGGAGATAAACATCTCCCTCTCAAATTAAAGAGGTGTGATGGACTATGGGTAGAATCAGCAGAAAAGAAATCATAGAAATGTTGGAAATTAAAAATGGGAGCAAAGCTTTTTTTGATTTATTAAGCCGGTCTTATGACATGAGCAAGGCAGCTTACGGCGGAAAAGGATATATTTTTGCGCAGATTGGATTAAATGCAGAGCCATGCCCGGTGAATTGCAAATTTTGCTCTTTTGCAGATAAATATTTTTCTGTCAATGAGAGTAGCCGCAGAACAAAGAGCGAAATTCTGGAAGAAGCAAAACAATTTTTTGACGGAAGAGTCAGTCACTTATTTCTCATGACGACGGCAGATTATCCTATAGAATTGTTTATTGATGTGGTAAAAGAAGTAAGAAAAGCGGCGCCTAAAAATGTAAGACTTATTGGAAACATTGGCGATTTTGATTCTGCTATTGCCCTTCGCCTAAAGGAAGCAGGCCTTTCGGGTTTCTACCATATTTGCAGGTTAAATGAGGGCATTGATACGGAAGTTTCCCTAGAGACGCGTATTCATACCATCGAGGCCATTAAAGAGCAAAATTTAGAACTCTTGTATTGTATCGAACCCATCGGCCCTGAGCATACCTATGCGCAAATTGCAGATGAAATAGAAAGAGCGATTCATTATCAGGTAGAGGTGATGGCTATCATGAGACGTGTACCGGTATTGGGAACACCCCTTTACGACAAAGGTGCCATTGATAGTTTGGAATTCGCCAAGATTGCGGCAGTGACAAGAATTGCAGTAGATCCTAAAAAATCAATGAATGCCCACGAAACAAATTACATGACTTTGTTGGCAGGCGTGAATCAGCTTTATGCCGAAACAGGCGCGAATCCAAGGGATCAAAGTGCAACTACTCAAATTTCCAGAGGCTTATCGGTAACAAATTGTCAGGCCATATTAAAAGAGGTAGGTTACCAGGTGGGCATTTCAGAAATGGAGGCGTAGAATGAGCAATTTGGTTTTACTAACCGGATTTTTAGGTGCAGGAAAAACAACGTTGATGGAGCAAATTTTAAATGCCTACAGTGATAAAAAAGTGGGCGTAATTATCAATGAATTTGGTAATGTGAATATTGACGCTACATTGATTCGAAGAAATGGGATTGAGATGGCGGAGCTGTCAAACGGTTCGATTTTCTGTGCATGTATCAAGGATAAATTTGTAGACAGCTTAATTGAATTGTCCGGCCATGATTTGGATTATGTATTTATTGAAGCTTCAGGTCTGGCAGACCCTGCCAATATGCCACAGATTCTTCAAGGCATTGTGGCAAAAACTGTAGAGCCGTATCACTACAGAGGTGCAATTTGCGTCCTGGATGGGGAAAGTTTTTTAGATTTATATGAGTTGTTGCCTGCAATCCACCATCAAATGTGTTATAGTCAAGGTATTATTATTAATAAAGCAGATTTAATGGCGCCAAAAACGTTGGAAGAGATTCAGGTCAAGATCCAAGAAATCAATCCCCATGCAAAGAGGTATGTGACCTCATATTGTAAGGTGGATATCAAAGAAATTATTGATCATCTGGGCATGGTGTTGTCCAAAGGCAAAGACACGACCAATACAGCGGAGACAAGACCCAACACCTTTATCGTCAGAGGGGAAACCCAGCTGTCAATGGAGAGTTTAAAGGGATTTATTCAGGATATTGTGGGACA
>JAVVUJ010000140.1:0-4765 GCA_036653195.1 Anaerovorax sp. | reverse complement strand
GTGTCTCTTTTCTTGCAAATGGCTGAGAACCAAATGTTGCCAATTTTTATCCAAGTCATCTTCACTGCAAGTGGAATGAAAAGAAAGACCACTGCCCCGTTCTCCCGGTTCCAATAACAGGTGCACTTCCGCATAGTGACGTAAGGGTTCAAAGTGTCCCACCCCTTCTACTGTATCGGCGATGGTTTCTTTATAGATAATGGTGCCTTGACTAAATTCCACGTCTATTTGAAAACGTTCCCAAATAATGCGTTTCAATACTTCCAGTTGTACTTCTCCCATTAGTTGCACATGAATTTCCTGAAGCGGTTCACGCCACACCACATGAAGGGCCGGCTCTTCTTCTTCCAATAGTCGAAGCTTAGAAAGTGCCGTATGTGCATGGATTTCAGGAGGCAATAGAACCCTATAAGTGAGGGCAGATTCCAATATGGGTATTTCCGAATCGGGTTCTTCTCCTAACCCCTCTCCCTGATAAGTCTTGGTCAAGCCTGTAACCGCATAGATTTTTCCGGGAAAAGCTTCCTCTGTTGTTTGAAATTTCTCGCCGGAATAAATTCGAATCTGATTTACCTTCTCCTGCCAAACTTCATGTTCTTTTGTTTTCCCCGTAAGCAACGTCTTCACCTTTAAACTGCCACCGGTGATCTTTAAATAGGTCAGACGATTTCCTTGATGATCTCTGGAAATTTTAAAAACTTTGGCCGCAAAATCATTGCCATAGTCTGCGCTTCTGGTATATTTTTTTAAACCCATGAGCAGTGGCTCAATTCCTTGTAATTTTAATGCGGATCCAAAATAGCAAGGAAACACCTTGCGTGTTGCAATTGCCGTAACCAGTGTATCCTCCGCAATCCTACCGGTTTCAAGAAATTGATCCAACAAGGCCTCATCACACATGGCTAAATTTTCCCACAGTATATCAGGTTGTTGTTCAACGCTAAAATCACAGCAACCATCCTGTAACCGTCCTTTTACTTCTTCCATTAGGTCGCCTTGATTTGCGCCGGCTAAATCCATTTTATTGATGAACAGAAAGGTTGGAATGTGATGTGCAGCCAATAACCGCCATAGGGTTTCCGTGTGACTTTGCACACCATCCGCACCATTGATTACCAAAATCGCATAATCCAATACTTGGAGTGTCCGTTCCATTTCAGAAGAAAAATCCACATGACCCGGTGTATCCAACAAGGTGATTTCTACATGATCCATGGATAAAATTGCTTGCTTAGAAAAGATTGTAATTCCCCGCTCTCGTTCTAAGGCATCGGAATCTAAAAAAGCACTTCCATGATCCACTCTGCCTAACTTCTTAATCTCCCCTGACTCATAGAGCATGCCCTCTGACAGGGTGGTCTTCCCCGAGTCTACATGAGCCAAAATTCCAATGATCAATCCTTTCATGATGATTCTTCCTCTTGATTTAAATGTGAAACGCGGATATCTTCTGCAAGTTTGCTATTTCCCGTTGCATAATCAATGGTGATGCCCGGCTGAACATTGTACGCATAAACATGAAAACAAATGCCTTCACCTTCATCTTCTACAGAATATCCTTCCATGACAACGCCGTTTGCTAAAAGGTTTTCCCCGTCATACAGGGGCGTTACCCGATACAAAACATGATTTCCCGTTTCTTTTACATAATCGGCCACCATGTTTTCAAAGGGAAGCATGCCTTCCATATTTAAATACCTGGTACCGGTTATTAGGTTGTTTCTGTTTGCATTTTCGCCACTTAACTGGTATCCAATTAAATGACATCGGTTATATAAATATTTGCCGTCTACAAGATCATATTTTATAGTCTCCCATCCTGTAGGTTTCACTTGCCCAATGCTTCCTCTGTCTTCTGTAGGCATTAAATCAAGGCCAATATTGGCATAGGCTGCTCCGCATCTGCCTAAGTAATCCTGATCGCTATACTGTTCAAATGATTCTTCAGTCAGTTCTTCTTCTGAAAATGATGGCTCATTGTTTTCCAAGGCGATGTAGGCATCGCCCTGATACGCAGGAATGTTACCCAGTGTAGTCGTGGTATTGCCGGAGGCTATTTGACCAATATCTAAATGAAGCCCACAAAATACAAGAAGGGCTGTCAGTAGTGTGGATGCTGCTATTTTTTTTGCTCTATTCATTTTATATAAATCTCCATTGTTATTTTTTCATGTGAAAAGCCTCTAAAATCTACAGATTTTATGAGTTGCCGGTTTTTTAGTGGAATGTCTAAGAAGAAATCTGCCGGATAATTCCGATTCCATTTGTATACAATCAGTTCTTCTATTTTTTCTTCGTAAGGGATTAAACTTCGATTTTCCACAAAGCAATAGTCACCTCCCTTTGCTTTTAAGAGAAACTCATCATCTATAATGGTATTTGCCGGACAGAATGGCTCAAATAATTCATAGGAATAGTGGTTTAAATAAAGTTTTTTATTTTGGGAAAGATTTATCATGTTTTTTTGTAAAACCTGATCACGACTCTGCCTTCTGTTATTGAACATCATCCCACCGTGGTCATCAATACATACCATTGCGATCATACTGTTTCCTTCCTTGAAAAGTGGCGACAATGCCGCCACTTTTTTTAAACTATTTCATTTTAAAAATCCGTTTCATCCATACAACCGGCGGTATAAAATGCATAATTGCTCTTTCCATGACGTTTCACGTAATAAAGGGCGGTGTCCGCTTTTTTATACAGGGTTTCAAAACTATCTTCACCTGAATGACTGATGATAACACCCACGCTGCCATGTAATGGGTAGGCATTATTTTCTCCCACGCGCAAAGCTGATAATTTACGAATAAGACCACGCATAATAGGCTTCATATTTTCTTCATTTTCAGCGTCTGTAAGGAAAACAAGAAATTCATCGCCACCAATGCGACCGATCATATCCTGTTTGCCGAAATAATTGCGAAGTGTATTTGCAAAGGCTATAATTGCATGATCTCCTTCCATATGCCCCAGTGTATCGTTTATTTTCTTTAGATCATCCACATCAACGATAATTAAAGCGCATACCTGATCTTGTCTTCTTTCAAGTGCCTTCCTAATGAGATCTTCTATTGCTGTTCTGTTATACAAATTTGTCAACCCATCGGTCTCCGCCAGTTTCAGCATGTTCATTTCTTTCGTCTTTGCTTTATCAATATCACGAAACAATACATAAACCAAGATATTTTCCGTATAAGGATCCGCAATCATTTCAACAGTTATCTGTACCCATTTAGGTTGATTGTCTTGCAAAATACGGCATTCTGCTTCTTTTTCTGTTTTGTTGGCAGCAAAGTCAATCAAAAGATTGTCTTTATCAAAGAAAAATCGGATGGCATCTCTATCCTCTGAATAAATCAGGTCATTGATGGCAGTTTCCAGCAATGCCAACGGTTCTGCATCCAAGCTTTGCTGAATATTGGAAATCCAATAGCCACCTGAACTTTCGATTTTCATTTCTGTTAGATTTGCTTCAAAGTATAGCATGGCATCTTTTGAAAGGCGGTTGACGTATTGGCTCATCCGTTCGTAGGCCAGCTCTCTTTCATATTGTTCCGTCACTTCCACAAAAGAGACAACTGCATAAACAGGCTTGTTTGTGTCATCGAAAATTACACTTCCATCAAAACGATACCATCCCCATTGATCAAAGTGACCGTTTCTTGTCCTCTTCACAATGGCTTCTGCTGTAGCCTCGCCGCTAATTAATTTTTCGTAAAAATCCACATAAACTTGTATGGATTCTTCAGCGATTCCTTCTTTTTCTACGCAACAATAGGGCACATTATGCAGAACCTCTTCAATAGAAAAAGCAAGGGCTGTGCGTGGTGGTACATAGGCCGTTTGTGTTTTGATATCGTATTTCATAATAAAACGATCTGAGTGAGAAACAACAACTTGAAACAGTTCTTCATTCTGTCGCAGTACTTGATTTTCCAATTCTTGCTCATGTTGTTTCGTAATATCTTCAATGGAAACAACTGCGGATACGGGATCACCGTTGCTATTGAAGATTGTGGTAAAATGTGCGCTACACCAACCAAAGCCCCCGTTTTTCAGTTTGCAACGCAATATGGTACAACCTGACTTTACGCCTCTGAAAATGGCATCATAAAAGGCCATACAGTCATTGACACTTTCAGGCGCAATGAATCCCAATTCCACAATACGAGCAGGAACATTTTTTTCGTAAGATGACAATTCAAACAAATCAATGGATTTTTGCAACATATAAAGAGATCTGTCCGATAAGGTGTAACGGTATACTCTTTTTCCACTCTGTTTGATTGCCAAGCTATATTCTTCGTCACGAATACGCAACTTTTCTTCGGACTCTTTGGCATCTGTAATGTCAAAAAGCACTGCATTGACACGAATCATGTCATCACGGCGATCTGCTACGGTACCCCGCAAGTTCATCCACCGGTAACCATCACTCTTGGTGCGTAAGCGATAGACGCAATCAATTGCGGAACTACCGACTATAACCTGATGAATTTTGTCACGCAACAGGGGAAGATCTTCCTCAAAAATCATGTCTAGAAAATTGTCCTTGGTCATTTGTCGGTACTCATCTCTTGTATAACCAATCATCTCACAAACGCCATCGCTGAAATAGAGGTTTTTGAACCCATTTAAAGAATATTCATAGACAGCAAGCCCTCCGGGAATACTGTCAGTCAGCAGTTGGAGCTGTTCTAAGGTTTCATATTGAGATGTGACGTCTGTTGCAACACCAAAGCCCCACATTTTTCCGTCCTCC
>JAVVUJ010000139.1:0-4808 GCA_036653195.1 Anaerovorax sp. | reverse complement strand
TTTCCCTGTCAATAAGAGATGGTTAAGTTTGCCAAGGCATTTTATCCATTTTAAAGAACTCACGGAAACGATTGGGCTGCACTGCCTCAACTTGAATAATTAATTTTAATTCTGTATTTTCATCGGAAGCCGTTATATTGGTCATATCTACCCCGTCAAAAAGAACAACTTCTTTTTTTGTGGAAGTGATGGCACCTTCCGACGAGGCACTTATATCCGGCTGAAACATTCCCTTGTTTGCCTGATAATAATAACAGTAATCCTGTTTTCTGTTGTCATACCAAATGCCGCCTCCTGAAAGCGTGTTGTTGTTAAATGTATAATCGGTAAAAGCTGTATCCTTAATGGTATCGCTGTTTTTGTCTATCCACTGCTCTAAGATGCGCACACGCACGTAGGCGGGTGAAATCCCCTCATAGGTCACCACATACTTGAGATCTCCCAAATAGCGTCCCCCCTTGGGATCGCTGATACTGATATTGTTTAAATCGGATGTGTCAGTGGTTCCAAAGTAGGCTGTACCCTTTACCTTAAAATCGGAGACACCCACGGCACTCTTTCCTGTCTCCCTAGGCATCAACCAAGCACGTGTCTGGATGACAGCAAACAGCAACACCGCAATCAATGCCATCATGGCAAGAATCACTGCGCCTCTGCTTATTTTTTTCCTTGTGTTTACTTCTGCCATTTTTTAAATTTTCCTTTCACTACAAGGTACAGGTGATGGTAAAGATAAGCTGACCCTGTGCTTGAACTATAGGTTTCTTCGGGTCGTTATTGGTGGACGCCCCACCCGTTGTTTTCTCAAACTTCATCTCATCGTATTCTGCCCAACATAAGGTGTCTATGGTTAACCCAAGAGCACCCGCTGTAACCTGGTCAGGAGATACAGAAGGTAATTTTCCCGGATAAGCCACCACCCGATGCTTTGTTGTCCCGCTGCCCATATTTTCTAAATAGGTTTCAATATCTTGTTGCAAAACCGTATAATTTCCCCAATCATGCTCGACTGGCTTTGCATTTTTCTCAATGTAGGTCTTGTAGTTTTCTACTGCACCGTCTGAAGTTCGCTTTACCCCATATTGATCAGGCACCACAGTATGTCCATACGGCACCACCATGGAAAGGATGCCACTGCCCGTCAGCCCTACAGAATCCACAGCCACAGAAATACCCACCGGCAATCCACCCTTATTGACAATCTTGGTACGAACCAACGTGACCGCCTCATCAAATTCATCGTGCACCATTGCACCCATGGTCACCGGTTTGGCAGAATCATTGATCTTCGCCGCCCCGATTATAGGCACCGCCACCCATACTTTTTGACCTTCTTTTACTTTTTCAATGTCTTTGCCGTCAATATATACGGTATAATCTATGACACCAATGCCATACTTTGCTTCCACCCATACGCCGGCATCCACAAACCAAGCCCCTGTTTTTTGGATGGTTCCACCCGTATATAAAACAATGGCCAAGAGCAACATAACGATACTGATTTTTCTCCACGATTGTAAGTCTGTTTTCATCACAATTTTCCTTATCCGATTTTGTTTAGTAAGGGAGGCCCACCTGGGTGCTGTAAAATACATCCCACTTCATTCCATGGTTTTGCTTTGCCAAATACTCTACTTTTAAAAGCAATTTTTTACCTGCATACATGTTGGTAAAAATCAATTCTTCTTCGTAAGAAGGAAGCTGACTGGTCACTGCCGCCGACGTTATGGTGAAATAAGTGTCACTGCCGTCACTTGGAATCTGTACCACCGCACCGGCTGTAGTCTGCCCTTGGGGAACCAACTCCCACTCTATAGACTGGGATTCGGCTCCTTCAACGGTAGGCGGAACCTTTTCCCAATGATAACCGGTGGTTGCAGTGGCATCATGAAAGAACCGTATGTTAAAAAGAGGAATCATCCTATTGTTGGTTTGTCCTGTAGTCATACTACCCATTCTCCACAAATTTGCATCTCCCGAAACGGATTCGCAAAGCAAGGGCGTTAAAACAGGCGTACCGCCATATCCTGAATCAACCTTTCCGGTTACTCTAACCCGCACGTTGGTCTCAATGGTAGATTTGTTAATCATCAGTAAGGGCTTCATCACCAATTCCCGTCCCGGTGAAATATAGGAATTGTTCTCCGTTTCCTGGGTATCCGGAAGAAATGCCCCATACTTTCCGCCTGTATTTGGCTCTGTCTTATTGGGTGCGTAATTCACCTTCCCCGCCCCAATCTCCAAGGCCTGCTCCCCTTGAAACAAAAACCAAGAGTAGGTGGTTTCTGTCATAAAGACAGCCCCAAAAGCGACCAAGACGGCCAACAAACCCACACAGGCTCTGGTTGGTATTTTTTTCATGGAAGCAGTCTCCTTTCCTTTTACGCTACATTCCCACACTGTCTTTTTTGAATACACCCCAAGGCAGTTCACTGCCCAATGTATTTAATGTAATGTTGAGCATGATGGTCTTGGGTGTATTCACCCTATCCACTTGCCCTGCCGATACCAGCTTATAGGCATTTTCGCTTTTCTCTAAAGTGGGAATGGTGATAACCTGTTGTTTTTCTGTACCGACGCTCTTCCCAATGTCCGTATAAAGGGCATTCTTTCCATAAATCACAGCCCCTACGGAACAGCCTAATGTCCTGTCTAAAATAGGCATTTCCACTTGCAATTCCTTGTTAAAGCCGATATTTGAAAAGTAAGGGAATCCAAAATCTTTATACGTACAAATGGCATTCATAAAGCTGTCCTTCACCTTTCCTTTGTCTGCCTCATCCAATTTGCTTTCATCAACTAGGTTTCTCACAGAAAGCATCAATTGCAAATCACCTAAGTCCATGCCCATAAGGGTAAAGCAGTAAAGTTCCGGATAAGTTTTTCCTCCTTGGTAATAAGTTCCACCGTAAAGTCCACTGGACAACATTTGGGCAAATTCCGCCTTTTTCAAATCATTGTAAGGTACAAATACTTTCTTTCCCAAGTCACTGTTCTTTAACACCTGGTCATAGGCATATACCAGGCGAAGGTTTTCTACATTTTGGCTACTCGCTCCGCAATTATAATAGCAGTTTTTAAAACTTCCCCCTTTGGTACTGCCAAATAAACCCTTTATATGGATGTTTTTCATATCGCTGGACACGTAGCATCCTGAGAAAACGCCTTTGTTAACACCTGCAAGTCCGCCTACAAAATCGGTGACTTTTGACCCATGGGCAATGCCGATGCCATTATTGGAGGCTACAAAATAACATCCCTCCACTCTTCCTGTATTTTCTCCTACCAAACTGCCCATATAGGTGGTGCCCTCAAAGTTAGCATTAGAAGCTTCTACAATACCGAAAACGGCTACGTTCACAATGGCTCCGCTGTTGTGCGCCGCAATGGCACCCAGATAAAAATTCCCCCTTCAGATTCTCCAATTTTAAGTTTTTTACTTTCCCCGTATTGCCAATGTAAGCGAACAGTCCTGAAGACCCCTGTTCACTGATGGTAACATTATACAGGCTATGACCGTTGCCATCAAAAGTTCCGTTAAAAGGATGGGTTGCCGTCCCCATGGCAGGTAAATTTCCGCCTGTCATGGAAATATCTGCGTTCAGCTTATAGGTGACCCCTTTTGTGGATCCTTGATTGATGCTGGTCACGGCATTTCGCAAGTCTGTTTCATTATTGATCACGGTTACTGTGCCTGTGCCTGTCGGCGGCGGGCTGGTCACCCCAGATCCTGACAACTTGGCAATGAGTTCCGGTGTGAAAATAAAGTTGTACCGCACTGCAATGGTTGCTTTTGTATATAAAGCATAAGGTTTTGAAAGGATATATTCAGTGCTGTCTATTTTGGATTTCACAGAAGCAACCAAGGTATCCGAACCGCCTGTAGAAGCATCTTCTACAGTGACTACATAAGATTCATCCATAGGTGTGCATCTGAAAATTTCTGTGGACAAATTCATTTCTACACCAGTGGTATCTTCCAGTACCCGCTTTGCCGTGCCCGATTGAAATCCGCTGTAGCTGCCTCCCGCAAAATCAAGAGCCAAAAGGGACAACCCTCTTGCATTTTTGAACAATTTTGACTGGGCAACAGTAGGCGTAAACGGGGGTTTATAATAACCACTTGCAATCCCATTACTGCCTTTGGTTGCATTCACCGTAGTCTTTCCTGTTACCCCTGCTACCTCCGTAACCGTTCCCGTCATCTGTTTGTCGTACCATGAATTGGTAATCGTTCCGGCCGGTGCGATCCCGTAGTTGGTTCCCCCTGTACCTGCCGCCATATTTCCGCCGGTAAAGCAGTTGGAAATTGAGGCACCTACATCCACTGCCGCCACAATGCCTGCCGCCACAGATGACTGTGCATTTTCCGTCTTTACCATCCCTGTATTGTAGGAATTTGAAATCGTTCCCCCTGTCTTTCCTGCAATTCCCCCTGCATTTATGCCCCCTGCCACCTGGCTCATGTTGAAGGATTGTGTAATGTCAGAAGTTCCCAAAGCATGACCGATCAGCCCCCCTGCATAGGTTGCGGTTTTTCCGTCCACTACAATGGAAGTAAAGCAATTTTCTATTTTAGTATTCGTGATTTTGCCTGCTATGCCGCCCACGGATTTTTCGGGCACCACACCACCTGCCGTGGCAGAAATACTGCCGCTCTGCATTCCTATATTTTGAATTGCACCACCTTCTACCACGCCGAATAAACCACCATAGGTTTCACCGGCATCTAGGGTTTGATTGATTTTAAAGATCACATTTTCTTTGCCATCAAAGGTCCCTTTAAAAGGATGCACCTCTGTCCCAAT
>JAVVUJ010000138.1:0-4862 GCA_036653195.1 Anaerovorax sp. | reverse complement strand
ATGGAAAGCCAGAGAATACGGATTTCATACCTCTATGATTGAAAGTTCTATGATGATTAATGATAAAATGCCGGAGTATTGTGTAGAACGTGCCAGTAAGATTTTAAATCGCTATAAAAAGTCTCTCAACGGCTCAAAAGTGCTGATATTGGGTATTGCGTACAAGCAGGATATTGACGATTATCGGGAAAGCCCGGCCATAAAGGTATTTGAAATACTGGAAAAAATGGGTGCAACGGTAAGCTATTTTGATCCATTTGTGAAAGAATTTAAAGAGAAGGGACACACCGTAAAAGGGATAGAAAAATTGACGAAAGATGTCCTCGAAGATGCAGATTTAGTCATGGTCACTACAGGGCATACAACTGTTGATTATGATTTTGTACAAATCCATGCAAAAGCAATATTTGATACAAAAAATGTAATGAAACATAGTACTTGTAGAGATAATATAGAGGTTTTATAAATTATTTCATATTAAGTAATGTGATTGAATAGAGAATTGCTATATATCAGTAAATGTATCGCTAGGCATTGAAGCGATAGGGAGTATTTTGAGTAATCAGGCCTAATCATAAGAACAAGCTTTGGAGGTGGAGTTGTGAAATTAAGTGATAACAATCAGTTGGAAAACGAATATTTCAAACATGAATCCAGTTATATAGATGAGGAATGTACAATAGGAAAAGGCACAAAGATATGGCACTTTAGTCACATTATGAGCCATTGCAGGATGGGTGAAAATTGTAACATTGGACAAAATGTTGTGATTTCTCCTGACGTAGTTCTCGGAAACAACGTGAAAATTCAAAACAACGTTTCCATATACACCGGTGTGATTTGTGAAGACAATGTATTCCTTGGCCCATCTTGCGTTTTTACAAATGTAATCAATCCCAGAAGCCACGTTAGCAGAAAAGATGAATATAGGAAAACAGTGATTCATGAAGGGGCTTCCATAGGTGCCAATGCCACCATTGTCTGTGGTCATGCTATTGGAAAATATGCCCTTATCGGTGCAGGCTCTGTCGTGACACAGGATATTCCTGATTATGCATTGGTAGTGGGCAACCCGGGGAGAGTAAAAGGTTGGGTTTGCCAATGCGGAGAGAAAATAACATTTGATTCCAACAACCATGCTGTTTGTCACGCATGCTTGAAGGAATATCATAAAAAAGGAGAGATTGTCCATGCAGTTTATTGATTTACAGGCCCAATATCAAAATCTCAAAGGAGAAATTGATGGAGCCGTTCAAAATGTATTAAATAATTCAAATTACATAATGGGTCAAGAAGTGAGAACCTTGGAAGAAAAGCTGGCAGAATACGTAGGTGTAAAGCACTGTGTCACTTGTGCCAATGGAACGGACGCGCTTACATTGGCGATGATGGCCTATGACTTGAAAGAGGGAGATGGGGTTTTTGTACCCACCTTTACTTTTTATGCTTCTGCCGAGACCATATCTCTTTGTGGTGCCACACCCATCTTTGTGGATATTGATAGGCAAACTTTTAACATTTCCCTTCCTGATTTAGAGGGTGCTATTGAAGACGTAATCGAAGGAAAATACACAACAAAAGAGGGAAAACCTTTAACGCCCAGAGCTATCATTGCAGTAGATTTATTTGGATTACCGGCGAACTTTGCAGAACTAAATAACATAGCAGAAAAATATAATTTGCTGGTTATTGAAGATGGCGCACAGGGCTTTGGTGGGTCTGTAGAGGGTAAAATGGCGTGTTCTTTTGGAGATATTGGGACAACCTCTTTTTTTCCGGCGAAACCGTTAGGCTGTTATGGAGATGGCGGTGCAGTTTTTACAAACGAAGACAAAGTAAAAGCCTATTTGGAATCTATCAAAGTGCATGGAAAAGGCAATGACAAATATGATAATGTAAGGGTGGGCTTAAATTCTAGGCTGGACACCATACAAGCGGCGGTGCTGCTACCTAAATTAAAAGCCTTCCAAGAGTATGAACTCCAAATGCGAAATGCTGTAGCAAAGGGATACAAGGAGGGCTTGCAAGATGTGGCTGTAACTCCGTTGATTCCGGATGGATTTGTGTCTAGTTTTGCGCAGTACTCCATTCTTTTGAAATCGGAAGAAGAACGAGACCACGTGCAACAAACGTTGAAGCAGGCCAATATTCCAACTATGATTTATTATAAAAAATCTATGCATGAACAAACGGTCTATAGAAATAACCCCTCCATTTACAGAGGATTTCCTATGGCAGAGCAAACCTCAAAAGTGATTCTGAATTTGCCCATGCACCCTTATTTAAGTGAGGAAGACCAAGGTTTTATCATAAAGACGATTAAAAAAGCCATGAAATAAAAAAGGAAGAGGAAGCGAAATGAATAAAGTGAAATTTGCAATCATCGGTTGCGGTAGGATTGCTAAAAACCATGTAAAAGCAGCCATTGATAACGCAGAGTCAATGCAACTGGTGGCAGTATGTGATATCATAAAAGAAAATGCCATCGAAAAAGCAACCCAATATGCAGAAGGGCATAGAGCGCAACCTTCTGTTTATGTAGATTATAAAGAGATGTTGGAAAAGGAAGAAATAGATGCCGTGACTATTTGTACAGAAAGCGGATACCACCCTGAAATTGCTATTTATTCCATGAATCAAGGCAAACACGTAATTACCGAAAAGCCTATGGCACTTTCAGTAGAAGATGCAGATGCTATGATACATGCTGGGCAGGCAAACCGTGTCAAACTATGCGTTTCCCATCAAAATAGGTTTAATCCACCCATTCAAAAACTAAGAGAAGCCGTAGAAAAAGGCCGATTTGGCAGACTGATTGCGGGGAATGCCAGAATCTTATGGAATCGAAACCAAGGATACTACAGCCAGGCACCTTGGAGAGGCACTTACCAACTGGACGGTGGCTGCCTCATGAATCAATGTATACATAACATTGACTTGCTTCAATGGATGCTGGGCGGCGATATAGACTGGGTAAACGGTGCCGTTGGAAACTTTATGCATGACTATATTGCAGCAGAAGATTACGGTAGCATTCAGCTGGGATTGAAAGAAGGCATTATAGGAAATGTGGAAGGCACTGTCTGTGTGTATCCCACCAATTTGGAAGAAACCCTGACCATTATGGGAGAAAAAGGCATCGTGGCAATCGGCGGTGTTGCCGTCAATAAGATTGAAACGTGGCGATTTGCCGATGGACTTGACACCGAAGAAGAAGTCATGACATTGTGCAACGGAGAAGTGGAAAGCGTATACGGAAATGGGCATACGCCTTTATACAGAGATTTTATTGATGCTATTGAAAATGACAGAAAGCCATATATTGATGGCAAGGATGGCAAAATCGCCATGCAGATTATTTTAGCAGCTTACAAGTCATCTATGGAAGGTAGACGGATTAGTTGGGAGAAGGATTGTAGTTATTTGAAGGCTATTGATGGCGGGGTGAGATAACCTTCGTGATCAGCAATGGCTTGCGTGGATGCAAAAATCCTAAAGAATTATAGAGCGGAGAGCAGAATGAGGAAAGATGAATAATAAAAAAATAGCACAGACAACGATAGTGGTTACCATTATTTTGATAGTCAGCAAGATGACGGGGTTTTTACGAGATGTGGCTTTAGCCTATGCTTATGGCACTTCAGTGGAATCAGATGCATTTGTTTTGGCACTCTCTGCTGTAGGAATTTTTTCAATGTTGTTTGGTGCTATTGCTGCTGCTTTTATGCCAATCTATAAAGCGTTTTCTGAAAATCGACTTCCTTTGGAGAAAAAAAAGTTTTTGGATGCCACATATTCAATCATAGGCGGGTTATCCTGTATTACTGTGATTCTTGGAATTTATTTATCTGGAATTGCGGTAAGAATTCTTGCACCAGGGTTTACAGGTGAGGTTTATGAATTATCTGTAGCAATGACTTGTATTCTGCTCTGTACAGTGCCTTTTGCTTTTTTTGTTGAAATTGGCAGTCAACATCTTCGTGGAGAAAATAGTTTTCTTGCATCTGCGGCAATTGGGATACCGTTAAATTTTGTTTTAGTGCTTGCATTTATAGTCGTTACCCCTATATATGGACTAAAGGCAGCTGCTTTGGCATATGACTTAGGGGCAATTGTGCAAATACTTAGGATATTTCCACTAATAAGAAAAAAAGGATACAAATTAAGTATAAACTTTGATTTCAAAAATGAGGGCATTCGCAAGATTTTAATTTTAACAGTGCCTATTTTAATAGGAAGTGCTATACAAACAATCAACACCATTGTAGATCGTATGCTCGCTTCAGGACTCGCCACGGGAAGTATGGCAGCTTTAAACTTTTCCAATAGACTTTCCTTGTTTGTGATAGGGCTGATTTCCATGGGTGCAGGCAACATCTGTTACACGAAGATGTCAGAACTTGGTGCCAAAAATGACGTTGAAGGTCTGAAAACGTTTTTGCGAAACATCATCAATATCCTCAACATTATCGTGGTTCCGGCCACGGTAGGCATGATTGTTTTAAGCGAACCTATTATTACAGCCGTATTCCAATATGGCGCTTTTGATGCCAGTTCCAGTCAGATGACTACAACTGCTTTGATTTTTTATTCAATCGGTCTTGTGGGATATTGTCTAAGGGATATGATTACCAGAGCCTTTTATTCCATACAAGATTCAAAGACGCCCATGATAAATGGGATTTTGGCAGTTATCATCAATATTGTAGGAAATTTAATTTTAGTTAAATTTATGGGCATTGGTGGTCTTGCTTTGGCAACATCCATCTCCGCTATTGTGACCACAATATTGTTGTTGTTTAGCCTTCGAAAGAAAACCGGCCAACTTGGGGCAAAGGAAATGCTGGCTGTTTTTATCAAAG